>JADEWQ010000227.1 GCA_015207585.1 Pleurocapsales cyanobacterium LEGE 06147 | reverse complement strand
TATCTTCAACTGTCAAAAGTGTGAGATGAGGTTAAACCGCGACTTCAACGCTAGCCTTAACCTCGCATCTCTGGCGGTAAGCTCTACCGTCATCGCTTGTGGAGCAGTACACAAACCTTCGACTTAGATTGAAGGACTGCTGAGAAGCAAGAATGAGACAGATAGTTACAGATTAGTGTGATTATTATAGGTTCTCAAGAGCGGAATGCGGCACAAAAAATATTTTTTCCTATAAATAAAACTCCAGTTCTCAATCTCAATCGAGCAATCCGATTAAGCTAGAGATTAGGCTTTTTAAAAGTAAAGTATGGGGTGTTGGAGGAGCAAGCATGAGTTATCGCATGGATCGTCGTGCCTATGCCGAAACCTTTGGTCCTACTGTTGGCGATCGCATTCGGTTGGCAGATACAGAACTTATTATTGAAGTCGAGCAAGACTTTACTACTTACGGAGATGAAGTAAAGTTTGGTGGCGGCAAAGTAATCCGCGATGGGATGGGGCAATCGCCGATATCTAGGGAAGATGGGGCAGTAGATCTGGTAATAACCAATGCCCTTATTTTAGATTGGTGGGGAATTGTTAAAGCTGATGTAGGGATTAAAGACGGCAAGATTTACAAGATCGGTAAGGCGGGTAATCCTTACATTCAAGATAATATTGATATTATCATCGGACCTGCCACTGAGATCGTAGCCGGAGAAGGCTCGATCCTGACGGCAGGAGGAATAGATAGCCACATTCACTTTATTTGCCCCCAACAGATCGAAACAGCGATCGCATCGGGCATTACTACTATGCTTGGTGGCGGTACGGGACCTGCAACCGGAACCAATGCTACTACTTGTACCCCTGGGGCATGGAATATCTGGCGAATGCTACAAGCAGCCGATGCTTTCCCGATGAATTTGGGCTTTTTGGGGAAGGGAAATAGTTCCAAACCGGAAGGGTTAGTCGAACAAATTAAAGCAGGGGCGATGGGATTAAAACTCCACGAAGACTGGGGAACGACTCCAGCGGCGATCGATATTTGTCTTGGGGTAGCGGATGAATACGACGTGCAAGTAGCTATTCATACCGATACTCTCAACGAAGCTGGCTTTGTCGAAAATACCATTGCTGCTTTTAAAAACCGCGTCATCCACACTTACCATACAGAAGGGGCTGGCGGCGGTCATGCCCCCGATATTATCAAAGTTTGCTCTCAAGCCAATGTCTTACCTTCTTCTACCAATCCCACCCGTCCCTACACTGCTAATACCTTGGAAGAACACCTCGATATGCTGATGGTGTGCCATCACTTGGATAAAGGCATTCCAGAAGATGTGGCTTTTGCCGAATCCAGAATTCGTAGGGAAACCATAGCTGCCGAGGATATCTTGCACGACTTGGGGGCATTTAGCATGATTGCTTCCGATTCCCAGGCAATGGGTAGAGTAGGAGAAGTAATTATCCGTACCTGGCAAACCGCCCATAAGATGAAAGTGCAACGGGGAAGTTTAGCTGAAGAATCGGGAGAAAATGATAATTTCCGTGCCAAACGCTACGTAGCCAAATACACGATCAATCCCGCGATCGCTCATGGTATTGCCGATTATGTCGGTTCGGTAGAGGCAGGAAAATTAGCCGATTTGTGCCTTTGGAAATCTGCTTTCTTTGGCGTAAAACCAGAAATCGTCATCAAAGGAGGAGCGATCGCTTGGTCGCAAATGGGCGATCCTAATGCCAGTATTCCCACCCCCGAACCCATTCATATGCGTCCCATGTTTGGTAGTTTTGGTGGCGCGATCGCGGCTACTTCTTTAAGTTTTGTTTCTCAAGCAGCGATCGATGGGGGTATTCCCGAACAAATCGGCTTACAAACTCCTGCAGTAGCTGTATCCAAAACTCGGCAGTTAAGTAAGGGGGATATGAAACTCAACGATGCCACTCCTCAAATAGAAGTCGATCCAGAAACTTACGAAGTGAGGGCAGATGGGGAACTACTGACTTGCGAACCCGCAACGGTTTTGCCAATGGCACAACGTTATTTCTTGTTTTAAGTTAGAAGGCGATCGCTGTCAAGTTCGACGCAATACTTAACTTTTCCTCTCGTTAGGAAACCTATGAGTTTTAGTTTCTGACGTGAGACGGAAGCAGCGATCGCTACAAGCGATCGAATAAAATTAAAGCAGCAAAATAACTATCAATATTAAAAATATGGAAAAACAAGAATTAAAAGCCTTAATCAAAGAAACTATGAGAGAAGTCATCCAAGAGGAAAGAGCTAATTTATGTCAAATTTTGATTCCTTATGTTAGTGACGAAGAACAACAGGAAATAAAAGCAGAATTCGGTATACCTTCAGCAGAAAAGGAGGAAGAATTAGTAGATTTAACAGATTGGATAAAAAATGGCGGTAAAATTTCGCAAACAAGCGATTAAATTTCTCGAAAAATCCAATCCTCAAGAAATTGAAAATATTCGTTCTTCAATTCAATTAATTACTCTTGCTGTCGAAGAACAAGGAATTATCCCTTTCACTGAACTAGATATTAAAAAAATGAAGGGTGATTGGAAAGGTTATTACCGTTTACGTATAGGTAAAAATAGAGTGATTTTTACAATCGATTTTAATTCAAAAGACATTATTATTTATGCAATTGGAGCGAGGGGAGATATTTATAAATAATGATGCGAGCTACCTTCGACAGCACTGCCTCTGATACTCTTCGGCTAACAGAGGTATAGTGTCCAAATATTTAACCAAATCAGCGATCGCTAAAATTAACGAATTATCCCATCAGTTAAATAAGATATGAGAGCGATCGCCTTTCACTACTGTAGTTCTTTCATTGCTGTTAAATCTGCAGTTTAGACTAAAAACATCGTCAGAAAACCAATCAGCCAGTTAAAAATAGCTGAAAACAAAAACTATGAGTTAATACCAATTCTCAAAAGTAGCTAGAGAGATAAAGCATCTAAAATATATTGCCAACCCGTCAAAGAATGAATAACATCCTCTGATAAGGAGTTAAGAATATTAGCAACTTTATATTTGACATCAT
>JADEWQ010000050.1 GCA_015207585.1 Pleurocapsales cyanobacterium LEGE 06147 | reverse complement strand
ATCATTTTACCCAGGCTTTAAATCAAGGTTTGGCGACTCATTTGGTTACTTATTTACTTATTTGACTGTACCTGAAAATCGCGATTTGGGGATAGTTAAATCCCCTCGCCCGAAACGAGCCAAACTACCTCTCGATTTATCTCCTTTTCCCTCTTGACAACTAGCTTTCACGCTTAACTTGTCACTAATAGCCAATAGCTAACGGCTAATAACTATTTTTTGCGTTCTATTGTCTGAATCAACTCCTGTAAAAGAAGAAATGCCAAAATAAGAGAAGCTACCGTTAAAAGGAGCATTAACACGACCTCAAAGACCACAGAATGCTTGTACTTTTTTGAGAAATATTTGGCTTATGACGAAGATTGCGATCGCCGCTACGAATTGGTGGATGGAAGATTAGAATTGATGAACCCACCCACATTCAGGTAATTGCTAAATTTATCGAACGAGAATTAGAGAGAGAAATTAATTGCTTAAATTTACCTTGGTTGTGTATCCGAGAAGGAGGTATTCGGACAGGATGGAGAAAATCTACTTTTTCCGAATTGTCTTTAACAGTCGAGCAAATTTTAGCATCGGGAAATAAATAAAGATTTTTTTTAAGGCGATCGCTCGACTCGAAGCAATTTTTCAAGAGTGGCAATAGTCGCGATCGCCATCACAATTGAACTAAAAATAGAGAATTATGAATTTGAATTATAAACAAAGAATACTTACTGTTAAATCGTAGTAATTTATTTTCAGTCAAAAGTATTTTTTGCTTAATAATGAAAATAAATAAATTGAGTCAGTCTAGTTTATTATTTTTAATAATTGCAATTCTGGTTGCTTGTACAAATTTTAACAACTCCGAGCAACTCACATCAGAATCAAATTCTACCCAGACTACTCCATCTTCTCAAGAAAACAAAACCTTAGAAATTTGGTGGGATAAAGGTTATATTGCTGAAGAAGACGAAATTCTCCAACAAATTGTCGATGATTGGCAGCAAAACACTGGAAATAAAGCTGAAATTTTCTTTTATTCTGCCGACGAAATAACTCAAAAAACAAATAGAGCTATTCAAGCCGGAAATCCCCCCGATCTCTTATTTTCAAGTCGTGCTGAGTATCCTTTACTAGCTTGGCAAGGCAAACTTATAGATGTTTCTGATGTAATTAAACCTGTTGAAAAATTTTATTCTTCTACAGCTAAGCAAGCGGCCTATCTTTACAACAACGTAGAAAAAAAACGTAGCTATTATGCTGTTCCACTACATCAGGCTACTATTCATATTTTTTACTGGAAAGATTTGTTAAAAAAAGCAGGTAAAAATTCTGAAGATATTCCACAAAAATGGGATGAATTTTGGGAATTTTGGCGAAAATTACCAATAAAATTCCAAAATAATGGAAAAACAAATATTTATAGCCTTGGTTTACCGATCTCAGTTGGAGCTTCCGATACTTATTATTTATTTGAACAAATTTTAGAAGCATACGATGTCTCCATCCTCGATTCACGAGGTCAACTGATAGTTGATAATCCCAAGGTAAGACAAGGTATTGTTAATTGTTTAGAATGGTATGCCAAATTCTATCAGCAAGGATATGTCCCACCTACGGCAACACGGTGGTTAGATCCAGACAATAATCGTAGTTTTCTTAACCGAACTGTAGTAATGACGCCCAATCCTACTCTTTCAATTGCTACAGCATTACGCAAAGATCCAGAAACTTATACTAATAAATTGGGAATGTTGGAATTTCCAACAAAACCTAATGGCAAACCGATGCGCCATATAGTTGCTGTTAGACAAGTAGTAATTCTAGCAGAAGCTCAAAATCAGAAGATAGCCAAAAATTTTCTAGCCTATTTAATTCAACCAGAAGTTATTGGTAACTATCTTAAGAGTTCTGGAGGACGTTATTTACCTGTAATAACTCCAGCTAAACAAGACTCTTTTTGGACACAACCAACAGATCTACCCGTTTCTACTGCTACTAAAACCTTAACTCAAGGTCAAACAAGATTATTTTATTCGGTTCAAAATCCAATTTATAGTTCAGTCTTGGCTGAAAATATCTGGGGAAAAGCCCTCAATCGTATTGTTACCGATAACATATCTGCTAATCAAGCAGCTGATGAAGCGATCGCGCGAATTAAAGCAATTTTCCGGAAGGGGCAATAAGTATTGCTAATTTGTGAAACAACTTCCCTAGTTCTTCTCGATCGAGTTTTATGGTGTATGGCAATTTTTTGTTAATGATTGAATAAATTTGTTTAATATGTGGTTCGGTTATGGTCGTTGCAGGGGTCTAAAGTATTTGCATTTCAGTTTACTGATTGTAATAACTTGGGCTATCATTGCCTGTTCTAATGAAATGGAATTAAATCGCGAACGAGTTACCGAATCTCCTACTAAAACTAACGCCTTGATTATTTGGTGGGAAAAGGGGTTTGAGTTGACTGAAGACGAAGCTTTACAGGCAATTGTTAATCGTTGGCAAGAACAAACGGGAAATAAGGTTAAACTCTCTTTCTATACCACGAGCGAATTATCAGAAAAAATTGCAAGAGCCGTTAAAGCAGGCAATCCTCCCGACTTAGTGATGAATAGTTCGGCGGAGAGAATTCTCTATCCCCGTTTAGCTTGGGAGGGCAAACTAGAAGATGTCTCGGCTCTAATTGAGCCAGTAAAAGAGCTTTATTCGGAAAATATTCTTAAGGCAATTACCTACCATAATCGAGTTACAGGAAAACGTAGCTACTATGGAGTACCAGTCTATCAATCTACTATTTTGATTTTTTACTGGCAGAAGTTACTAGCGCCAATCGGTTTAAGTGAAATCGATCTTCCCCAAGATTGGGATGGTTTTTGGCAATTTTGGCAGCAAGCACAATCGAAGTTAAAAACTCAGCACGATCGCAATGTTTATGGCTTAGGATTTCCCTATTCTGGAGCGGAAGGTGCAGACGATACCTATCTGTTATTTGAACAAATTTTGGAAGCATACAATGTATCTTTGCTCAATTCTCAAGGAAAATTATTAGTCAATCGCCCTGAAGTGCGTCAAGGAATTATAAAGTGTTTGGACTGGTACACCCAGTTTTATCAACAAGGTTATGTTCCTCCTGATGCAATCAACTGGTTAAATTCAGAAAACAACCGCAACTTACTCAATCAGATGGTTTTGATGACTCCCAATAATACCCTTTCTATTGCTTCAGCAGTTCGCCAAGACAGCGAGACTTATTACAACCAACTGGGAATTTCCGAATTTCCTAACAAACCTAACGGTGAACCAATGCGTTATTTAACCCCAATCCGCCAAGCCGTTATGCCTACCAATTCAGTCCATAAACAACAAGCCAAAGATTTTCTGCAATATTTAATTCAACCTCAAATTATGACCGAGTATTTAAAAGCCTCTGGCAGTAGGAATCTCCCAGTACAAAGCTCTGTTTGGTTAGATTCTTTTTGGCAGCAAACTAGCGATCCTTATCTTGCCCTTGCAACTAAAGTTTTGACTGAAGGTCAAACCCGTTTGTTTTATGTTGTCGATCATCCAGCCTACAGTCAAGTGTTAAAAGAAAATATTTGGGGTAAGACTCTAAATCGAATAATTGTAAATAAAATTTCTCCCGAACAAGCAGCTGACGAAGCGATCGCGCGAATCGAAGAGATTTTTAAACAATGGTAGTTTAGGTCTTAATTTTATTATTTAAAACAATAAGACAAAATTAAAATTGAGCAGTCGCGTTATGGACAATGAAGCACTGGCAACAGTCTCTGACCACCAAAATTACTAACTATTTTTTGTTACTTGCTTTAATTACCGTGGGCATAGTAGGAGGTGTTGCTTATTTTCAAGCGAGAAAAGCTCTGCAACAAGCTGCTTTTGAGCGACTCCGAGTAGCTGCAACTCTTAAAGAAGGAGAAATTACTCGTTGGTTTGAAGATCAACAACGAGATTTTTTATTAATTACTGAATTGCCAGATATACGTGCTAAATTGCAAATTTTATGTGAAGCAAGATTATTAGAGGAATCCCGTGAGGCTTATCAGGTTCTCTCTCGTTATTTCCAAGCTGTAATTAAGACGAAACCTAGTTTGGGGGAAATTTTTATCCTCGATCGCCGTAACAAAATTATTCTCTCGACTAACCAGCAGCGTGAAGGGGAATATGAGATTTTAGCCAATATTACCTATGTCGAACAAGTAGAACTAGAAGATAACTTTGCTCCGATTTTTTATGTTTCCCCCGTAACTGGAGAACCAACCATTACTCTTGCAAAACCGTTAGTCGACTCCCAAGGAGTACGCCAGGGAATCATCTTAGTCGAGATCGACCTCGACCGAATCGATCGCATTGTGCGGGAACGAACTGGTTTAGGAGATAGTGGCGAAACTTACTTGGTTGGCTCGCTGGTCAGTAAAAATGCTTTTATTTCTGGTAACTCCGAGCGAAGTTCAGACTATCCCGATGGGGTGTCTAGCCCTGGAATTGATGCAGCAATGAGCGGTTCGAGTGGTTACGGTCGCTATCACAACTATGCGGGAGTGCCGGTTTTAGGAGTTTATCGCTGGCTTAACGATCGAGATATTGCTCTAATGATCGAAATTGGTCAAGAGGAAGCTTTTGCCCCTGCCCGTCAATTGGCAAGTACTATCGTCGCTGTGGGATTGTTATCAGTTTTGGGATTACTAATAGGAATTAACTGGTTGTCGCGACAATTATCCCTTTCTCGTCAAAAATTAGAAGACTATAGTCATCAGTTAGAAGTAAAAGCCCGAGAAGCAGAAGCTGCTAGTCGTTCCAAAAGCTTGTTTCTGGCGAATATGAGTCATGAACTACGGACTCCTCTCAATGCGATTCTCGGTTTTGCTCAGTTGCTAGAAAGAGATACTACAGCCACCGCTAATCAAAAAGAAGCTATCGCTATTATCAATCGCAGTGGCGAACATCTGCTCAACCTGATCGACGATGTTCTGGAGATGTCCAAAATAGAGGCTGGTAAAACTACTCTCAACCCAGAATCATTCGATTTGTATAGCTTTTTACAAACGATTAAAGAAATGTTTCAGATGCGAGCCGAATCTAAGCAGCTAGCCTTTAACTTGATTTTAGCTGAAGAATTGCCCCGATATATTTATAGCGATCGAAGAAAGCTACGACAGGTTCTGCTCAATCTTCTTAGTAATGCCATCAAATTTACCAATGAAGGAAGTGTAACCCTAAAAGTGTCATCAGTCATTGGTCATTCGTCATTGGCAAGAAACCACAAAGGACAAAGGACAAATGAACGGCAGGTGCTACAACGGGACGGGGCGTATAAACTCTTGAGGAAACCTCAAGAGACAGCTCCTCAGGAACCTCGACGCGAGTTGTTCATGGGGGAAACCCCCAAGACCACACTCGCTCCGCAACGCACTGCCTCCCAAGAACAAATAACAATTCACTTTGAAGTCTCAGATACAGGTCAAGGAATCGCTCCCGAAGAACTCGACAAACTTTTTAAGCCCTTTTCTCAAACAGCTAGTGGTATTGCTTCAGAAGGAGGTACGGGTCTGGGATTATCTATCAGTCGTCAATTCGTGCAGTTAATGGGAGGTGAGATTACCGCTACCAGTATTTTAGGTAGGGGTTCTACTTTTGCTTTTAACGTTCGAGTTTCCCTGGTTCAAAGTGATCGAGTCAAATCTTTAGCAGAAGAAAGACGAGTGGAGCAGATCGCACCAGATCAACCTCAATATCGCATTTTGGTAGTAGATGATATGGAAGCAAATCGCCAGTTACTATTGCAACTGTTGCAAACAATAGGGTTCGATACTCGCTCGGCAAAAGACGGTCGAGAAGCGATCTCCCTATGGGAAACTTGGCAACCCCATTTGATTTGGATGGATATGCGAATGCCCGTTATGGATGGTTACAGCGCAACTCAATATATCAAAAGTCAACCCCAGGGTAAAGACACAATCATTATTGCCCTAACGGCTTCAGCTTTTGAAGAACAAAGGGCTAAAATATTAACTGCTGGTTGCGATGATTTTGTGCGTAAACCGTTTCAAGAAAGAGTTATTTTTGAGAAAATTGCTCAATATTTAGGAGTTAAATATCTCTACAATACAGATTCTTTTGCTGTTAGCGATCCAGTGATTAATTCTTCCCTCGATTCTTTAGACATTCAAGATTTGAGTAGTTTACCAGAAGAATTATGCGCTCAATTGCATCAGGCTGCGATCGCGGTTGATGCCGAACAAATCGAACAGTTAATCGACCTAATTTCACCAGAGCATCATGCCATCGTCCAAGCTTTAATTAAGATAGTTCGCAACTATGACTTCGATACAATTATTAAATTAACCGAACCCAAATCTAATCGGTAAAATTTGTTTTAATGTTAAAATTGACTAAAGTTTTCTTAATAATAGAACAAGACATGCCGCCCGGTATCTTCTCAGGCGGCGCGAGCTGTCCGTTGAGTTGATTTATTGCACTGCTGGAGTTACTGTATCAATCACTTCTAAACTACCATCATCATTAACTCTCCAGACATCATAACTACCCACAACATCGCCATTTTCATCGATATCCACATTACCACTAGCTCCCTGATAGTTAATATCTTCGCCCTGGCGAACTAATTCCATCGCCTTACAGGGATCGGTAACTTCTGTCCCAGGAGAATTTGCTACTTCCCGAATTTGACTTTTAATACCTTCTCCCGTATTGGCACCAGCAGCTTCAGCAGCTAGCATCATCAATATAGCTGCATCCCAACTATGGGGAGCATAAGCTGGTACCTCTCTCCCCGTTTTGTCTTTCCAAAGGGCAGTAAAATCTTGAAGTCCTTGACCATTAGCACCAGGCACTGTTCCTAATGCGCCTGCAATAACCGATTTACCATCTCCGGTTTTTCCGGCTTGCTTGACAAAATCTTCCGAATAAACTCCGTCGGTAAGTAAAATAGTGACTCCTTCGCTCAAACCTTGCTCGAAAGCCGATCTGAGTAATACACTGCCTGTTTCTGCGTAAAGGACTGCGGCTACTGCGTCGGGTTTGCCACTAAATGCTGCTTTGGCTTCACTATCTAAAGTAGCTGCCTTGGGATCGTAGCGTACTGGATTGCCCTTATCGGTCACATTACCGCCCAACTTGTTAAAAGCTTCAACAAATTCTTTTTCAAACCCAACACCATAGTCATTGTTGATGACAACAGTAGAAACATTTTTAAATCCCTGTTTATTTGCCAAGGCTGCAAGTGCCTGGGCTTGATAATTATCTGGGGGGGCCGTTCTTGCCCAATAGCCATCAAACTCACCATTTTGAGCACGTTCGGTAAAAACAGGGCTAGTGCTGCCAGGAGACACCAACATTACTCTATTGCGAACTGCTACATCTACCGCCGCACTTGAGACGCTGCTAGCGAAAGAACCGACTACTCCCGCCACTCTGTCTACCTCTGCTAATTTAGTCATGGCGGTACTGCCAGCACTAGGATCTGTTTGATCGTCTTCGTTGATTAGAGTAACGGGGTTACCGTTTACGCCTCCACAGGCGTTAATTGTTTCTACCGCTAATTGCGCTGCCACGGGCATATTCTGTCCGATAGAGGAAAGGTCGCCAGTAGTTGGCAGCAATGTTCCTAACCTAAGTCCTTCTCCTCCTCCAGCACCAGTACTCGTACCAGTGTTTTGGCAAGCTGTAATCCATAAGCTCGTAGTTAACAAAGTTACGGTCAGAGAAATTCCAATACGACAGCGGCGACTATTATTAATGTTTTTATCCATAGGTTGCTTTGCTCCTCACAAACCTAGTTGACATCAGATTTTAACTAAATCTTCGTCAAGTTTGGGGATAATTTAATTCTAAAAATATATAGACTTTCACTTCGTTAAAGTCTACTCTTTAGCGATCGCTGCAACAAAAATTTTTTTCGAGAACGGAGAGGGAGGGATTCGAACCCTCGATGGGGTTTTAAACCCCATAACTCCTTAGCAGGGAGCCGCTTTCAACCGCTCAGCCACCTCTCCTTGGTAACGATATTACATGATAACAAACTATCGGTAATATGGAAAAAGTTTATTTGATTTGTTCTCTCTAATTTATTATGTCAAGAAATACTGACATCTTTTTTGGTTAATTAAATTTTATTAAAAATCAAAATAGAATTTATAAATCTTATACTAATAAAGCTCCGCTCCTAGGACTTTCGACCAAGAGCCGAAAAGCTGTCTCCATAAGGATTGGGGTTATTACTAGTAATAAAAATTTTGGGGAGAAAATCTCTAATTTTTCGTGCTTGTCCGGTCAAATAGTTAGCAATAAACAGTTAAATCGCTTACCCGACCAAACAAAAATTTTTGCCATAAGTAAAAGATGGTATGTATAATTGCTGATAAATTTAGCATATAAACTATTTAGAAATAAAGCGTGATGCCAATCCAAGTAACTGTTCTAATCTATATTATGTAGAAAAAAGCGACAACTTTAAGGAGGCTTGTCTTATCAAAACATCTTGTAAAATAGCATTAGAGTGTTAGCTAAAAAGAATTAATACTTGCTCAAAAAATAGATTGTTTGGTATTGACAAGCAACAGTCTTATTATTAAGACAAAAGAGAAGTTAAAACGAAATAATTGCCAGTCTTATTGTAGAAAAAAGGGCTGGCATAAGTGAGGAGAAAAGATAAAATACCGCTCGGCGTTCTCCTTACCGTCGATCGAGTTGAGGTTTAAACAAATTTATGAACGACAAACAATCCAAGTCCATAGCACTGATATCTGTACATGGCGATCCGGCCGTAGACATAGGTAAAGAAGAGGCTGGCGGGCAAAATGTTTATGTACGTCAAGTAGGAGAAGCACTGGCACGACAAGGATGGCAGGTAGATATGTTTACTCGTGCGAGTGAACCAGAACAGCCAAAGATCGTTCAACACAGTGAAAACTGTCGTACGATTCGTTTAGTGGCAGGACCGGAAGAGTTTGTTCCTCGAGATGAAATTTTTGGCTATTGCCACGATTTCGTTTCGGCACTTTTAGAATTTAAAGACCAGGAAAATAAAGAGTATTCTCTAATCCACACTAACTATTGGATTTCTGGATGGGTAGGACTGCAACTGCAACAGAAGTTATCGATACCTGTGGTCCATACTTATCATTCCCTAGGAGCAGTTAAGTATAAATCGATATCAACTATCCCGATGATTGCCTCTACTCGTTTAACAGTAGAGAAAGACTGCTTAGAACAAGCAGATTGTATCGTCGCTACGAGTCCTCAAGAAAAAGAACATATGCGATCGCTTGTTTCTAGCAAGGGAAATATCGCCATTGTTCCCTGTGGAACTGATATCGAACGCTTTGGCGCAATTAACCGAGATGAAGCTAGAAAAAGTTTGGGAATTGCTGCAGATACTAAAGTGGTTCTCTACGTCGGACGCTTTGATAAACGTAAAGGTATAGAAACATTAGTTCGCGCCGTCAGCAATTCTTCTTGGCACAATGACAGCCGCCTTCAGTTAATTATCGGAGGTGGTTCTCGTCCGGGTAGAAGTGACGGTATTGAAAGGGAAAGAATTGAAGGAATTGTCGCCGAAGTAGGCATGACAGAGAAAACCATATTCCCCGGACGCATTGGGGATGAAGAGTTACCTGTTTACTACGCAGCAGCCGATGTCTGTGTCGTTCCCAGTCATTACGAACCGTTCGGTTTAGTAGCGATTGAAGCTATGGCAAGCGGTACACCAGTAATCGCTTCTGATGTAGGCGGATTGCAGTTTACCGTCGTTAACGAACAAACAGGTTTACTCGCACCACCGAAAGATGTAGCGGCATTTAGTCAGGCAATTGAGCGAATTCTCAACGATTCTCAATGGCAAAAGCAACTGGGAACCAATGCCAGAAAACGAGTAGAGGAAAAATTTAGTTGGAGTGGCGTAGCTTCTCAACTAAACGATCTTTACTTGCGGTTAATTAAGCAAGAGCCTTCCTCTCTCAGTCAAGCGAGCGCATAATGCGCTCGCTAATCTTTAATCGATATTAGCCCTACCCTTTAAGCTCATCCTCCGCAACAACAGCGGAGGATTTCGTTTACTTTGTCATTAGTCATTAGTACAAAGGACAAATGACTACTGTAATTTAGACTAGTTCGCAGATATCCGCTACTGCTTCCGCCCATCCTTGAGAACCTGGAGAAGGAGCAATTTGCCAGCCTTTTTCTGTCAAACCAGGATGTACTCCTTTGCTGGAAACAATCACAATTGGTATATCTACTGTTTCGAGCATTTCTAGGTCGTTGGGACTATTGCCTAAACCTACCGTAACTACTTTTTTTGCTGTTGCTGACTTGTAATTTTCCATTAGCCACCTTACCGCTCGACCTTTTCCGGCACTTTTGCCGATCAAGTGAGAAAAGCGATCGCCAACCAATACTCTAAAATTATATTTGGCGGCAGTCTGTTCAATTTTTTCCATTGGTATATGAGAGGGCGTGACAAAAGGTTCTGTAAATTCTCGCGTTTTTGCCAGTTTGACCTCTTCTAAGGATAGTCCGGTAAGAGATTGAATTTCTATTGCGCTTAGATCGCCAAATCCCCGTAGACTTTCGCCCAAATCCTCTGCCACTATTTTTAGCCCCTCTCTGGCTTTGGCATAAGTACAGCCAAGAAGTTCTAAATAGTAGTCACCTTCTTGATTCTCTTGAGAAACGACGAAACGGTACTCGTCTTTAGGTATAAAAACTGCACTGCCATTCTCTACAATAAAAGGGTCTTCTAGCCCGATTTCTTGCCGCAATCCTTCTACTTCTGCTCTAGTTTTGCTGGTAACGGGAATCACTGGAATTCCCTTTTGTTTTAATTGCGCCAGCATCGCTAAAGCAGGCGTGTAATCGTAGTCTTCCTGATTGAGCAGAGTTCCATCTAGATCGGTAAAGATAATTAATGTCATGTTGAAATTGCTCGTTGGGCATGGAAAATACTGTGGAAACAAGAAATAAGGAATTAGCTTCAACAAGTATTAGGTATTATTAGATATGTAGGTGTTAGGTAGAGTATTACCTAATTTACAAACCTGGTAAATCTGGTAACTGGTAACTGGTAACTGATGACTGATAACTGATTACTCCGTTCTGAACTTAACCGAGTCGGCATGAGAAGATAGTCCCTCTGCTTGAGCCAAAATCTGAATAGTACTAGACATCTTTTTCAAGGCTGTCGGGGAATACTGAATGATGCTCGAATGCTTCATAAAAGTTTCCACACCTAAAGCAGAGGCATAACGAGCTGCCCCCGAAGTTGGTAAAGTATGGTTGGGTCCGGCTAAGTAATCTCCTACTGCTTCTGGAGTCGAACTGCCCAAGAAAATGGCTCCTGCGTGGCGAATATATTCTAAGGTCGCCCAAGGATCGGCTACTTCTAACTCCAAGTGTTCTGGTGCAAACAAATTAGAAAGTTCTGCTGCTGTTTCTAAAGAATCGACCACGACAATCAAGCCATAGTGAGCGATCGCTTTTTCCGTCAGTACTCGGCGCGGATGATTTTCTAATTGTTTGGTTACTTCTTGTTGTACTTTTTGAGCTAGGGCGTTGCTTGTTGTCAGCAAAATAGCTGCAGCCATGGGATCGTGTTCGGCTTGAGCCAACAGATCTGCTGCTATATAAACGGGATTTGCTTCTCCATCAGCGATTACCAGTACCTCGGATGGTCCCGCTAAAGAATCTATGCCCACCCTACCGTAAACCATTTTTTTGGCAAGGGTAACGTAAATATTGCCCGGTCCAGTAATAACATCCACTCTCGGGATAGTTTCTGTACCGTGAGCTAAAGCAGCGATCGCCTGCGCACCACCAACTTTATAGATCTCCTCGACACCTGCTTCTTGGGCGGCAACCAATACAGCCGGGTTAATCCTGAGGTTTTCGCCTGGAGGAGTTACCATCACGATGCGAGGCACCTTAGCTACTTTAGCAGGAATGGCATTCATCAACACCGTACTGGGATAAGCACCCCTACCTCCAGGTACATACAATCCAGCTCGGTCTACCGGAGTGTAGCGTTTACCCAGCACTACTTCATCTTCTTCAAATTGTACCCAAGAGCGCGGAATTCGTTGACGATGAAAAGCCTCGATTTTTTGACAGGCAAGTTGGATTGCATGAAGCAAATCTTGAGATATTTGTTGGTAAGCAGCATCTAGTTCCGAGCCGCTTACCCTTAGTTTTTCTTGAGTTAGGACTTGCCGATCGAATTTTTCGGTATAGTCTAGTAATGCGCGATCGCCCTTTTGTTTTACTGTCGCGATGATTTCCCCTACTACCTCTTCTTGGGGTCGCATATCATCGTCGTAAGTGCGATCGCCGATGCGTTTTAATTCTGTTCGTGCCTCAGCCTGCTGAGTGATTATTCGCAGCATGGGGTCCCCATATCCATTCAAGCTACTACCCAATGTGAGCTAGGTCGGCGATTTCCGTCAACAGATAGCCGCCCTTGAGCGGTCAATGCAAACGGCGTTCTTCTATCAACGAGGCGGAATGCCCCCGCATAGTCTAAGGCATCGCTTCGTTTGGCGTAAGCGGCACCGAATGCAGTCGGGCTGGCGAACTGCTGTTCGTAGCGTTCCCGACTTGACTTTGAGTCAGCTAAACAAGCCAGTTCGAGTGAACGGGTCAAGTTCAGCAACCGAGCGGGCACCGCCTCTTTGGAACACCATCTATTATTATTGGTGTACCGTCGACTGAATAGATCGCGGATACTAAGACTCACCATACTTTTAGCTTAACCTGGATTTAAAACTCGTCGTGCAATTGAGAACACATTAATCGCAAGAGTATTCTATACTGTAGTATAAATGTGCTGCTAGTTTAACGTTTTTGCGTTGACTATAGCAGCAAAAAATTGTTATGATTAACTTTCTGAGTCTATTTAAGTATAACCAAGAAACTTTTTCTTAAGAAATACTGTGGCTAATACGAAATCAGCAATTAAGCGAATTAACATAACAGAGCGCAACCGACTCCGCAATAAGGCATATAAGTCGGCAGTCAAGACGCTGATGAAAAAATACTTTAGTGCAGTAGATAGCTATACAGCTGACCCTACTCCAGAAAAAATGGAACAAATTGAGCAAGCTATGTCTGCAGCGTATAGTAAAATCGACAAAGCAGTCAAACGAAGAGTATTGCATCGCAACAATGGCGCGCGTAAAAAAGCCCGTCTGGCTCAGGTTCTGCAAAAAGTGACAGCAGCTTCTTAAGAACTAGCTACTGTTATGGCAATGAATCTATAGTTAAGACCAATTTGAATAACCGTTGCCCCAATTGACAATCCACAAAAAAATAGATAACAGGCAACACACTAGGCAAATGCAGTTAATCGATACCCATGTTCACATCAACTTTGATGTATTTCAGGGGGAGTTAAGCTTATTGCGGCAACGTTGGCAGGAAGCGGGTGTAGTTCACTTAGTCCATTCATGTGTAGAGCCAGCAGAATTTCAGGGAATCCAATCCCTAGCGGATCGTTTCCCTGAATTGTCATTTGCAGTAGGCTTGCATCCTTTGGATGCCCATAAATGGACGGATAGTACTGCAGACCAAATTCTCGCCTTAGCAAGCTCTGACAAGCGTGTAGTGGCTATAGGTGAAACGGGGTTAGATTTTTATAAAGCTAATAACTACAAAGAGCAGAAGTTAGTCCTACAGAAGCAATTACAGATTGCCAAGCACCTAGATAAACCAGTAATTATCCACTGCCGCGAGGCTGCCGCCAGCATCAAAGAAATAATAGAAGACTTTTGGCGAACAGATGGAGAGGTAAAAGGTGTAATGCACTGTTGGGGAGGAAATGTCGAAGAAACTCAATGGTTTTTAGACCTCGGCTTTTACATTAGCTTTAGCGGCATAGTCACTTTCAAAAATGCTCGACAAGTTCAAAACTCAGCCAAAATCGTGCCAAGCGATCGCTTGTTGATTGAAACCGACTGTCCCTTTTTAGCTCCCGTTCCCCAACGAGGCAAAACTAATGAACCAGCCTATGTCCGTTATGTAGCAGAGTACATGGCGAGTTTACGCCATATTTCTTTGGAGGATTTAGCTCGACAGACAACGGCTAATGCCTGTCGTCTTTTTGGTATTCAACTAACTGCTAATGCGGTGCCCCATGTTAGTTAGGGTGTGATAGTCGTCAAGAAAAAACAAGGTAAAGAAGGGTTATGGTTTGTGAAAGCATTTTTTCCTAGTAAACTAACTCGGTTAAAAAGTAGACATTAAATATCCATGCTTGTATTCAAAATATAAAATAATCAAATTTTACAGTGTTATCCGACTGACACTATAACAATAACGATCTTTCCCCTAGCCCGCCCGAGCCAGCTAGGAAATTTACTTGCACCAGTGCCAATAACTAGATACCCTCATGACTAATCTATCTTACAATTTGCTACCAGACTTGATCGAAATTCAACGTTCTAGCTTTCGTTGGTTTCTTGAAGAAGGGTTGATCGAAGAACTAAATAGTTTCTCGCCCATCACTGACTATACAGGCAAATTCGAGCTGCATTTTATTGGCGAAAACTACAAACTAAAAGAACCAAAATATACAGTTGCAGAAGCTAAAAGTCGGGACAGCACTTATAACGTCCAGATGTATGTCCCTACACGTCTGATCAACAAAGAAACCGGTGTTATCAAAGAAATGGAAGTGTTTATTGGCGATCTTCCCTTGATGACTGACCGAGGAACATTTATTATCAATGGCGCAGAAAGAGTCATTGTCAACCAAATTGTTCGCTCTCCTGGCGTATACTACAAGGCAGAAGCGGACAAAAATGGTCGCCGTACCTACTCTGCCTCGCTCATACCCAACCGTGGAGCTTGGCTCAAATTTGAAACCGACAAAAATGGTTTAGTTTGGGTAAGGATTGACAAAACCCGCAAACTGTCTGCTCAAGTTCTCCTTAAAGCCATTGGACTGACAGACAATGAAATTTTTGATGGGCTGCGTCACCCCGATTTTTACCAAAAAACCCTAGACAAAGAAGGCAATCCCAGCGAAGAAGAATCCTTGCTGGAACTATACCGTAAACTGCGTCCCGGCGAACCTCCTACTGTTAACGGAGGACAACAGTTGCTCGAATCTCGCTTCTTCGATCCCAAACGCTACGATCTGGGCAGAGTCGGTCGCTATAAACTAAATAAAAAATTGCGTCTCAATGTACCGGATACGGTACGCACTCTCACGCCGACGGACATTTTGGCAGCGATTGATTACCTGATTAATATTGAATTTGATAGCGGTAGCACCGACGACATCGATCACTTGGGCAACCGTCGCGTGCGCTCCGTCGGCGAGCTGCTGCAAAACCAAGTCAGGGTAGGGTTAAATCGCCTCGAGCGAATTATTAAAGAGCGTATGACCGTCAGTGAAGCCGAAACCTTGACTCCGGCAGCTTTGGTAAATCCAAAACCTTTAGTAGCGGCAATTAAAGAATTTTTTGGCTCTTCCCAACTTTCCCAATTTATGGATCAAACCAATCCCTTAGCGGAATTGACTCACAAACGTAGACTTTCGGCTCTTGGTCCGGGGGGATTGACTCGGGAAAGGGCGGGCTTTGCCGTACGGGACATTCACCCTTCCCACTACGGTCGTATCTGTCCGGTAGAAACGCCAGAAGGACCCAATGCAGGATTGATTGGTTCCTTGGCTACCTACGCTCGGGTGAATGAATTCGGTTTTATTGCTACTCCTTACTATCCAGTCGAAAGTGGCAGAGTAATGCGCGATCGCGAACCGGTGTATCTGACCGCTGACGAAGAAGATGACCTGCGGGTAGCTCCGGGAGATGTACCTACAGATGAAAACGGCAATATTTTGGGAGAGACCGTACCCATTCGCTATCGTCAGGAATTTTCTACTTGTTCTCCCGAAGAAGTAGATTACGTTGCTATCTCTCCCGTACAAATTGTCTCTGTCGCTACCAGTTTAATTCCCTTTCTCGAACATGACGATGCCAACCGCGCCTTGATGGGGTCTAACATGCAGCGACAAGCAGTTCCCTTGCTGCGACCCGAGCGTCCGCTGGTAGGTACCGGATTAGAAGCTCAAGCAGCTAGAGACTCGGGAATGGTAGTCGTTTCCCGTACCCACGGAATCGTTACTTATGTCGACGCCACAGTAGTCAAAGTGCGCGTGAGCGAACCAAATAGCGATCTTCACGCACCAGTTTCTGGCACGGAAATAGAATACAAGATCCAAAAATATCAACGCTCTAACCAAGACACTTGTCTCAATCAAAGACCTTTAGTTTACGTTGGAGAAGAAGTAGTACCGGGTCAAGTTTTAGCCGATGGCTCTTCTACCGAAGGAGGAGAACTGGCTTTGGGGCAAAATATTCTTGTTGCCTACATGCCCTGGGAAGGCTATAACTACGAAGATGCAATTCTGATTAGCGAGCGGCTAGTTTACGATGACGTTTACACTAGTATTCACGTCGAAAAATACGAGATTGAAGCTCGCCAAACCAAACTAGGACCAGAAGAAATTACCCGCGAAATTCCTAATGTAGGCGAAGATGCCTTGAGAAATCTAGATGAGAGAGGAATTATTCACGTTGGTGCTTGGGTAGAAGCAGGCGATATCCTTGTGGGTAAAGTCACTCCTAAAGGAGAATCCGACCAACCGCCAGAAGAAAAACTACTGCGGGCAATCTTTGGAGAAAAAGCCAGAGATGTACGGGATAATTCGCTGCGGGTTCCTAACGGGGAAAAAGGCAGAGTAGTAGACGTGCGGGTCTTTACCAGAGAGCAAGGAGACGAACTACCTCCTGGAGCCAATATGGTAGTGCGGGTCTACGTTGCCCAGAAACGCAAGATTCAGGTAGGGGACAAAATGGCAGGAAGACATGGAAACAAAGGGATTATCTCCCGGATTCTTCCCATCGAAGACATGCCTTACCTACCCGATGGTACCCCAGTAGATATCGTCCTCAATCCCTTGGGCGTACCTTCACGGATGAACGTAGGTCAAGTATTTGAATGCCTGCTTGGCTGGGCGGGAGAACATTTGGGCGCACGCTTTAAGGTTACTCCTTTTGATGAGATGTACGGCAAAGAAGCTTCTAGAGAAATCGTACATGGCAAAATTAAAGAAGCAGCGCAAAAACCAAAGAAAAATTGGGTGTTCGACCCGGCTAATCCAGGGAAAATTCAATTATTTGACGGCCGTTCGGGGGAACCTTTTGACCGTCCTATTGCAGTCGGTAAAGCCTACATGCTCAAGCTAGTTCACCTAGTAGATGACAAAATCCACGCTCGTTCTACTGGTCCTTACTCTTTGGTGACACAACAACCCCTCGGTGGTAAAGCTCAACAAGGAGGACAGCGATTTGGCGAAATGGAAGTATGGGCTTTGGAAGCTTACGGAGCTGCCTATACTCTGCAAGAACTATTAACTGTCAAATCCGACGACATGCAGGGACGGAACGAAGCTCTCAACGCCATCGTTAAAGGTAAACCCATCCCGCGTCCGGGTACTCCAGAATCATTTAAGGTACTGATGCGAGAGCTACAATCATTGGGACTCGACATCGCGGTTCACAAAGTAGAAACAGCAGAGGACGGTAGCAGTCGCGATGCAGAAGTGGATTTAATGGCCGATACTTCTCGGCGCACTCCTAACAGACCGACCTACGAGTCTTTAACTCGCGAAGACTTACAAGAGGAAGAAGTGTAAACATGTTGAGTGCTTAAAAAAAAAAGAGGGATGAAATAACATTTCCCCCCAGATAATTTTCTCTGCTCCAATCCCCAACCCAAAATCTAATATCTCAACTCCAAAATCAATCAACATGAGAAACCAATTAGAACAACGATTTGACTACGTAAAAATAGGTATTGCTTCTCCCGAAAGAATTCGTCAGTGGGGCGAGCGTACTTTACCAAACGGTCAGTTAGTAGGGGAAGTAACTAAGCCAGAAACCATCAACTACCGTACCTTAAAACCGGAAATGGACGGTCTATTTTGCGAGCGCATTTTTGGACCGGCTAAAGATTGGGAGTGTCACTGCGGTAAATACAAGCGAGTACGCCATCGGGGAATTGTCTGCGAAAGGTGTGGTGTAGAAGTTACTGAATCGCGGGTGCGGCGGCATCGTATGGGGTTTATCAAACTGGCTGCTCCCGTAACTCATGTTTGGTATCTCAAGGGTATTCCCAGCTATTTAAGTATCATTCTTGATATGGCGTTGCGGGATGTCGAACAAATTGTCTATTTCAATGCTTATGTTGTTCTCGATCCGGGTAACGCTCAAAATTTGTCTTACAAACAGCTACTGACCGAAGATCAGTGGATCGAAATCGAAGAGCAACTCTATAGTGAAGATTCAGAGCTGATTGGCGTAGAGGTCGGTATTGGTGCCGAGGCAATTCAAAGACTCTTAGAAGAAGTAGACTTAGAAGCAGAAGCAGAAAAACTAAGGGAAGAAATTAATGACGCTAAGGGTCAGAAGCGAGCAAAACTAATCAAGCGTTTGCGGGTAATTGATAATTTTATTGCTACGGGAGCTCGTCCGGAATGGATGATTTTAACCTTCATTCCGGTAATTCCTCCCGATTTACGCCCGATGGTTCAACTAGACGGCGGTCGGTTTGCTACTTCCGACCTGAATGATTTGTACCGTCGGGTGATCAATCGCAATAATCGCCTGGCTCGCTTGCAAGAAATTCTCGCACCGGAAATTATTGTACGCAACGAAAAGCGCATGCTCCAAGAAGCAGTAGATGCCTTAATAGATAATGGTCGTCGAGGACGTACGGTAGTTGGGGCAAATAATCGACCTCTTAAATCTCTTTCAGACATTATTGAAGGAAAACAGGGTCGTTTCCGCCAGAATTTGCTCGGTAAGCGAGTAGATTATTCGGGGCGTTCTGTCATTGTGGTCGGACCTAAACTGAAAATTTATCAGTGTGGCTTGCCAAGAGAAATGGCAATTGAGTTATTTCAACCTTTTGTAATTCATCGCTTAATTCAAAGCGGAATGGTTAACAATATCAAAGCCGCTAAAAAACTAATCCAACGAGGAGATCCCAGCGTTTACGACGTACTCAAAGAAGTTATTACCGGACATCCAGTATTGCTCAACCGCGCGCCTACACTTCACCGTTTAGGTATTCAAGCTTTTGAACCAATTCTGGTAGAAGGTCGAGCAATTCAACTCCATCCCCTCGTCTGTCCTGCCTTTAACGCTGACTTTGATGGCGACCAGATGGCAGTTCACGTGCCGCTCTCTTTAGAAGCCCAATCAGAGGCACGACTGTTAATGCTAGCTTGTCACAATATTCTTTCGCCAGCAACTGGCAGACCCATCGTTGCTCCTTCTCAGGATATGGTCTTGGGGTGCTACTATCTCACAGCTGATAATCCTAAAGCAACTAAAGGTCAAGGACGACGCTTCGCTGGGTTAGATGATGCGATCAAAGCATACGAACAAGAGCAATTGGAGCTTCATGCTTACGTCTGGGTACGTTACGAAGGAGATATAGAAACGGCAACACCAGACGATGAGATACTAGAAGTAGAAGAATTAGCAGATGGCAGCGTTGTCAAATATTACCGTCAACGAATGGTAAGAGAAACCGCCAGTGGCGAGCAACTTTCTCAATACATTTATACGACAGTAGGCAGGATTATCTACAACAAAATTATCCA
This sequence comes from Pleurocapsales cyanobacterium LEGE 06147, assembly GCA_015207585.1. Classification (GTDB taxonomy): domain Bacteria; phylum Cyanobacteriota; class Cyanobacteriia; order Cyanobacteriales; family Xenococcaceae; genus LEGE-06147. The sequence goes on along the minus strand of JADEWQ010000050.1, from coordinate 19,475 downwards.
AGACACTCTCGAACCAGCCCTGTGAGTTCGGTTAACGGAATGAGGATTGCTAATTCTCATTCTCTTTTCTTCTCCAAATTAATAAGGCAGGCAAATAATAAAGGACCAAGATGAAATTTTATAATCGAGTTGTTGATAAAAGTCTTCTAAAAAAGCTTATGGCTTGGGCTTTCACGAATCATGGTTCTGCTCGCTGCGCAACCATGGCAGATGAATTAAAAGAAATGGGATTTCGTTATGCTACTAGAGCAGGAGTTTCCATTAGTGTCGACGATCTTCAAGTTCCGCCGGTCAAACGGCAAATGCTCGAAGCGGCAGAAGCTGAAATTAAACAAACCGAGCAACGGTATGCTCGGGGAGAAATTACTGAAGTAGAAAGGTTTCAAAAAGTAATCGACACCTGGAATAGCACCTCAGAAAGTCTTAAAGATGAAGTAGTGCGTAATTTTGAAGCTACTGATCCGCTTAACTCAGTCTACATGATGGCATTTAGTGGTGCGCGGGGAAATTTGTCCCAGGTGCGTCAGTTGGTGGGAATGCGCGGGTTGATGGCAGATCCTCAAGGGGAAATCATCGACTTGCCCATTAAAACCAATTTTCGTGAGGGCTTAACGGTTACAGAGTATATTATCTCTTCTTATGGCGCGAGAAAAGGACTGGTGGACACTGCCTTACGAACGGCAGACTCTGGTTATCTAACTCGTCGTTTGGTGGACGTATCTCAAGACGTAATCGTACGGGAAGTTGACTGCGGTACCCAAAGATGTATTACTGCACGGGCAATGAAAGATGGCGATCGCACCCTTATTCCCCTATCCGATCGCTTGCTAGGACGAGTATTGGCAAGGGATGTAGTAGATCCGGAAACGGGAGAAATCATTGCACGGCGCAATCAAGATATCGACCAGGAGTTAGCCCAGATAATTGGCGAACGGGTTGAGGAGGTCATGGTACGCTCTCCCCTCACCTGCGAAGCAGCTCGCTCGGTTTGTCAGCACTGCTATGGTTGGAGTCTGGCTCACGGCAGTATGGTAGATATGGGTGAAGCAGTGGGAATCATTGCTGCTCAATCCATTGGTGAACCAGGTACCCAGCTTACCATGCGTACTTTTCACACCGGTGGTGTTTTTACTGGGGAAGTAGCACGACAGATAAAAGCAGACTTTAGCGGTACGGTGAAATTTGCTAAAGGATTAATTACCCGTAGAGTCCGCACCCGTCATGGCGATGAACGGGAACAAGTAGAAGTAGCCGGAGAACTTATTCTAGTTCCAGCTAAGGGAGAAAAAAACAAATCTGAATCAATTGCTTATCCTCTCACTGTTGGCTCCATAGTTCATGTTGCTGACAAAAAGCAAGTAGAAGCGGGACAATTGCTAGCAGAAGTAGCTTTTGCCAAAGTCCAGCGTTCCACTGAAAAAGCTGCCAAAGACGTTGCCTCCGACCTAGCTGGAGAAGTTCTGTTTGCCGATCTCATTCCGGAAGAAAAAAAAGACCGTCAGGGTAACACTACCCGTACGGCGCAAAGAGCAGGTCTGCTCTGGGTTTTATCGGGAGAAGTATACAATCTGCTTCCAGGTGCCGAACCAGTAGTACAAAATGGAGACACAGTTGAAGCTGGCAGTATCCTAGCCCAAACTAAGCTGGTCTCTGCCAATGGCGGCGTAGTGCGCATGACTCCAGGTAGTAGAGAAGTTGAGGTAATCACTGCCTCTGTTTTACTGGATCAAGCCAAAGTAAGAGTAGAAAGTGACGGTGGCCGCGAGCAATATATTATTTACACTGCCGACGATCAGCGCTTTTTGCTCAAAACCACTCCAGGCACTAAAGTTCAGAACCATCAAGTAGTGGCAGAGTTAATTGATGACCGCTATCGAACAGAAACTGGAGGAATTATTAGATATGCGGGCGTAGATATTGCCAAAGGTAGTCGCAAACAAGGCTATGAAGTAAGTCAGGGTGGAACTCTGTTGTGGATTCCCGAAGAAAGCCACGAAGTCAACAAAGATATTTCTCTGTTGCTGGTAGAAGACGGTCAATACGTAGAAGCAGGGACAGAAGTAGTTAAAGATATTTTTTGTCAATCTGCTGGGGTTGCCGAAGTCATCCAAAAAAATGACATTTTAAGGGAAATTATCATCAAACCAGGAGAAATTCACCTCTTAGATGAAATTAATCCCGACCTTCACGAACAATTGCTTCAACCGGGAACAGAAGTGGTTCCTGGAGTAACTATACAAGAGCTGAAGTACGCAGAGATTGTAGATACAACTGAAGGTCCGGCTTTATTACTCAGACCAGTACATGAGTATCATGTATCCGATGAACCTGCTGCTCCTTCTCAAGTTTCCATTAACCAAGAAGATGGACGTCAAATTGAGTTACGTTCCGTACAAAGGCTGTTCTACAAAGACGGGGAGCGAGTCAAATCTGTCGATGGCGTATCTTTACTGAGTACTCAACTAGTACTAGAAATTAATACAGGAGATGAAATAGATACGGCTTCTAATCTCAGTGCGGATATAGAACTAAAGGTAGATGAAGAGGATCCAGAAGTACAGCGGCTACAAATGGTAATTCTCGAGTCTTTAGTTTTACGTCGAGATACTGATGCAGATCCACACAGCGGTACCATTCAAACGCGAGTTTTAGTCCAAGACGGACAAGAAATATCTAAAGGTGCAGTAATCGCCCGCACGGAAATTAAGTCGAAGGAAAAAGGCGAAGTGCGCGGTATCCGTGAAGGAGGAGAAGCAATTCGTCGGGTACTCATGGTGCGGGATTCAGACCGAGTTACTTATAACCTGGATTTGGCTAAAAGTGAGTTGCAATGCCGAGAAGGTGACCTATTAGTAGCCGGAACACAGCTTGCTCCTGGGGTAAGCTTGACCGAATCGGGACAGGTAGTAAAGTTAATCGAACAGCAAGGGAACAAAACAACTTTGGTTTTGCGCCTAGCTCGTCCTTATCGCGTATCAGCCGGGGCAATTCTGCACATTGATGATGGCGACCTAGTACAACGGGGCGATAATCTCGTACTGTTGGTATTTGAGCGGGCTAAGACAGGAGATATTATTCAGGGTCTACCACGTATCGAAGAACTGCTAGAGGCGCGCAAGCCAAAAGAAGCTTGCGTTCTCAGTCGCAGACCGGGAGTATGTCAAGTCATTTACGAAGAAGATGAAACGGTAGACATCAAGATCGTTGAAGACGACGGCGTAGTCAGTGACTATCCGATAGGTCCCGGACAAAATGCCTTCGTGACAGACGGACAAAGGGTAAATCCGGGCGAACCATTAACCGACGGACCGGCTAACCCGCACGAAATCCTCGAAATTTTCTTCAACTATTATTTGGAAGAAAAGGGTTGTTATGAAGCTTCTCTGATCGGATTGCAACAAGCTCAAAATTTCTTAGTCACTCAAGTGCAGTCAGTTTATCAAAGCCAAGGAATCGATATTTCTGACAAACACATTGAAGTGATCGTGCGGCAGATGACCTCTAAAGTCAGAGTAGATGATGGTGGCGATACTACCATGTTGCCTGGGGAATTAGTGGAACTGCGGCAAATCGAGCAAGTCAACGAAGCCATGTCTATTACTGGTGGGGCTCCAGCTAAGTACACTCCCGTATTGTTGGGGATTACGAAAGCATCCCTCAATACCGATAGCTTTATTTCTGCTGCTTCTTTCCAAGAAACCACTCGGGTCTTAACCGAAGCGGCGATTGAAGGTAAATCTGATTGGTTGAGAGGACTAAAAGAAAATGTCATTATCGGTCGTCTCATTCCGGCGGGAACGGGATTTAGTACCCACGAAGAAATGCTTAGTGGCAGAAACGATTTAGATCATCCTTCTTTAAGAGATAACTTCCGAGGCGGTTCTGCTTACGGTTACGGTAATGATAACTACGAAGGTTTTCGGATGGGAGAAGAGGGACTTCTCGATCTAGAATCTCATCCCCGTCGTCCCTATACGGATTTGAGTGAAGACGAAAACGTGATTCTCGATGACCACACTGCTAGAGCTTACACTAGCGGCGTAGATTCGGTATTTACCGGTTCAGATCGCTCTTTTGACTTGGCTGAAGATTTTCTGTTTGAAGAAGAACAAGAAGAAGAGGAGGAAAATTTTGATTAAAAGGAAATAGAGTAAAGGGCAAAAATAGATGCGATAAATCATAAGGTTTACTCTTGCTTTTTTTCTTCTGCTTGTTCAGATTAAAGTGATGGGGAAAAACGTTGGACCGATTTCTCCGTCACTTTTCCTCTTGCTAGACTATCCCTACAATAGAAAAACTTGCCTTTATAGAGGTTGGCCAGGCAGACCATGCTGTTGCCTTAGTTAATTGCAAAAGATTAGGAGAAAGCTGTTGGCAAGAAAAATTGAGCCAAAAAAAATAAAGGGTAATCATTACCATCCCCAGACAGACGTAAATCATCAACATCATGAAAATACGGAGTTTGAGACAAAAGGAGGAACTCCCCACGTTCACAGTGAAGAGTCGTTACGGCAAATTATTAATCGCCTGTCCCGGATCGAAGGTCATATTCGCGGTATCAAAACCATGGTGCGTGAAAGTCGTCCTTGTCCGGAAGTATTGATGCAGATAGCAGCTGTCAGAGGAGCGATCGATCGCGTAGCACGCATTATTTTAGATGAGCATTTAGGAGAGTGTATTGCTCGGGCAGCTCAAGAAGGGAATATTGAGGTGGAAATAGAAGAATTAAAAGCTGCTTTAGATCGTTTTTTACCATAATACTAAATCCTGTTGAAATACAAGATTTAAAAGTTGGGTAAAGGCAATTCGCAATTCGCAATTCGCAATTAATAACTGCGTTCCATTCAGATTGCGGAGCAGCACTGCCAATTGTTATTGGGCAGAAGCTTTTTAGCCTGATTAAAACTCCCAAACGAAAAGTATGTTTTCAGAATCGGATTTGGTATAAGATCTTTAATCGCATTCAATTTTAAAAATGGTGCTTATTGACAAGTTTATTGAAAATAGATTCGGGAAGCGCTCGCCATAAGCGTTAAAACAATCATCATCTTTCAAAAGGACAAACGAAAATAGGTTCGCAACAATATTTTCGCAAATTCAAGTACTCCTGGCACTGACAAACATTTGACAGAACACTAAGGTGAAGGACTATTGGTTGGATTGGGACTTGCTCCTGGAGGTTGAGATTCTTGATTTGGGGGGACAGTTTGCGTCGGACTAGTCTCTTTGGGTTCTGGTTCGCGTACTTGTGGAGGTGGAATAACCAAGAAAGCCGCCGCTGCTAAAGCTAAGCTGGTTATTCCCAAGGCGGCAGGCGTTACTCTATCTACTAAAGGCTCTTCTGGTTGACGATAACGTTTGCTAACAGGGGCTAAAGTCAAATTTAGGTCTGGTAAAGTGCTGCTATCGGCAAAAAACTGGTCAATCGCCTCGACTAAATCAAATAATTCAACTGTGTTGAGTTCGATTACTGTCTTGTCTTTGCCGCTGTTTTTTTCTGATTCTAAAGTTAAGCGATGTAAATTTTCTGCTGCTAGTGTTTCGATGCGTATCACCATAGAGTCATTGTGAGACTCTTGGGGATGAGCTAAGCCGCTTAACATTTCCTGAGCATAAGCACTAACAGTTTTGACCAGATTTTCAAAAAAAACCCGTCCGCCACTGAGTATCTGATTAGAACCGGTAAAATGACATTCGGCATTGACCAAAATGGACATGGGTTGTTGTCCGGAACTAGCTTCGTTTTCTTCATCGGCAGTCTCGCTCAGTCCTTCTAAAACTAAAGTACAATTGGGCAAGCTATATTGTCGTCTAATCGTCATAAAAACCTCTAAATCCCACGGTAACAATTTAGGCGCCGCCTCAGGCTACCTCTCCATCAAATAAACTAATCCAAACACGCTCTATTCCCTTTGTTCCCGTGCAAAACAATAACTTAATTAACAGAGAGATGGCTAACTCATTCAATTGTTCTTCCGAAGCAAGATAAATTGCTACTTTAGCACGACGGGGATTCATGCGACTGCGAAAATGAGCGCGAAATCTTTCTAAATATTCAGAAAGACGAAAATGATTTTCTAAAGGCAGTTTTTTCTTTCTCATTTGTTGCTCTGCGATAAGTAACTGCCTAATTAACACCATTAGTTGTTTGGCTCGATACCCAGCAATCAAAATTAATGCTTTGGCTTGATCTGATGTGAGAAAATCTCGGGTGTAAGAACGTCGCCAGGGATTGCTACAACGCAAACGCCAAAGACTAACTCGATTTTGAATAATCTCTTGTAGTTCCATTTGTTTGACCATTGCCAGCATGTGTTCTGATGCCCCTAGTTCTAAAGCTTCAATCGCTAGGAGAATTAAATCGATTTGTTGCTGTATTCGGGGAGAGCATACCCTAGCCGAAATAGAGACATCCGGTAAAGTATTTAAAACTGGCGGTCTAGACTGGGCAGGAGTATGAGAATCAGATACTATACTTGCAGATTGACTCATTCTAAAATTAAGTCGATACGTTAACTACTTTTTATTTTTTTGGCGATCGAGGGTAACAAATTACTCCCTGCTGCCATAATGCCACAGCGATCGCCCCTTACCGCAACTCGAGAAAATTTGTTGACTTTATTTTATTTATGAACCTCAAATCTCTCATCCGCGATATACCTGATTTTCCCAAACCTGGGATTATTTTTAGAGATATTACTACCTTACTCAATAATGCCGAAGGGTTTCGCTACACGATTGATAGTCTGGTCGAAAAATGCCAAGAGGCTGGCTTGTACCCCGATTATATAGTAGGCATGGAATCTCGTGGTTTTATTTTTGGTCCTCCTCTAGCTTATCAATTAGAGGCAGGTTTCATTCCCGTGCGCAAGCCAGGAAAACTTCCGGCTGCAGTCCATTCAGTAAAGTATCAACTAGAATATGGAACTGATACTCTAGAAATCCATCAAGATGCTCTTCGATTTGGAGCTAAGGTATTAATTGTAGACGATCTGATTGCTACTGGCGGTACGGCTAAAGCAACTGCCGATCTTTTACAAGCAACTGGCTCAGAGGTGTTGGGCTTTGCCTTTGTGATAGAGTTAACTGCTTTAGGAGGTCGTCATCTATTACCCGACACGCCAATTATTTCTCTAGTGCAATACTAAAATATTTTGGCTCATTTTTTTTTGGATTAGGATTATTAGTTTCTACGGGTAATCAGGAAAACTCCTCTAATCCCTAAGTTGTAGATAGGGCTACTAAGGGTAGTAGCTTTATTTATTTTTTTTGCTAATTTTGAACATAAAAATTTTATCCGTCAGTCTTTACTAATTGACGGGGCTTCATCAAGAATAAACACCTAAAATTTGCCCATTATGTAAAAATATACTTTAATTTAATATATTTTATTTTCAATAATTAAAATCTGTTTATCTATGCAGTCGCTAGCCATGAACAGCTCCTTTTTTCAACGCCTCCAAAGCCCAGAACGTCCCGTGCTAGTATTCGATGGTGCAATGGGGACGAATCTCCAAGTGCAAAATCTCACTGCCCAAGATTTTGGTGGTGCGGAATACGAAGGATGTAATGAATATCTAGTACATACTAAACCAGAAGCAGTAGAAAAGGTACATCGTGGCTTTTTAGAAGCGGGTGCAGATGTTATTGAAACCGACACTTTTGGCGGAACATCAATAGTATTAGCCGAATACGATTTGGCAGATAAAGCTTACTATCTCAACAAAAGCGCAGCCGAATTAGCCAAAAGAGTCGCTACAGAATATTCTACTCCAGAAAAACCTCGTTTTGTAGCGGGTTCGATGGGTCCTGGTACTAAATTACCAACTCTAGGACATATAGACTTTGATACTCTGCGCAATGCTTATATAGAACAAGCAGAGGGTTTATATGATGGTGGCGTTGATTTACTGTTGGTGGAAACCTGTCAGGATGTGTTGCAAATTAAAGCAGCATTAAATGCTATTGAAGAGGTATTTGCTAAAAAAGGTGCGAGATTACCTCTGATGGTTTCCGTAACCATGGAACAGATGGGGACAATGTTAGTCGGTACGGAAATTGATGCTGCCTTGGCAATACTAGAAAGATATCCTATCGATATTCTGGGTCTAAACTGCGCCACGGGTCCAGATTTAATGAAGGATCATATTAAATATCTTTCGGAACATTCTCCTTTTATCGTTTCTTGTATTCCCAATGCAGGTTTGCCAGAAAACATAGGAGGACAGGCGCACTACAGACTTACGCCGCTGGAACTCCGCATGGCGTTAATGCATTTTGTCGAAGATTTGGGAGTGCAAATTGTGGGTGGTTGTTGCGGTACTCGCTTCGAGCATATCGCGCAACTAGCAGAGATGACCAAAGACTTAAAACCGAAAGAACGTCATCCTCATTATGAACCTTCCGCAGCATCTATCTATAGTACCCAACCCTACATTCAAGATAATTCATTCTTAATTGTGGGGGAAAAATTAAACGCCAGTGGTTCTAAAAAATGTCGGGAACTCCTTAATGCAGAAGACTGGGATAGTCTAATTTCCATGGCGAAGGCGCAAGTGAAAGAAGGCGCACACATCCTGGATGTTAACGTCGACTATGTCGGCAGAGACGGGGAAAGAGATATGCACGAACTTGTATCCCGTCTAGTTAATAATGTGACTCTTCCTCTCATGCTTGACTCCACCGAATGGACGAAGATGGAGGCGGGGTTAAAAGTAGCTGGTGGTAAATGTATCCTCAACTCGACTAACTATGAGGATGGAGAAGAGCGATTTTATCAAGTTTTAGACTTAGCGAAAAAATACGGCGCGGGGGTAGTTGTTGGTACTATCGATGAAGATGGTATGGGACGAACTGCGGCTAAAAAGTTTGAGATTGCTAAACGCGCCTACCATGCAGTAGTAGAGTATGGCATTCCTCCCCACGAACTCTTTTTCGATCCTTTAGCGTTACCCGTTTCTACAGGGATAGAAGAAGATAGGGAAAATGGAAAAGCTACAGTCGAAGCAATCAAAAGAATTAGAGAAGAATTACCAAATTGTCATATTCTGCTTGGTGTTTCTAATGTTTCCTTTGGGTTGAATCCTGCTGCCAGACAAGTATTAAACTCTATCTTTTTACACGAATGTATGGCAGTGGGTTTGGACGCAGCAATTGTTAGTGCCAATAAGATTTTACCTTTATCTAAAATAGATGAAGAACATCAGAAAGTTTGTTTGGATTTAATCTACGACAGACGCGAATTTGACGGGGATATCTGCACTTACGATCCTCTTACTAAACTAACAGACATTTTTGCTGGTAAAAAAGCCAAGAAATCTGAAGCAGTTGATAAAAATCTTCCTATTGAAGAAAGGCTTAAACAACATATTATTGACGGAGAAAGACTTGGTTTAGAAGATGCTTTAAACGAAGCTTTACAACAGTATCCACCTTTAGAGATTATTAATACTTTTCTCTTAGATGGCATGAAAGTTGTCGGAGAATTGTTTGGTTCGGGACAAATGCAATTGCCTTTTGTATTGCAATCGGCGCAAACTATGAAGGCAGCGGTGGCATATTTAGAACCATTCATGGATAAGGAAGATAGTAATGGTAGTGCCAAGGGAACGTTTGTTATTGCCACTGTTAAAGGGGATGTTCACGACATTGGTAAAAACTTAGTTGATATTATTCTTTCTAATAACGGTTACAAAGTAATTAATTTAGGAATTAAGCAACCAGTAGAAAATATTATTCAAGCTTATGAAGAAAGCAAAGCAGACTGCATTGCCATGAGTGGTTTGTTAGTAAAATCTACTGCGTTCATGAAAGATAATTTGGAAGTATTTAATGAAAAAGGTATTACCGTTCCTGTTATTTTAGGTGGTGCCGCTTTAACTCCAAAATTTGTCCATAAAGATTGTCAAAATGTCTATAAAGGTAAAGTGATTTATGGTAAAGATGCTTTTGCTGATTTGCATTTTATGGATAAATTAATGCCGGCGAAAGCAAATAATAATTGGGATGATATTAAGGGATTTTTGGATGAAGTAACGTCCACAGATGAACGCAGATTAACACAGATAGAAGAAGATGGTGTAGAACAACCTTTTGAAGGCGAAAATCGGGATAAAATTTTTGTGGATGAGGTAACTAAAAAGCCAGAACCATTGGTTATTGATACCAAACGTTCGGATGAGGTAAGTTTAGATATTGAACGTCCGCAACCTCCTTTCTGGGGTACTAAATTATTGCAACCAGAAGATATTTCTTTAGAAGAAGTTTTCTCTTATTTAGATTTACAAGCTTTGTTCGTCGGACAATGGCAATTTAGAAAGTCAAAAGAACAATCTAGGAAAGAATACGATTTCTTTTTACAAGAGAAAGTTCATCCAATATTAGAAGAATGGAAACAAAAGGTTGTTGCAGAAAATTTATTACATCCGACAGTAATTTATGGTTATTTTCCGTGTAACGCCGAAGGAAATACATTATATGTTTACGATCCTGCAATTATTAACGACGTAAAAGCGAATGACCCCCTGCCAGAACCTGTAACATCGTTTGAATTTCCCCGTCAACGTTCGGGTAAACGCCTCTGTATTGCAGACTTCTTTGCAACTAAAGAATTGGGAATAATCGATGTCTTTCCGATGCAAGCAGTAACAGTAGGAGAAATTGCTACGGAATACGCCCAAAAACTATTTAAATCTGACCAATATACTGAATATCTTTATTATCATGGTTTGGCAGTACAAATAGCGGAAGCGTTAGCAGAATGGACTCATGCAAGGATACGTCGGGAATTGGGTTTTGCTAACGAAGAACCAAATAATATTAGAGATGTTTTGCAGCAACGTTATCGGGGTTCTCGTTATAGTTTTGGATATCCCGCTTGTCCCAATATACAGGATCAATACAAGCAATTAGATTTACTGGATACTTCCCGTATCAATATGTATATGGATGAAAGTGAACAGTTGTATCCCGAACAGTCTACCACTGCGATCGTTGTTTATCATCCTGCGGCAAGATATTTTAGTGCTTAGTTGATTAGTTAGGGTGAGTTTGTCTCACCTGCTATTTTTTTTTCTCTTGAGGTGGCATATAATACGATAAACTTCAGGATGGAAAAAACTTGAAGCTGCATTATAGTCATCGGAATAAAGATTAGCTATCTTGAAAGTTTTTAAATTCACGAATAGCTTGTAGTTATTCATTGTTTTAAAGTGCATCCATGAAAAAGGAGCATAATTATCGTTAATTTCGGGCAAGTATCTGTAGATTAATTCAGCAGCTTTTTTATCAACTGGATAATCTAATTGTTGTGATACTCCCCTCAAATTTAAAATTACTCCACCATAATGAGCAACAATATCTGTATTTGGAGGACGTAGCTTACGAGTCGTCATGAACTTGGAAGTTATTCCCAATCGCGTTGTTACCGTATTTTTCGATCGCCGTATGATGAGATTAAAGGTAGATAAGGAAAGTGATGCGTTTATTTTCGACTCGATGAATCACTAATTTTAGAGTCGGAAGAGGTGCAACCTGGAGTAATTTTAGACTTTAATCAATGAGTTAGGGAAAAAGCGCTCGCTTTACAATAAAGCAAAGTAATTTCTATTTTAAGAATTTTGAAAATAATATAACTAGATGAAACTTCAGGCGATCGCTTTTCTAAACAGACGATAAACCCGTATATCTTAGCTTCACTTACCGCACCAGCGTTATCCTACAACTAGAAACCAAAAAATATATCTTCATCTCGATCGCTTAATCATCAAGCGCGACCGTGTTATAAACAGAAACAGATTAAAAGTGATGGGATTAGATGAGACGGAAATGCAATCGCTTTTTGGTAACAAGTCTAAAATACTGGATATATAATCAAATCGAAAACAGATCGCAGCAGTATGACAACTCTAGAACAAGCACTCTATACAGTTAGTCAATTACCACCGGATCGGCAAGAAATGCTGATTGAAATTATTCAAAACCGCCTCGTCGAAACTCGTCGTCAAGAAATTGCTAAGGATGCGAAAGAATCGATCGCAGCTTTTCATCAAGGTAAGTTAAAATCTCAATCTCTTGAGATGTTTGCTCAAGTTAATTAATTTAATGAAGAACATCCTTGCTGTCGTCAAACCATACTTGCGTTGGTTTATCCTAGGAGGAACTCTTTTCTTTCTCCTCAAAACTTTCAAAGCTCATTGGCAAGAAGTAGCCGCAGTAAGGATCGATACGTGGGGATGGTTGATGCTAACAGTTGCGACTAGCATAACTTTTCTCGCACATATTTGGTCTGGTTGGGTATGGAGTTGGATTTTGAAAGCTTTTCGGCAGCCTTGCAGACAACTATGGGCAATTCGCGTTTATTTAATAACCAATCTAGCCAAGTACTTGCCAGGTAATATCTGGCATTTTTATGGGCGTATTACTGCTGTTTCTCAAGCGGGAGGTTCTTTCGGTGCAGCTACCCTCAGCGTATTGTTAGAGCCTTTGTTAATGGCAGTAGCAGCATTAATCGTTGCTTTAATTTGTACGGGACTTGGTTGGCTAGAAACCAATTCTGATTTGAGGATTTGGGGTTTACAGATTTTCTTTTTAGGGACAATTTTAGTCGGAATTCATCCCCGCATCCTTAATCCAGTGATGCACCAATTAAGTCGTATAAAAGGTAATGCCAAAGAAACAAAAACGCTCGACGGACGAAATAAGCCCAGCCTACAAGCGACAGGGACGCGCCCTCACCTTGATAGCTATCCCATCCTACCTTTAGTGGGAGCAATTGGTTTTTTGCTATTTAAGGGAATAGGATTTCTCCTCACCATTATCGCTTTACAATCGGTAGTTCCCGAACAAATTCCCCAGTTACTCGGTACTTTCAGTCTCGCTTGGGTAATCGGCTTGATCGTTCCTGGGGCACCTGGAGGTATGGGAGTGTTTGAAGCAGTGGCGATCGCTCTTCTCGATCATTCTCAGTTTTCTGCAGCCATTATTTTAACTGCCGTTGCTTTGTTCCGCCTGATCAGTATTTTGGCAGAAACTCTCGCGGCGGGATTGGCTTGGTCGTTTAAGCTAAAATAATTTTAAGGAAGTACGGTTAAGCCGCCGGAACAAAATAGCTTTCCTGCTTCTAAACTCAATTGCTCGATCGCTACTTCCGAATCCAAATCCATTTCTAATTGGTTACAGGTACTCGACCACAGTTGCGGTATAGTTTCTAGGTATAGGGGTGATAGTTTTAGGGTACTACCATTTGCTATTCGTAAGCCCGTACGGATAGCGATCGCAATTTCCTGGTTATTAGAATGGATTAGCCTGCCACCAACGGTTAATTTATCGTTTCCCACAGAAATTGTCTGCCAGTGCATTTGATAATCGACTAATGGGTGTCTCTCTTGCTCGATCCCATTGGCAGTGAGTAAAGTAGAAAGTAAATCCGTCAAAGCACTTACTAATAGAGGCGAGGATAAAGAAGCTTTAAGATCCGTTTCTTCAAGCCATACTTGTCCGGTAACAGCAACTGGTTCTAGCAATTGTAGCGGTTTTCCTTTCAGTATTTGAGCGAGATTGACGCGGATATTTTCTCCAGCGAGTTTGATTTGGCGCAAATGCAGCCCCCGATATACTGCATGGTTAGTAGTAAGGGAAACACGGGATATGTAACCTCCTAAAATTTGGCGATCGCCACCAGTAATTTTTACCTCTAACTCTTCTACTCGTTCTACTTGCGATCGCAGCCATAATCTAATCGCAGTTGAAAGTACTTTATCGATCATTAACCGCCGACACTCCTGGGTAATACAACTTAAAACCAAATCATGTTTTCTTGATTTTTTTAACAGTTCACTGTTAATTTATCCCTTTTTTTGGGAAGAATATAAGTAGATTCCCCAGAAGGGAGACAACCTACTTTTTGTAATATTTATATTTACAGTTGAGTAGGAGCATAACTCGATGAGTGAACGAGTACAAAAAATTTTGTCTCAATGGGGAATTGCTTCCCGTCGTCAAGCAGAAAAGATGATTTTAGCTGGACGAGTAAGACTTAATGGTCGAGTCGTACAGTTAGGGGATAAAGCAGATTTGACTGTAGATAAGCTGGAAGTAGATGGTCAACCACTCCTTTCTAGTCAACGTCCTCAGTTTATTTATCTGCTAATTAATAAACCTGCTGGTGTGGTTTCGACTTGTTACGATCCCCAGAAACGCCCTATCGTTCTCGATTTGCTACCTGCTAAACTAAGAGAAGGAAAAGGAATTCATCCGGTTGGGAGGCTCGATGCCGATTCCACTGGCGCACTACTTCTCACTAACGATGGCAAGCTCACTCTGAGCCTGACTCACCCCCGCTATCATTTACCAAAAACCTACCGTGTTTGGGTCAACGGTCATCCAACTCCTTCTGAGTTAGATTGTTGGTGTAAGGGCGTGATGCTCTCTGGAAAAAAAACTTTACCTGCTCGGGTAAAAGCGATCGAACGTAGTAAAGAACATACTCTGCTCGAAATTGTTCTCACGGAAGGGAGGAATCGTCAAATTCGCCGTGTAGCAGAACAGCTAGGTTATAAAGTGCTCAAGCTGGAGAGAACCGCTATCGGTCCGATTGGCTTGCAGTCTTCTAACGGGCTAGTGCTGCCTAGCGGTCATTACCGACATCTTAAGGAATCCGAAGTGAAGTTCCTGAAGAATCGTTTTGACTCAACATCATCTAAGTTAGCTGCACCAACATAGGAGAGCGATTTATGAGAAAGGATAACATAAATGTGCAATTAGAGCAAGAAAAAAAACTGAAAGAAATAGGAGCTTGTCTCCATCAAATTCGCACACAACAAGGTATTTCGATAGAGACAATCGCAGCCAAAACTATGATTTCAGTTCGTTTACTTCAAGCAATTGAAGCGGGAAGGCAAGAAGAATTACCAGAGCCATTCTACACTCAAGCTTTAATCAAAAAATATGCTCTTGCGCTTAATGCTACAGAAATAGAGTCAATCGCGACAACTACTTTACCGACTAAACGGCGATCGACTCCGATTTCTTTTCCTCGCTTACGCTTTCCCAGTTTTCAATTACGTCCCGTTCATCTTTACCTACTCTACATTCTACTGGTAGGAATATCTGTCAAAGGAATAACCAACTTTGTCGAGCGTCCTCTTGTTGAATCAAATTCCTCAGAAGTAGACGCAATATCTTCAGTCGAGTCTTCTATTAATATTAGCAATCCAATTAAACCCGAGCAGCCACTTACACCTGTCCCTCAGTTAGTATCCCAATCTCATCAGACTCAAACATTGGCAGTAGACATTAGCTTAAAAGATAGATGCTGGCTTAAAGTTATGGTGGATGGCAATACGCAATTTGAAGGAATTCTACCACAAGGAAGTCGTCGCACTTGGGTTGGAAATGAGCAGATAACTATTCGTGCTGGTAATGCAGGTGGAGTAGTTGTTACTCTCAATAATGGACAAGAAAAGTTATTAGGACAACCCGGACAAGTTCAAGAAGTAACCTACAAAGTCAATTAAACCTCGTTCAGATGATTAAGAACTCGTAGGGACGTAGTAGGCTCGTCCGTGAAAACGTATAACTATCCGGACATAACATCAAAAATAAAAAAAACGCCCCTCAAAAGAAGGGCGTTTGGCAAGTGTATCTCTAACTTGACTTAAAGTTTTGCTCGATTTAGTTCGGACGAAGAATTTAAACTAGCGAATTTGTCTCGCTCACTCATATTCTTCGTCAAGCTCAATCTATCCATTAATAGAAGGAGCAGTTAGAGCAACAGGAGTTGCTTCTCCCGCAGCCAAGTCTAAGGGGAAGTTATGTGCGTTCCGTTCGTGCATTACCTCAAATCCGAGGTTAGCGCGATTCAACACATCTGCCCAGGTATTGACGACACGACCTTGAGAATCGAGAATAGATTGGTTGAAGTTAAAGCCGTTGAGATTAAATGCCATGGTACAAACACCCATAGCAGTAAACCAAATACCGATTACAGGCCACGCACCGAGGAAAAAGTGCAAGGAACGGCTATTGTTAAAAGAAGCATATTGGAAGATGAGACGACCAAAGTAACCGTGAGCGGCTACGATGTTGTAAGTCTCTTCTTCTTGTCCAAACTTATAACCATAGTTTTGTGACTCGGTTTCGGTGGTTTCTCTTATTAAGCTAGACGTTACAAGAGAACCGTGCATAGCTGAGAATAAAGCACCACCAAATACTCCAGCTACCCCTAACATGTGGAAGGGATGCATCAGGATGTTGTGCTCGGCTTGAAACACGAACATGAAGTTGAAGGTGCCGCTGATTCCTAGAGGCATGCCATCGGAGAAAGAACCTTGTCCAATGGGGTAAATTAGAAAGACTGCTAGAGCAGCAGACAAGGGTGCGCTATAAGCCACGCAAATCCAGGGACGCATGCCGAGACGGTAGCTCAACTCCCATTGACGACCCATCCAGCAGCAAATACCAATAAAGAAGTGGAAAATAATTAATTGGTAAGGACCGCCGTTATAGAGCCACTCATCTAAAGAAGCAGCTTCCCAGATGGGATAGAAGTGAAGACCGATCGCATTAGAAGAAGGAACAACAGCACCGGAGATGATATTGTTGCCATACAGTAAAGAGCCAGATACAGGCTCGCGGATACCATCGATGTCCACTGGGGGAGCAGCAATAAAGGCAATGATAAAGCAAATGGTTGCAGCTAGTAAGCAAGGGATCATCAGCACCCCAAACCAGCCAATATAAAGGCGGTTATTCGTGCTAGTAATCCACTGGCAAAATCGCTCCCATAAACTATATTCTTCGGTTCTGCGTATTGTAGTTGTCATAGATATTATTACGGGTTAAATTGACCAATTTAATTAAGGTAATCTCACCTTATATTTCAGTATATTTACATCTCTTCTTATTGAGATGCATTTATTAGTTAATTTTTTTAAAATTATGTTTAATTGAATTAAAATATTTTAAGTAATTTTAAAAATACTAAGTTTGTTTTTATTAGTTTAAGAAATATTAAAAATTAACATAAAGAAGATATTACTTTTGTAACAAAACTTTTAGCATTCTTCTTTCTTCTGGATTTAGATCCCGCCATTGACCGGGTTGAAGACTATCTAAACGCAATTGTTGGGTTGAATCGTGTCGATTAACACCAATAGCTATCCGTACTAACCTCAGTGTGGGAAAACCGACAGCAGCAGTCATACGTCGTACTTGTCGATTACGTCCCTCCGTTAGAGTCATTTTTAACCAACAGGTAGGTACGCTTTTACGATAGCGAATGGGTGGATTTCTAGGTGGAAGAGGAGGTTCTTTTAATAATAGGCGTACTTTGGCTTTGCGAGTATGGTAATCTTTGAGCGCTATACCTTCTCTTAAGCGTTGGAGAGCTTGTTCGTCAGGAATACCTTCTACCTGAACCCAATAAGTACGAGGATGAGCAAATTTACGATGAGCGAGACGATGTTGCAAATGTCCGTTATTAGTTAATAATAGTAATCCTTCACTATCTATATCTAATCTTCCTACCGGATAAACTGATGGAATGGAAATGTAATCTTTAAGAGTAGGGCGTTTAGTTTCGTTACTTTTTGGGTCAGTAAACTGACATAGCACTCCATAGGGTTTGTAAAACAATATTACTCGGTTTGAATTGTACAATTGTAAGTTGAATTTAAAGAGATTAATTTAATTATTATACTAAAAATATATTTTTCCAAGCAATTCAAGTCGGTATTTTTATATTTTATTTCTCGAAGTTTTTACTTATTAAGTAGAGTATGAAAATAGGTAAGTAAGATTTAATTAAATTATTTTGTCAAAATATATTGCCTTGGAAGTTGACAGGCATTTTTAAATTATATTCAATCAAAATCTAAGATATTTGCTAAATATAAGTTTGGTAATGGGCGAATTTTAAATTGCTTAGCCAGTATATTCATCTTTGTTATAGAGAAGAACATGGGTTTAATCCAGTAATCAAACTCAATTTTATTTTTATCAACAGCAGCGGAAGAAAAAGGACTAAATATAGATAAAATTAGACTTTGGATCTATTTTACAGAGCTTAGATGAGCTGGTTTGCAAAAATTACAATTGAAGAAGCCATTTCTGCTATTAGTTTAGGATTGCTACTCTGTCAGGGAGTAGAAACTCCCATTTTATTGTCTCGTCTGATTAAGGGAGCTATCCGTCGTTCTCCTTTAGAACCCAAGCAATCTTATCCGAAATTATTGGGAAAAGTCAGTATTATTGTTCCTACTCTTAATGAAGCCGACAGAATAAGTCCATGTCTGGAGGGATTAACTCGTCAAAGTTACGAGGTAAGAGAAGTAATTATCGTTGATAGTAACTCTCAAGATGGAACCCAGGAATTAGTGAGAGCGACGGCAGCTAAAGATCCTCGTTTTCGTCTGATTACCGACGATCCCTTACCTTCCGGATGGATAGGTCGTCCTTGGGCATTACATACTGGATTTTTAGACAGTTCTGCTAAAAGCGATTGGGTTTTAGGGATGGATGCAGATACTCAACCACAACCAGGATTAGTAGCAAGTTTAGTTTCCGCTGCCGAAGCAGAAGGCTATGATTTAGTTTCCCTGGCACCTCAATTTATTTTGTACTATCCTGGGGAATGGTGGTTGCAACCCGCTTTATTAATTACTTTACTGTATCGCTTCAATTCGGCAGGTATTGATTCCCAGAATGCAGACAGGGTAATGGCAAATGGACAGTGTTTTTTGTGTCGTCGTTCGGTATTGGAACGGTTAAATGGCTATAGCAGCGCGGCTAGTTCCTTCTGCGATGACGTAACTCTGGCTCGAAATATTGCTGCGGCAGGTTATAAGGTTGGTTTTTTTGATGGAGCAAAAGTTTTAAAAGTAAGAATGTATGAAGGCACATTAGAAACTTGGCGCGAATGGGGGCGATCGCTCGACCTTAAAGACGCTGCTTCTTTAGCTCAAGTGTGGGGAGATTTATTATTTCTTCTTTGCGTTCAAGGATTACCCCTTCCTCTATTTCTAATTCTGTTTTATTTGTTGGAGCTGGGATATAGTTCAACTACCTTATTGGCAGCATTAGGTTTAAATTTATTTCTCATTTTAATTCGGCTGGGAATGTCAGTGGCGATCGCTCCTTCCTATTATCGTTCCTCTAAATTTGCTCCTGCCTCTTTACTATTTTGGTTTTCTCCTCTAGCCGATCCTCTGGCAGTGTTGCGCATTTTCTTATCCTCTCTGCGAAAACCCACTCAATGGCGAGGCAGAGAGTATCAGTAAACAGTTATCAGTTAACTAAGTTAACTAATATTAGTTATTAAAATTTTAGGTTAGAGGATATCTGAGAAGTAGTGACTTCTCCCAATCCCGTAGAACGGGATAGGCTTCTCAACCTCGCGATTGAAAACTTCCTGCACTACGCCACTTATCTAGATACATGACAGCTATCACATATCCCCGACAGTACGACGCTCGACT
>JADEWQ010000226.1 GCA_015207585.1 Pleurocapsales cyanobacterium LEGE 06147 | reverse complement strand
TAGCTACGCATTCCAAGGTAGGTCTTTAACTCTTGCTCTAAACGTAGTCCATTAAAGGACTTAGACTGGTCAGCTAAGTAAAACTAGAAGCTAGATGCTCCGTAGCTTTAGCTCGGAGTTGCTGACTAAGATATTCCGAACGACGAAAAATGTTGACTAAATCTATAGTTTTTGGGACATCTCTGAGACTAGCATAACTCTGATAATTGTCAATTTTTGTTACTTGTGGATTAACTGGAATAAACCATGTAACCTACTGAACGTAAAAACTGAGCAATTTGATAGCTTGTACGGTAGGTTTTATCCGAACATCCGACAACAGCAATAACTTTGGTGCTGGTTAGAATCCGAGCTAAATTCACATCTTTAGGTTTGAGACTAAGCATTGTACTAATAAACAAAGTAATTTAATTTACTACAAACAAGCTGCGATTTATTAAAACTAAAGTAATACTTAAATTTTTTAAATGGTTTTAAATAACTACCGTGAATTTGCGTAAATTCCCTTTATACTATATTTTATCGCTAAAAAGCTGTTATTTTATTTATTCATATCCATACTTTCAAGTAATTTATTTTGTAATAAAAAATAATTTAAGTATTTAAATATACGTAGTATTGCGGTTATTTTTAATAAATATTATTGAGTATTTTGGAATAAATTTATTTTTTTTTATAAAGGCGAGATCTAACTATAAATAAATAAAAAAGAATTACTCATACGAAGAGGCTGCTTTGTAAAAAAACTAGAGTTAAGAAAACAAAAATCTTGAGACAAAGGTAGAAAATTAGATGACTCTATCAAGAAGAACAAAAAAACAATTGCGGCGCAAGTTGTCTGAGGATAGTAGTTATCAAGTATTGCCACACAAACAAAAAGATTTACTAAACTTAAAAAATTTAGAGCTGTTTTTTGAATTGTCTGTAGATTTACTTTGTATAGTTGGTCTAGATGGATGCTTCAAATGGCTCAATTCAGCTTTTGCCAAAACCCTCGGCTATTGTGCGACAGAATTAACAGGACAACCATTTCTCAGTTTTGTTCACCCAGAAGATCGATTGGCTACGCGCCAAGCAATAGAAAAACTTACTGCTGGTATACCCATTTGCAAGTTTGAAAATCGCTATCGTTGTAAAAATGGTTCTTATAGGTGGCTGGAATGGAGGACTTCGTCACTAACTAAAGAAGGACTCGTCTATTACGCTGTTGCTCGCGATATTAGCAAACGTAAATTTTTAGAGGACGCACTCTTTCAAGCACAACAACAGGCTCAAATAACTTTTAAATTTATTAGCGATGGAGCGATCGCTACAGATACTCGAGGCAATATCAAGTATTTAAACCCTATAGCAGAAAAACTAACGGGATGGACCCTAAAAGAAGCTAAAGAAAAACCATTTGCCCAAATTTTCCAACTTATTAATAAATATACTCGCCAGCCAATAGCTTGTCCTGTAGCACAAGTTTTACAAACGGGTAAAATTATTAACTTAGCGCGACAAACTATCCTTCTTGCTCGTGACGGCACAGAACATGCTATAGACGAGTTGGCTGCACCAATTCATGCTCTTGGAGGAAATATCATCGGTGCAGTAGTAATATTCCACGATCGCACCGAATCTCAGCAATTAGCTTGTCAACTTGCTTGGCAATCAAAACACGATGTTCTAACTGGACTATTCAATCGTCACGAATTCGAGCAACAAGTAATAGAGGCGATCGCCACTGCTAAAAGCGATCGCCAACAACACGTTCTCTGTTTTCTCGACTTAGATCAGTTTAAAGTAGTCAACGATATTTGCGGTCATGCAGCAGGAGATGAGCTACTGCGTCAAATAACCTTTCTCCTCAAACAGCGAGTCCGTTCTAGGGATCTTCTCGCTCGTCTTGGCAGTGATGAATTTGGACTGTTATTGAAGCAAACTCTTCTCTCAGAAGCAGAAAAAATTGCCAATACTCTCAGAAAAATTATTCAAGAATTTTGTTTTACTTGGGAAGGAAAAACTTTTAATCTTGGTGTCAGTATTGGTTTGGTCCCTATCGATCGTAACAGCTATGACTACAGTAGCATTTTGGGTGCAGCCAATTCTGCTTGTTATATGGCTAAAGAAAAAGGACGCAATTGTCTTCATGTTTATCGCAGCGACGACAGCGAACTTGTCAAACAGAGGGGAGAAAGACAATGGATCTCCCGACTCAATCAAGCTTTGACAGAAAATCGTTTTTCTCTCTACTGTCAGAGAATTGCACCTCTCAAAGATAGTTTTGGTACGGATCACTACGAAATTTTACTGCGCTTGCTGGATGAGGAAGGTAATTTAGTGCCGCCAATGGCATTTATTCCTGCTGCCGAACGCTACAATCTCATGCCTGCAATCGATCGCTGGGTAATCGCTACCTTTTTTGCTAGCTATATCAATCACTGTCAGAATGACTCTCCAGAAAATTTATTGAAATGCGATCCTAATACCATTTACACCATCAATCTTTCTGGCACGACTATCAATGACGAGCAATTTTTGAGTTTTGTTAAAGAGCAGTTCGCGAAATATCCTATTTCTCCCAAGACAATTTGCTTTGAAATTACCGAAACTACCGCGATCGCCAATTTGACTAAAGCTGCCGAGTTGATTATTCAACTGAAGGAGTTGGGTTGTTCTTTCGCTCTTGACGATTTCGGCAGTGGGATGAGTTCCCTAGCATATCTGAAAAATTTACCAGTAGACTATCTCAAAATCGACGGCAGTTTTGTCAAAAATATCGTCAACGATCCCATAGATAGAGTAACCGTAGAGTGTTTCAGCCGTATCGGTCATGTCATGAATATTCAAACAATCGCTGAATTCGTGGAGAATGAAGCTATTATGGATAAGTTACGCGAGTTAGGAGTAGATTACGGTCAAGGTTATGGTATTTCTAGACCTTGTCCCCTCTCTTTTTAACTTGTGATGGAAATAGGGAACAGTTATTCAAGTTCGCTCGTTCAAAAAAGCTGTTAGCTCTTAGCCATTGGTGACAAGTTAAGAAAATGTACAAATTGTCAAGTATATAGAAATAGAAGCATCAAGGGCATTTTAAACTAAAAAAGGAAACAGATTAAAGTGCGCTCGCGCTCTTGCGTCATGGCAC
>JADEWQ010000049.1 GCA_015207585.1 Pleurocapsales cyanobacterium LEGE 06147 | reverse complement strand
CCTTCCAAGACGTTTAAGATAATCTCTAATCTCCTTTTTTCTAACTCCTCTGCTTTCCACGGTGATTCGGTCAAAAAGTGTAGTAATCCCTGTTCCGAGTCTAATCCTACTGCTTTGGCTATGGCCGCTTTTTTTGTCATTTTATCTCTCCCAGACTGATGAAAAAGGGTTATATCAGAATGCACGGGGGACGATGGGGAATTGGTTACAGCGACGAAGAATTATCTACTTGGGCGGTACATATCCGTTCATTTCTCGACCGGGGAATAGATGTTTATGTATATTTCAACAACGATGCTGAAGGTCATGCTATTCGGGATAGCAAACGCCTATCTGCTCTTTTAAGCGGAGATGAAATATAATGAAATTCAATGAAATTAAAAAAAAATCTTTATTCATTTTTTTTATAACAAACGTTTGATATATTTAATTTTATGCCCAAAATTGTTGACCACGACCAATATCGCAAACAGCTACTAACTAAGAGTTTAGATTTATTTGCCTCCAAAGGTTACGGATCGATCACCATGCGTGAGATTGCTAGAGGAATCGGCGTTTCGACCGGAACTCTCTATCACTATTTTTCCAGCAAAGAAACTCTTTTTTTACAATTGGTAGAAGAATTGACCGAACAAGACATTATCAATTTTTTAGCTTTTTCAGCTAAGACTAATGATGTCCAAACCCTCTTAGAACGAATTGAAACACTGTTTGCTTTTGTTGCTCACAACGAAGACTACTTTCTCAAGCAAACGCTAATCTGGATTGATTTCTGCCGTCAGCAAAATAATGCCGAAAGCTTAACCCGCGAGGTACTAAAACGCTCAGATGAAAGAGTTAAACAGGTTATTAGCGATCGCTTAAAAATTCCTGAAAAAGTAGCCGAGTTTATCTTTATTTTCTTTCATGGTTTATTGTTAGCAAAATTATTTGAAGGAAAGACTATCTCCTATCCAGAGCAAGGTATTTTGTTAGCAAAAATGCTAACAGCTTATCTAGAACCGGAATCGCAGCTAACGCAGCCAGGAAAAAATAAAAATAATGAATCTTCTTTACTGTAAATAGAGCCTGCTTTTTTTATAACTAATGTTCGAGCTCAAAAAGAAATCATAAATTTTAACCATTTTTATAGGCAAAAATTCCTTTTTACCAGCTCTTACATTTAATCCTAAAGGCAATTAAATATGAGACGAAACAATCAGCCGGAAACTCACATTTCCTCCTTATTTTTCAATTTGCCATTCGATTTTCTTTGGGAATATTTGAGCGATCCGCTAAACTTTCCAGAAATTTATTCTAACTGGACTAGCCAGGTTACAAAAGCAGAAAACGGAGAATTTCTCGGGATTGCACCTACAGGTGACTCGTTTACAATCGTGCCGCAGACTAATTACAAATATGGCATTATTGATTTCAAAATTATCGATGAGTTAGGACAGATTGAATGGTCGCGCTCTAGAATATTTCCTCTAAAAACAGGAGGCTGTATGTATATCCACTTGGCAGTTAGGTGGGATGGTGTAGATGACAACTTTTGGAGAGAACATCAGAAATTAACCGATAAAGACTTAGAATATGCCAAAACCTTCCTAGAGCAAAAATTTCATAACGATAACAAGATTGGCTTATACCTTAATTTTGTAATGGATACTTATGAATAAGGCAACGCAACGCTTTTCGAGTCGAGTTGAAAATTACATCAAATATCGACCTCATTACCCTAAAGAAATCATCGATCGCCTTCGAGATAAGTGTCAACTGTCCTCAAATGCGATTGTAGCCGATCTTGGTTTTGGAACTGGTTTCTCAACTGAATTATTTTTGCAGAACGGTAATGTAGTGTATGGCGTTGAACCCAACCGTGACATGCGAGAAGCAGGAGAACGTCTTCTTCAACACTACCCTGGTTTTTACAGTATCGCTGGCACAGCTGAAGCAACAACACTCCCGGCTGCTAGCGTTGACTTTATCGTAGCAGGTCAGTCGTTTCATTGGTTTGACCGCAAAGAAGCGAAAACCGAGTTTAAACGTATTCTGAAACCACAAGGTTGGGTTGTATTGATGTGGAACGATCGCCGGACAGATTCTACCGAATTTTTAAAAGCTTACGAACAATTGCTTGCAACTTACGGTATTGACTATAAGCAAATCAATCACAACCAATTTAATAAAAAGATTTTGAATGATTTCTTTGATTCGGGTGGCTGCCACCAAGCAAGCTTTTACAACTATCAAAATTTTGATTTTGAAGGTTTGAAGGGTAGATTGTTGTCTGCTTCTTATACTCCAGAAACAGGACATTCGCGTTATGAAGCAATGCTATTAGAACTTAAAAAGATCTTTGATATTTATCAAGAGAACAGAATCGTTGTTTTGGAATATGACACAAAAGTTTATTACGGTCGTTTAAATTCTCAATGATGAATTTTTGAAGCATTCTAGCCGAAAAACAGTAAATTGCAAGATCGTATTGCAGAGTAATGATTGTATCAGTAAGAAACAAAAAAACAAATGACAAAACAGATTGCTATTGTAGGTGCGGGACCGGGGGGATTGGCTACGGCAATGAGACTCGCCGCTCAAGGGTATTCCGTACAAATCTTTGAAGCTGCTGACCGAGTTGGCGGACGGATGCGCGGATTGGAAAACGGAGCTTATGCCTTTGATACGGGACCGACCATTCTCCAACTTCCGCGCTTGTATGAAGAGTTATTCGCCGAATCAGGACTTAGCTTAAACGACTACATCTGTTTTCAAAAACTCAATCCCCATACGCGCTTGCATTTTTGGGACGGAACAAAGCTGGATTTGACTTCAGATTTAGCAGCTTTCAAAACTCAGCTAGCTGCCATGGGTTCCGAATTACCACAGGCGTTCGATCGCTGGTATGCAGAGCATCTTCGCAAATACGAAGCCGGGTATAAACCTTATTTGAGTACGCCAGTGCGATCGCTACTGGGTTATCTACGTCCGGCTGAAATTTTAGCAGCAATACCATTTCGTCCTTGGGAAACTTTGTACGAACAGTTTTGGCGTTTTTTTAAGGACGAGCGCATTATTTATGCCTTGAGCTATCCGTCTAAGTATCTCGGAATGCACCCAACTGTTTGTTCCAGTATCTTCAGCCTGATTCCTTTCTTGGAGTTTGCCTACGGGGTTTGGCATCCACAAGGAGGATTTAGGGCACTAGCTCAAGCGATGGGACGAGCAAGTGAGGATTTGGGAGCAAAAATTCACCTGAATTGTCCTGTCAAGCAAGTTTGGATAGAAGACGGAAGGGTGCGCGGTCTTGAATTAGCTAATGGGGAACGCATCTTTGCGGATAGTGTAGTCGTTAATGCCGATTTCGGCTACGCGATAAAAAACTTGATTCCAAGCTCGGCAAGAGGTCGTTATAGCGATCGCAAACTCAGCCGAATGAAGTTTTCTTGCTCGACTTTTATGCTTTATCTAGGCATCAATCGACGCTACGAAAATTTACCCCATCATCAAATCTACCTATCCGAGCATATCCGCCGTCAAGAGCGTCCTTGGATAGATGATTCAGCTTTAGATGAAGAAGATCCTTCCTTCTACGTCTGCAATCCAACCATCGTCGATCCTAGCAATGCACCGCAAGGACACAGCACGCTTTTTGTGTTAGTTCCGATTCCGAATATTGCCTACGATGTCGATTGGACAGCTAAAAAACACTCATATCGAGATTTTATTATTAAACGAATGTCTCTGCTGGGTTATGAAAACGTAGAAAAGCATATCGTAACAGAAACTTGCTATACTGCTTTAACCTGGCGCGATGACTACCGAGTTCACCTGGGAGCAGTGTTCAATTTGAACCACAATTGGAGTCAACTCGGTCCTTTTCGTCCGCCCATTCGCTCGGAAAATGTTCGCCATCTCTATTGGATTGGCGGTGCAGTTCATCCCGGTAGTGGCTTGTTAACCATTCTCGAAGCGGCACGCAGTGCAACTTTCTTCATCGAACGGGATTTGAACAAAGTAAAGGTATAAAAGTAGTTAAGTTAAATATTAATTGTAAGTTGAATTTTGGCACATTTAATAAATTTCAAGAATTAATTACTATATCTATAGTGATTCTTTGATTCAAAATTATAAAAAGAAAACTATGGCAATTTTACGACTTGAAGACGGTACAAATTATACAAAACTGGAAGATATTGCTCGCGAATTAGCTCCTTTGAACGTACAGTTAAATTATTGGACTATTGGGGAAGAAACTCAAATACGACAACTATTAAGACAAGAAATTCTTACTGAAGCAGAGAAAGAACAAGTACTCGCATCCTTAGACCATTACTTCGAGCAATTACAGCAAACTGCTGATTATCAATCTCGTGACTTGATTGTTTTGCATCCTAACACGCCCAATTTAGATACTTTATTATCTAAATTTAATCGCTGTCATACCCATGCTGACGATGAAGTTCGTTATATCATCGATGGAGAGGGCATATTTGGCTTCGTGCGTCCCGATGGTTCGCAAGTAGAGTTAACTATCCAACCGGAAGAATATATCAATGTACCTGCGGGAACAGAACACTGGTTTTATTTAACCGATCGCCGTAGAGTTAAAGCAGTACGTTATTTTACGACAACAGAAGGTTGGGTTCCCGAATATACAAATACAGAAATAAACTTCCGTTCTCCTGCGGTTGTTTAAAATTTGTCAGTTTAGTTTAACTTTTATAGGGGGTTAGTATCGGACAGACACGGGAAAATCATTACCTACCGATACCCTCTCTACTTTTGACTTTTGACTTTTGACTTTTAATTTTTGATTTTTTTTACTTTATTCTTTTGCTTGTATTTTGTCGATTAGCTCATAAAAAGGCTGCCAATTATCTTCTTCGGTAATTGGTTGCCAAACCGATTCAATGACGGGACGGAGTAAAGCTGTTTTCGGGTTATAAAAGTTCAGGCGATCGCCAACTTTTTCCATCTCTTCTAAAGGTAGCTTATTTAAGCATTTATGATAGCAACTACGCCAATTATCGCTGACTTCGCTACAAAAAGAGGCATTTTCTAAAATTAAAGAATGATCTTCTCGCCAACCATGATTAAAACCTTGGGTTAGTTCGCTAAAGAAAGCATGATAGCCAATATCTGTATTTCTGAGTAATTTAATCGTGGCATTAAACAAGTCTTCTGCTTCTGAGGTAAATAATTTCTCAAAACCCAACTTTTGCAACATTAATTGTTGATAAGTAGAGGCATAATAATCCTCAAATTGGGCTAATCCAGCCTCTAAGTCAGCTACAGAAATTACCATTCCCAAAGGAACTTGCAGCTTCTCTAAATTCAACTTGCAAATAAAAGGCTGATTGCCGTAACTATAGCGTCCGCCATAATCAAAATAAGCTGCTGTAAATTGTGGATTGTAAGTAGGAATAAATGCATAGGGACCGTAATCGAAGCTTTCTCCAGTGATAGACATGTTGTCTGTATTGAGTACCCCATGACAAAAACCAGCCGCCATCCATTGAGCCGTCAGTTGCGCTACTTTTTGGACTAATTCAGCATAAAATTTAGCGTACTTGTCTTCTGTATTCGGAATATTAGGATAATAAACTTCAATAACGTGCTCTAATAGTTTTTTGATTAAATCTGGGCGTTGAATATAATGTAATCTTTCAAATGTACCGAATCTAATGTGAGAAAGACTAAATCGCACCATTACCGAAGAACGAGTAGGAGAAGGTTCATCTCCACGCCATAGTGCTTCTCGTGTTTCAATCAGACTCAGACAGCGAGAAGTCTTTACTCCCAGTTGATATAGAGCTTCTGCCGCTAAAACTTCTCTTACTCCTCCTTTAAGAGTTAGTCTACCGTCTGCCGTGCGAGAATAGGGAGTTCTACCCGAACCCTTAGTACCAAGGTCATAGAGATTTCCATCCGTACCTCGCACTTGTCCGTAGAGAAAGCCTCTTCCATCCCCCAAAAAAGGATTATATTCACCAAATTGATAACCGTGGTAGCGCAAGGCTAGCAAAGGACGTACGCTTTGAAATTTACCAAAAGCTTCGACAAAATGACTGTCAGAGACCGATTCAGGATTTAGTCCTAACAATGGTAACAGGGAATCATTGCGAAAGCGTAGAATGTGCTGGGGAAATTCTGCTGCTGCGACTTCATCGTAATAGTCATCTCCCAGATTTTCGATCGCTGATTCGTATTCAAGACTGAGAAATGGATTATAGTATGCTTCGGTCATTGAACTGACTAAAAATTTGATAATCTTTTTTTAAAGTAACGCAGTTGCGATCTCGCACTACATCGCTGGGAACAAGATTTTTATTTGCTATTTCTTGTATAGTATAATGACTCTTTCTTAGAGATTATTAAGTAAGTCGGTAAGAATAAACCAAACTATGTTGCGAAATATAAACGCGCTGGCAACTTTTACAAATGAACGCCAGTTGCTACAAGCCGGCAGAGCCGACGGCAGGCGCTTTATGCCGGGAAACCCTTGTTGTCTACAAAGGAATATCTTCCACACTGTTCACTTGTTTCTTTATTTCAAAGATTTGCGCACGTGTTCGATAATTTGACGTTTGCGTTGTTCGGGGTTTAAAGAAAAATCACCAAAATCACCGCTACTGCTTTTAACGTGATTCATAATCCGCCTTTTGCGGTCTTTGATCGTTAGAGGAGTAAAAGAATAAGTCGAAATAGCAGGAGTTGAGGTAGAAGATTCAACTAATGGAGAAGGAGTTGGTCTTTCTACTGGCTTCGGTGGAGTTGGTGGAATCGATGGTTTAGCTCTTTTCTTGCTCAAATCATATCTCATGCCGTTGGTGCTTTGTGCTAAGTGTTCCAGAATTTTATTTTTGCGATCGCCGGTCGCCATAGTTTTTCCTAATGAATATAATAAACTTTTGTAACTATAGTCTATTGTGCTACATTTGTACTCAAGATGGAAGCCATCGAGATTATATTCTGGAACTTAGTTTTTTATAGATCGTATAGATTGTTTCGGCCAAATAAATCGAAAGGTTGTTCCATAACCGACTCTAGACTCGACGCTAATAGAGCCGCCTTCAGTTTCCACAATCTTTTTGACAATTGCTAACCCAACTCCGGTATTTTTTTGGTCATCGCGAGATTTTAGAGTTTGGAAAATTGCGAAAATTTTTTGATGATAGCGAGAATCGATTCCCGGACCGTCATCAGATACGGCAAACTCGTAACCATTTTCCCGCTCTCGAACAGAAATTCTAATATTACCATCGATGCGATCGTGGTGCTTGATGGCATTACTAATTAGGTTAGAAAATACTTGATTTAAAAGCAATCGCTTTGTTGTCAGCCGGGGCATTCCAGATTCAATTTCAATAGTAAAGGTCTCTGGGGGGGCAAGAGATTCGATTACCTCGGCGAGCAGTTCTTCAACCACAAAAGTTTCGACATCCGCTTGAGTACGTCCAACCCGAGAATACTCAAGCAATCCGTCAATCAGTGCTTCCATCCTATAGACTCGTTTGCGCAAAAGTTGCAGTTGATGTTGATTAGCTTCGGGAAGTCGCTCGCCAAAATCTTCTTCAATCCATGCTGAAAGATTGGCCATCGCTCGCAGTGGTGCTTTGAGATCGTGAGATACTACATAGGCAAATTGAGCTAACTCCTGATTTCTTTCTTGCAGTAAGGTCATAGTTTGTGCTAAAGCAACATTAACCTGACTAAGTTCTTCGGCTCGTTGTTGAAGCTCCTTTTCTACTAATTTGCGATCGGTAATTTCTTGCACCGTAATGTTAATTCCCAGCACTTGTCCATTTATTCCCCTTAACGGATAATAGTTAACGAGCCAATCACGCTCAGTTTCGGATTGGGCAAGAGTTTCGCCATGTACCTCAAAATTTAGGACAGGTTGTCCAGATTCCAAGACCTGCTTGAAAATCGGTTCTTGTAACTCACCCAAGTCTGGCAAAATGTCTCGTATCGTTCGCCCGAGATGCTCAGAAATAGGTAGCCCATTAATTTGTGCTAAAAATTCATTGAGCCGAACAAATCTAAATTCGGTGTCGAGAACGCATAGACCAATGGGTGCAGTCGCATAAATCGCTTCAATTTCTGCCAATTGTCGTCTTGTCATTTCCTCGCTTTGTCGGAGCGATTCTTCAGCGAGCTTACGATCGGTAACATCAATAACCATTCCCACCATACGTACGGGACGATTTTCTGAATCGTAATTAGCCCGACCAAAAGCATCAACCCAACGCAACTGTCCGTTCGGTAGTAGTAAGCGGTATTGACAGTCGAACTCTTGGCGATTGGCTAATGCCGTATTCATAGCTGCTTCAACTTGAAGTAAATCCTCTGGATGAACTCGATCTTTCCACTCCGTATAGCTGCGTTTTGGATTGCCCGATTTATAGCCAAAAATCATTTCATGATAGGGAGTCCAAATAATTTCATCGGTTGCGAGATCCCAGTCCCATGACCCCATTTTGGCTGCCTCCAATGCTAAGGTCAGGCGTTCTGCATAGCGTTGAATCTCTATCGTAGCGGCTTCTGCCTGTGCTCTCGCTTGCTGTTCTCTTTCGAGTAATTCTTCCATTTGGCGATTAGAAGCATTAAGCTCGGCAGTACGCTCTGCAACTCTTTGTTCGAGCTGACTTTGATATTTTTTGAGATCTTTTTCTGCTTTTAAACGTTCTGCTATTTGTACCTGAAGTTCTTGATTAGCCTTTTCCAACTGAGCAGGACTGGGGAGTGCCAATGCTTGAGGAATGACAGGAATCAACTCTAAGGCTGTTAGAACAGAGACTGCTGCGGTGCTAGCTTTAACTGTTCCCGATAGCCAATAAGTTGGATGCCAGAGCGTCCAAACCTCCATTACGTGTGTAGTACCACAAGCAACAATAAATGCGCAAAAAAGGAGAAAAATCCAGTTAAATGGCAAGTCTTTTCGCTTATTGACAAAGTAAAACAGCGTTATGGGAATCGAGTAATAGGCTAGTGCAGTGAGCGTATCGGATGTCACGTGCAACCAAACCAATGGAGGCTTCCATAGATAACAGTGCCCATGTGGAATAAACGAGCCAGAGCTAAAAAAGGTATTCCAGAATTCCAACATGGTTGTTCTTATTTTTCCTGAGCTAACTGGTTTTGTATAAATATATTCGGCAATAACCACAAAAGTTCAATTATATTTGGCTTTTTAGGCATTTTTTCAATATGTCACGACTTAGGTAATTCAAAGAAGGGTGAGATTCCAGATATAGGCAGGAGTCAGGATTCAAGAGTTATGAGTGCGTGAAGTTTTGAATTATGAGTTTAAATGCAATTTTTCTTAACTCAACACTCAACATTCAAAACTCAATAATGCGTCTAACTTCGGTAGCGACAGCTATACTTCGCTTTTCAAGGGCGTAGCAGTTCCCTCCGTACCTGCTCGGATTTAGTAAAACAAAAAAATTAACTCACCCATCTATAGCCATCATAAAATTTTAACTTGCGGATCGAGCTTGTGCAGAGGACAGATACCGATTGAACCATCTAGCCTCGGCGTATTATATCTATCAGCATCTTTGTGTTAGATATACCAAGCGATCGCTTTAAGCTCATCACTGGCTATCTTCAGACAGTTATATTTTTTCAGTGGTAATTGAGAATGTAAAGTAGGGTTAATACTAATTTGATTAAAGTTGGCGTGAATATGATTGACAGCAATACAGGAAGATGAGGAGAGAAATTTGTAGCAAAAATTTAGTTACTCGCTCGAGTTTATCTTTCATTCAACTAACAGTTATGATTTCGTCTGTCAGTGAAGCTTTATATTTTTATAATTTTTATTTTCGCTCAATTGGGGTCGATAAGAGCTTTTGACTTAGTTGAAATCAAAAAATTCTATACATAATAATTTTTATACTCAACCTTTTTGTAAAGGTTTGAGTTAAGCTAAACTCATTTAAAATCTCTTTTTTTGAGATTTAAATTAATGTTTATTAAGATTTTCAAAAACTAGTTTATAGCTTCTAATTTATCACTCGCGAGCGAAAAATTTATAAATACATGGCTTTGCTCTTTTTCTAACCAAAGTTTTAGAAGTCATAAATATCGACTAATATTGCATAGTCTTCTACATCTCCCTTATTTTCCCAATATGAGCTGTTTTCCCACATTCCTAGATCTTGCTCGATTATATGCACATCACTTTCGGACATGCTGAGTTGATAATCTTCTTCTATATTTTCATCGATCGCGCTAAAATCATCTTCTCCCAAAGCAAAGCCCAACTCTGATGTTTCTACCTCAATTCCTTGCAGCAGATGAGCTCGATTGGCAATTGAACGAGCTGAGTTTTGTGTAGTAGTATTTGTCTGTGCCTGACTAGGTTGAGTTTGAAAAACTGTGCCGACTAAAGTGAGACCTGCTATAGAGCTTGCTGCTATTTTAATTAAAGTTTTCATCGGATAAATATCCTCTTTTTTTACAAGCTTTTTCTAGCCTAGGAAAAGCAACTATCTCTTGCCTTCTCCTAAAAGGGATATTGCTATATCTATCATTAGTAAGAAAACTTTTTATAATGGGGCGAAATTACTCTACTTAGTGGGGGTTATCTTTACTTTTCTCGAACTAATTTTTTAGCCAAGATTAAAAAAGATATTAGTTATATCTTCAGTTAACAAAACAATGCAAAACCCAATTCAGTCTTTCTACAATTGGTATCGCCAAACCCTCCGCCATCCTAAGTATCGCTGGTTGATTATTGGAGGAACACTACTTTATTTGCTCAGTCCTATTGATATCTCTCCTGATTTTATTCCGATAATAGGATGGATTGATGATGGAGTTGTCGCTACCCTGTTAGTAAGCGAACTTTCTAGTCTTCTTCTGGCTCGTCTGGGTCACCGTAAGGATACTGTAGCAAATAGCGAAGAAGTGGTAGAAGTAAGTGCCGAACCAGTCAGAGACGGTCAAATTTAGAGGAAATTTCTCTTTTAATGTAGGATTAGCTGAGTTTAGCCCCAGAGCAATACTCAAAAGTATAAATTATCATGACTGCATTCTTCTACAGCAATCTACCTAAATTTATGTTGATTAAGGCTGTCTAAATTTATTTTTAGACAGCCTTTTTTAAAGTTGAGAAATTAGTACATGGGTGCAAACTACATTTCTGTTATTTAGAGTTGTATCTATTTTTTTACTAACTGCTATAAATTTGTGACAGCTTAGTTCATGTTATTATCTCGATCTTCTGTGGGGAATGGATACACGCCATCGCTGATGAGTACTGGTCTATTTGCGTAATTTTCTGCTAACTGCCTTTGCACGTTTTCATCTAAGGTAGCCAAATCATACTCTCTTTGTAATTCTTCCATATTGAATGGACGCAATACTCCAGTAACAACAACTCTTTGGCCATTAGCATCAGTAGCCTGAACCTGTTGTCTATGATCGAATTCGGGATTTAGATTTAAAACTAGCAAATCGTCATCGAGAGTAAAAGCTTGAGGACTGTAGGCATTTCCAATATTAGCCTCTACTGCAATTTGTCTGTTGTAATATTGGTCTGGATTTCCACTAATTTCTTGTGGTTGTGGTGCTGGTGCAATCGATCGAGCAATGATGACTGGAGTGTTTTCATATAATGCATAGGTTGCCCGATCGAATTCCATATTATATTCTTGAGCGATCTCATCCAACGTAAATTCACGAACGTCACCTGTTGCTTGAACTCTAATGTCATCAGAAGGAAGATCTAAGGGAGTACCAGTAACATTCACGATCAGGATTGGCTCGGCTTCAAAAATCCGTTCGGGAGTAATCGTAAAACCATTGTCATCTATTGCTTCGATAAATCTGCCTCTGACAGTTACGGTTTGACCAATGAATTCTTCAGCGCGATCTGTTACTTCATCGGAGGTAATTTGTTCTCTCTGCTGTTCGGTTTGTGCTGGTTGCTCAGTTTGCTCCCCATTAGTTTGAGCGATCGTGTTTTTTTGATTCGTAGTTTTTGATATCTCTTCTGCATTGAGATTACTAATAGGGAAAATTAACGCAATTGCTGCTAGAGCAATTGCTCCTTTAATATTCCACAACTTTGAGAATAAACCACTATAATTATCTAATCTTTTAGTCATTGAAAACTTCTCCTGAGATAGCTTTTTTTTCTAATTTATTGAAAATCTGCTTATTTTAGTTCTATATAGTGATATATATCAAGAAATTGATTAGTAAAAATTCCTATATAAAAAGTAAGATTTTATAAAAAAAGATTGAAATTAATTAGGAATTTTTGTCAAAAATACGAATAGTTTTATAAAATTAATTTTAGTCTATTTTAAAAGTTATAAATAAACTTAATAGAGTGGCTCGCTCAGAAGAAGACGCGGAGATTTTCTAACACCACTTATTAAAAGACTGCACATCAGAATTATTTAAAATCTTGTTATATCGTTATTACAACGTTTCAATTTATCTAACTACTTTTGGTAAACGAGTATAGCACCTAAAATTAACAATTAAAATCAAATTTAATTTGATTTGATTTAGTCTCTGGGCTTTCTCACTTGATATTTTTTTCTTTTTCTAGTTTAAATTCAGAGGGAAAATCCCGTAAGATTAAGGTGTAAATATCAGTAGGCATATCAATATTTGCTGCTTCTAGAGCTTCTTTAATTGCCTGAGTTACGTTTGATGTAGCCGTCAAAAAACCTATCTTGCGCGAATCCACCCAAAACCTTATTTCTAGATTAACCGTACTGGGAGCGAGTTCCCATACCCAAATAACTGGTTTAGGTTCTTTCTCTACTTCCGGAATTTGTTCTAGGCTATCTTTAATAACTCTTATCGAACTACGGCGACGGGGCGAAGCAGTATTATTAACAATACTGGATTGAAATACCTCTTGGTTGGGAATATAGACTAAGCGATCGTCATAAGTCTGTAGCGCGATCGCCCTTAACTGAATTTGCGTAATCGTTCCCTCATGGTCACCAATCACCACTCGATCGTTGATTCTAAATGGACGCGCGGCTAAGAGAATTACGCCAGAAATATAGTTACTTAAAACATCTTTGAGACTAAAACCGATCGCTACGCTGGTAAGTCCTAAAACTCCTAAACTAATTACGCTGCCAACCACCCAAACACCGCCATAACCAAGCCGTCCGATTAAAATTTCGGTGTTGGAATCGCTTTCTGTTTGTTGTGCCCAAGTATAGGCTGTATAGCGGACTATTTTTGCTACGCCCCAAGTGATGAGGATTACTACGATCGCCCCCACTAGGGATGGTCAATTATCGATCGGATTCTGTAAGAGTTGGCGTACGGTTGCGTAAAGACGCTGCCCGACATCGATCGCCAGGGGCGGTCTATCTAATGCCTGATTGAGTCGATCTGCCCAGCTTTGAGCTAAAGTTTCCACATCCAACCCAAAGTCTTGTGCATCTTGCTCGGTGACAGTTAACAAAACGCGATTTCTCAGCTGTAAAGTCGCAATATTGCGAGGTTCGTCCGATTGAACCGTTACCTGCCCTGGAGAATCGTATTGTGCCAGGATGCTGGCGATGCGACGATTAACGATCGCTGCTCGTTCGCTAGCACTAATTTCTGCAAGACCACCAATTTGCAAGACCGGTATGCCCCTGACCAAAACATCGGCGAAATACAGTCCATTGGTAGGAGTTTCAACGGGTACAGGACTGGTGTAAGATTTCTTCTTGAGTAAAAGCTACCGGAGTGGCAGCGAACCAGACGCCGGCAGCAATAACTATAGGAGAAATTCGCCGAATTTTAACTAAAGACAAGCAGTCTCGCCAAAGGCGAGGCACTGCGTGGTGCGGTAGCACCCGCTTTGCCGGATCGCGCCAACTTTTCATCCTTTATTTAAAAAATACGCTGGCGATTTTTCAAGTCAAAGCCGTATCCCTCTGGCAAGATATGTAGCTTAACGTCGCAAAGAGCTAAATCTTCATCATGGAGCAGTTGCTTGATATTGTTATGACTAATTTCGCTTAAATCGACGACGGTACAAGCTCCCTCTCCAACTACTTGAAACTGACCATCGTTTACTACGATTGCCGTATTTTCATCAATCCCCAAACCGATCAAATGGGGATGTCTGGCTACAGCTGCTAATAAACGTCCCAAACGACCGCGTTCGGCAAAATGTTGATCGATTATTGCTTCGGGAAGAAAACTCATGCCCTCTTCTATTTCTACGATCTCCGGTCGCGGATTGGTTTCGGAATCTCCTTCCAAGATCATGGTATCTGACATCATACTTGCCCCCGCACTAGTACCACCTATGACGGCTCCTTGAGCGTACTTTTGGTGCAGTAGTTTTTCGATTTGAGTATCTTTAAGAATATCAGTAATTCGTGCTTGGTCTCCTCCCGTAAAAAATACCCCGGTTGCTTTTCCAATTGCTTCCAAAATACTAGAAGATTCTGTATCTGCGCGGGTAACAGTATCTACAATGCGAACATTTTTAACTCCCAGTCTTTCAAAAGCACGAATATAGTCATCTCCCACTTCTCTTGGTAACTCGGTTGCTACTGTCATCACCACAATTTGAGCTTCGAGACCGCCAGCGCGTCGGACAAATTCTCGCAGAATTTTGCATTCTCCTTCTCGGTCTTCCGCGCCACCAATAATTATCAGTTGTCCTTTTTTTTGCTTGGGTTGTTCTTGTTTTTGATTTTGGTTTTCTTTAGTTTTCATAAATTCCCCTCCGTTGCCGCTCTATAAGCTAAATTAAATAGAAAACAACTGTTTTTTAGGAAGCCCAGCGATCGCGCCATTTGACTATCCCTTCCTGAGCCACGACCCAGCGACGAGCCACTAGGTTTTCTCGCAAAGGCGATTGACCCTCCCGCCACATTGCATACTTGTAGGTAATTAGCTTGCCTACACTTTCATCAAAGGGAATCTCCCCAAACCAGGTGTTGGAGTTGATATACTCCAAGGGATAAGCTTTGCCAATATCCCAATTGCCTAACTCCGGACAATCTCCGATCGCGACAATGGTTTCACCGAGTTGGGTTTGCACTCCGTTGAGCTGTACTCGCACGATCGTTCGTCCTTTAACTCTTTCTCCCACATGAGAAAGGACAATAACTTGTTTGGAGTCCAGTTCTAAATTGTAGAGATGTCCGTCTTTGACTTCTAATTTGTTACGGGACATCACGTCTGTATGCTCGCCGTCAGGTAAGTCTGTCTGCACTGCTTCGATAGTGACGGGATCTCTCCGATTCAGTGCTACGAAAAGAACCGAATCTCGATAATTGCGGGTGTAACAATAAACGTCAGGAGTAATATATTTCTCCCACTGACTTCCCATCGATACTGCCGGATTCAGTCGCCGCAAGCCCGAGAGTAAGCAAATTTCGCGATAGAGGGGAGAATCCTTATCCCATTTTTCCATCATCGGACGGTTATAGGGATCGTTGTTGCCATAGGGATTGTTATCTCCGTTGGTGTCGTTATGCAGGTATTGTTCTGTTCCGTAGAAAATACAGGGTATCCCGCGAGATGTCATAATTAAGGCGATCGCCATGCGCAATATCTCTGGGTCAGGATTGAGAGTTTGGAAGCGGTGCATGTCATGGTTATCGATAAAAGTGATCGACTCGGTTGCACTGTCGTAACGATAATCGAGATCGAGAACGTCTTTGACTAGATAAAATCCATTCTCATCCCAAGTTCCCAAAGCTTGGCGAATTGCCATACATAGACCGAAATCCAAGAGCGTCATGCCGGAGTTGTTGGCAAATTCTACCGAACGATCATCTTGAGGACTGCTATAAATCCATTCCCCAAAAATAAAAACATCCGGTCTATAGGTGTAAATATCGGCGTTAAATTCTTGCCAGAACCAAATAGGCATGTGCTTGACGGTATCTACCCGCAATGCATCCACACCTCGGTCTAACCACTGCTTAATTGCTGATTTAATATAGTTGCGATATTCGGTATTGTTTTCGTTAAAAGTAGCCAATCCCGATAACTCACAATTTTGGACTTGCCATTCATCTTCCCAATTCGTCACTTCACCGTAGTGGTGATACCAGTGATTTTTATCATCATTAAAGTCAGCAATTTTTACGCCATCGTCGTAGAGTTCACCTTTTTTACCGCTAAAGTCTGGATTGCTGTGGTTGCAGACAATATCCAGAACTAGCTTCATATTCCTTTTGTGTAACTCTTCGATCAAGCGGTCAAATGTGGTATCTCTCGTTTCTTGAGTTTGGTTGAGGGAAGGATTTTCATCCTTGTCAATAAAGCGAGGATTAAGACGTTTAAAATCTTTAGTCCAGTAACCGTGAATGGCAGCTTGTTCTACAAATAAAGCTTCAACTTGCTCGAATAAAGGAGTCAACCAAATTGCGGTGACTCCTAAATTTTTTAAATAATCTAATTTGTCGATAATGCCCTGTAAGTCCCCTCCCCAATATTTGCCCCAATCTTGTTTTTCTGGGTCATACAATTCTGGGTTTGGACCTTCATTATTTTCTGAATCTCCATCGTGAAAGCGATCGATCACGATAAAATAAATTGTCTCTTGGCGGAACTCAATATCTCTAGTAAAGAGAAACTCTAAATCTATCTCGGTTTCGGATGGAGGTTCAGCAACTAGAGTTTTTAGTTCAGCTCGAGCTTCAGCAGTACTAACCTCTTGAGGTAGCGATGGAGAAGATGAAGTAGAAGAATCTGATGCCATAAAAGTCTATTAAGCTGCGCTTAAAGCTAGTAGAAATTTATTTGATGAAGCCCGAACTGGGGGCATAGCAGTGTATAGTATCAATATTTATTTGGAAAAATAATCAATCTCTGGAAATAAACCAGAACTTACGCACTAGTGTTCGGTTAAGATTGCGAAAAGGTTAAAGCCAGTGAACAGTAAAGTAGCCGCCGAGGTATTGACTTTTCCAAAAAAATTACTTAAGAGAACACAAAATCAAAAGTCAAAAATCAGAAAGCTCTTGGCTAAGAGTTATAAATAAGCAAGTTACAAATTCCTAATTCAAAACCATGCCCCGAGCGGAGCGAATGGGTCAAAACTCAAAACTTTATAAAGCCAAAAGTTAATAGCTAAAATCTTATTTACTTTTTACTTTTAATGTAATCTATCGATCTAAAAACTGCTGTAATCAAGTGGTTGGTACTTTGCTTTTTCAAGCAGCACGGATTATTGTTCTTAACTTCGCTAATAGCACCAATAGTTCCTAAGTCAGACTATAGTGCCTTTTCTTTGTTGGGTAATTCGAGGTTAAATTTTTGAGCAATTGCATCGAGTATTTTCTGTTCTTCGAACGTAATCATTCCGTCTAGGCGAGCGATTTCGTTACATCTTTGCCACACTAGCGGCGCAAAATCTGGTGATAATTGGTTTAAGAGTACATCCAATGGCTCGGGATTTTCTAGCTCTGATGCCACCGTTTTAGTAGAAGAGGGGGACACTCGCTTGAGAACGGATAAAATTTTAGACCAGGATCGTTCGGGATAACTAGTCCGTACCATATGTACTAAAATTCGGTCCATAATCTCGCATTGGGCTAGGGCAGTTTGCCAATCTTTTTCTCTTTCTTGCTGCCAGCGACGTTTACTTAAAAAGTGATTCTTACCTTCATAGAAGCGACAAGAGGTTTGTCCTATTACGTAGAGCATTGCTGCGTTGGTAGAAGCTCCTACTACTGCTCCAACCCCTGGAATAATTTCGATAAAATTTAAACCTGCTTTTAGAAAATTACCACCAAAAGATAAACCATAAATGGCTAATACTTCGCCTCTACGAGCAGGTTCTTTAATATCTAAACCATAAGCGGCAGCAATTTCATAAACCATCTCCGCTTGCAATTTGGCTATAGCAACTAATTCTATACCCAACATAGCTGCTGCTATGGGAGGAATGAAATTAGCCAAAAATCCTAAACGACCTGCTTCTAAGGATTTCTCTACGATAAGACGATGAGCAATTTGACTCTCGTTTTCTCCTGGATACTGAGATTTGAACTTATTTACCTTTGCTTGGGTTTCGACGACATTAACTTCCCCTATGGCAGTCTTAAGCCATCCCACTCCCCATCCTATTCCAGGAATTTTATCAGCAAACCGAAATAAGGGATTTTGGGCGATCGCTTCTAGGGT
Organism: Pleurocapsales cyanobacterium LEGE 06147; assembly: GCA_015207585.1. Classification (GTDB taxonomy): domain Bacteria; phylum Cyanobacteriota; class Cyanobacteriia; order Cyanobacteriales; family Xenococcaceae; genus LEGE-06147. The sequence goes on along the minus strand of JADEWQ010000049.1, from coordinate 22,580 downwards.
TCGTCCGGTGCGATCGGTAGTCTGTTCAATTAATTGATAAAATTCACTTGCTGTTTTTTCTGCAATATTTCCGACTGTTGTTGCTGCTTCTGTAGCGGTCTTAAAAATATCTTGCCCGGCTTGAAAAACTCGATCTGTTTTGCTAGTCTCGGCTGTAGAGTTTCCTGCTTTAGATTCTTTTGAAGTAGACGCGGACTCTTTTCGATCTTTAATTACGGTCATATCTTAATTCCCATTTCATTATTTTTATCTTTTATCTTTGTTATCAGCTCATCCTCTCTATTTTCTTTATAGTAAAAATTGAGAAAACTTCTACTATCAATCTGAGTTATTCGTTATTCAAATCTTCAAAATAATTTATCTAAACCTTCTTTGCCTTGCTATGAGTAAAAAAAATTTTTTATTTAAAGGTAGGTAAAAGTAGGTATGGTGCGATCGCATCATACCTAGCTTTTTTCTTTTTACCTTTTTTATTTTTTATTTAAGCCCCAAATTTATTTTATTTATGGGGCTTGTAACCCAGCATTTTTAATAGTTAGGATTTGGTTTTAGTTAACACATTTAACTAATAACTTACATATTATTTGCCTGGGTTAGTTAGCTTTTCCAGGAAACCCTTAGTTTGTTCTTCTGGAGAACTTTCTTGTTGAGCTTTTTCTGGACTTATCATTTTTTCTCGCTCTGCTGTTCCTTGGACTTCATTTATTCCGCCTCCCTTGGTTTTTTCTATCATTTCATCCATGGATGGAGCAGTAGGACGCTTGATCTCTTCAGTTCTTTCCTGAATTCCTTTCAATTTTGCTTCTCCGGAAGTCTTGCTGCTATCAGCCGCTTGGGCGGGTAATAAATTAGATACTAAAAATAAACAGCAAATAAAGGCTGTTAATAAAACACGTGCTGAAATTTGGAAAACTTTTTTGAATTTGTTAGATAGCATAGTTACTTATTTACTCCCTTAAACTTTCTGTATCTAAATAATATTAGCGAAGGTCAACTCTAGGAAACATCTTTCCAACGAGTGAAATTACTCTCTAGCTTTTAAATATACTCAGCGAGAGCTTTTTGCGTTTCTGACCTTACTTTTGGGGAAAACAGTACGAAGACTACCACTAAACTTTAACCGCGAGGATCTATCAACAGATAGAGTTCCTTGAGAGCACGAACATACTACAAGTCTTTTAATACCTTATTTGTGTCCTTGTTGTTCACTAGGTTTAAAAAAGTTAATATTGATATATCTTCGGGTAGAAGTCTTCCTTTTAACCAAGTGATAACTTAGAGTTAATTCCAGTTTTGAGTAAATTATTTTTTAGTAATAAGGACTAAGGCAACTCTCTGGAAAAATCACGAAAAAAACTAGTAATAAACTAAATAATAAAGAGGAAATCAACCATGGAAAGGAACTTCCCTGAATTAAATCTAAAATTAACTTTGGAACAACAGTTTAAAATGAGACTGTTTCAGGAGTCAGCAGAAGAAATGAGTCGCGAACAGGCACTTTCTTTATTAATGGAAGCTTCACGTCTGTTAATGATCAAAGATAATATAATCAAGGATTTGCTAAAACAAAATCTTGCTGTATAGTCAGGTAAAACAAAATATCATTTAGCAAAACCATGCTATTTATAAAAATACTTGACTATCTGGTTGCATGAATAACTTTAGTCTGCAACTGCTCAATCTTTAGTGGCAAAATTTCAACTTCCATTAACAATATTTTTTTCACTAATTGAGCTAAAAATGTTGATAGTTGCCTTTTTATTTCTATGGATATTTATTTGAGATTGCAGAACTAAAGTCATCCAGCAAAAATATTCTAGGCTTCAATAACTCTAGAGACACTTCAATCGTGACATCAGTGTAGTGTTTAGGCACTTAGTTGATGCTCATACAACTTAAGTAGGAAATTAGTGCTGCTCAAATTCTAACTAAATATGGATGTAATAAACCTCAATCGCGCTTTTAATAGTCGAAAGACAATAAAAAATAAGCAATAAAAGAGAAGTACTATGGATAATCAAGAAAATCGCGATCGAGATTCAACTATCAATCCAGGAGATAAAATCGACGAATCTAAAAGTCTAGAAGAAAAAGAAAAACAAATTGCTGTTGATAATTGGGATATCACCGGACACGACACAGTTCCCACTTATTTTGTTGCAGAGGATGAAGAAGGAAACGAAGAAGCTCTTCATCATGTTAAAGACGCAGAAGAGATATCTGATGTGATTCGTCAAGCTAGAGTAGATGAAGAAGGCGAACGGAAATGGTGGTAAATGGCTACAAATTATCTATAAGAAATTAAAATATTCACATTTGCTCCAAACACTTCTGTTTATTAGTCCAAATCATTGTCCCTAAAACTATTTGCTATATCTTTAGGGATTTTTGGTTTAATAATATATACTTAATCTTAATGTCAGGATAAGTATAAGCAACAATATCCAAGATTTACTTCCCGAGAGCGATGTCAATTCAGTTTTTTCTCTTTACACTAAAAACGAATTAATTAGCATTCATATCAATTCAATAAAAAAAATTTAGACCTATGTTGCCTAAGAAAAGAGGAAAAATAGCTTTTATATCCGTTCACGGCGACCCAGCAGTAAATATTGGTAAAGAAGAAGCAGGTGGACAAAATGTCTATGTTAGAGAAGTAGGCGAAGCATTAGCCCGCAAAGGCTGGCAAGTAGACATGTTTACACGCCGCAGCGCTCGCCAGCAAGAAACTATTGTCGAACATAGTCCTAACTGTCGTACTATTCGTTTAACCGCAGGACCCGAAGAGTTTGTTGCCCGTCAACAACTATTCGAGCATCTACCAGAATTTGTCGAAGCTTTTTTCCATTTTCAAAATCAGTCGGAAACCATTTATCCTCTGATACACACTAATTATTGGCTCTCTGGCTGGGTAGGCATGGAGATCAAAAAACGACAACTGGCAAAACAGATTCATACTTACCATTCCCTCGGTGCAGTTAAATATAGATCCATTGCTGCCATACCCTTTATTGCCAATACTCGCCTCAATGTTGAAAAACAATGCTTAGAAACCAGCGATATGGTGGTAGCTACTTCTCCTCAAGAGCGAGAAGATATGCGATCGCTCGTATCAGATAAGGGAAATATTACTGTCATCCCTTGCGGTACGGATATCGAGCGTTTTGGTCGAGTTTCCCGCGAGCAAGCTAGACAAGCGTTGGGGCTCGACCCAGCAACAAGAGTGATTCTTTATGTAGGACGCTTCGATCCTCGTAAAGGTATCGAAACCTTGGTAAGAGCGGTAGACCAACCCGAAGTAAGACAACACCCTAATTTAAAATTAATGATTGCTGGCGGCAGTCGCCCGGGACAAAAAGATGGTCAAGAACGGGAACGCATCGAGGGTATCGTCAGCGAACTGAATTTAGCAAATATAACTACTTTTCTAGGTTGTGTCGAACATACCGACCTAGCTTACTATTATGCAGCAGCAGATATTTGTGTCGTTCCCAGTCACTACGAACCTTTCGGTTTGGTTGCTATTGAAGCAATGGCATCTGGTACGCCAGTAATTGCCTCAGATGTCGGAGGATTAAAATATACTGTAGTGCATGAAGAAACTGGATTGCTAGCTCCACCACAAGATGAAAAAGCGTTTGCCCAAGCCATAAACCGCATCTTAGGTAATAGCCACTGGCGCGAACAATTGGGACAAGCAGCCAGACAAAGAGTCGAAACCAAGTTTAGTTGGGATAGTGTAGCAAGTCAACTAGATGAGTTGTATCTAGAGCAACTCGGACAACTGCATCAAGAGTTTTTAACTAGCAGTGTAGTCAGTTAGTTGATGGGGAATAGGGAATAGACAATTAACAATTTTCCCTATTTTCCCAATTTCAGAATTAATTATGGGCGATCGTTAAAGCTCAGAAATTACAGTTGATAAAAATTAAGGAAAAATCATGAATTATCTCATTGCAGTTTTAGCAAACAAACAAGAAGCAGAAGAAGCCTATTCTACCCTTGAACGAGAAGGAATTCCGACAGAACAGATAACCATCGTAGGGAAAGGATATCAAAGTGCCGAACAATTCGGACTGATCGACCCCAATCAACAAGCCCGCAAGGGAGTAAATAAACTAGTTTATTGGCTAATTCCTTTTGGTTTTGTAGCGGGTTATTTGTTTAATCTGTTAACCGGAATTGAGATATTTTCTGAGGCTAATAATATAGTTAATCACATCATTGGAGGTATTTTAGGAGCCGCTTCTGGTGCTTTAGGTGCATTTTTGGTTGGCGGTGCAACAGGTTGGACTGTGGGTAGTGGAGATGCGCTTACCTATCGTAACCGTCTCAATGCAGGTAAATATTTAATCGTGACTAAAGGTCAAGATGCCCTAATTCGTCAGGCGACGCGAATCTTACGTCAGTTTGAACCTGAATATATCCAAGGATACACCGAACCTGTAAGCTAAATTAAGGTGTTGGAAGTGAAGTAGAATACATATTAATCTTCAATGAGCTTAAATTTATACGATTTTTAAAAAATCGTATAAGAAAATTTAATAGTGAATAAAAAGGAGGCGATCGCTCCTGGAACTAATAAGTTTTTTAGGATCAATCTTGATTTTACTGGTTTTTACTTGTGTATTCTGTTGGCTGATGACTACAGACTTAGGCTGTGGTCCAATTACTTATTCAGCTTTTTTTTTAGGAGGAATATCTTTAATTGGTTTGGCAGGGGTAATTTGTCTAGATTGGTTCCACGATTAATTGAAACTAAATAATCAGGCAAAATTAAATTTATTGGTCAAGAAAAAGTAATAAGCAATCGGTCATAGTAAATAGATAATGAGCGAAATTAAAACCTTAAAATTTTTCCATCTCATTAATAATTAACTTTTACTACAAACTTATTGCTAATCATCAAAAACTGCTAATAATCTACGCTTTTAACGGCTGATTTAAGCATAATAATAACATAACCAAAAATTAGAGAATTATACCAATGGAAGACTTTCTACGGGGGTTGTTAGGAGATAAGGTAACGCTGACCTGGGTATTTTTAATTGTCGGGTTCTGCTGGTTAGTTTATATTCCGGGTAGCCGTCAATCCGATTCTTAATTTTTTGCTATTATTCAACTCTATTTTAAGTATTAGCTTCTTCGAGTAAAGAAGGACGAAAACACAGATAAGCAAGCGCACCAAAAAGCGGAACCAGCGTCACCGCCCAAAATATTTTAGAATCTCTAAGCCCTCGACGAGCCATATCATCGCCCAAAACTGCGGGAAAGACGGCACACATCAGGCAAAAATCCAGGCTGATAAGATGAACAAAGTGATTAGTCTGCCACTGCCAAATAAAATCTCGCCAATCTCCAGCAAGAATGGCATAGGCAAATAATCCAGCCGTAACTAAGCTAAGAGCAATACCATACCAGCGAGAGTCTAAAATCCTAATCCCAATATCTTTATTTTCAGGGATTTCTTGATTGGGTTGACGCAGAATTAAATAAGGCAGCAGTCCAATCACTCCCGCACCATTAGAAGTTAAAAAAGAAGGCCAAGCCAAAATTTTTTGCGTGCGATCGTCAATAAACATAAAGCTAGCGTAAATCATCGGCCAGACACCCATTAAGCTAAATATAACTGCAATAATGGGGTTAACATCTGACCACTGAAGCTTAATCAGTTTTTCTAGCAGCGTTATGTTACCTGGTTGATCTAGAGGAGCCAGCAGTAAAGTATAAGCGACAAATACTAACCAGACTAACCAAAGTACAATTTTTGTGCTCATCTACCCCACCCAATTCGTCTAGCCATTTTCTGAAAGTAGAAAAAACCTTGTTTTTTTATCAAAAAGCTATTAGCTTTAAATACTAGTCTTAAGCTAACGGCTAAGAGCTTTCATTCTCGGTTTAAACACAGATAAAAAAAGAGGAAGACAAACTTACTGTCTTCCTTAATTTCCTTTTTTTTAGGGTCTTTCGTTTGGACCGTAGCCAATGACAGCCACTTTATGTCGATAAACTAATTCAGCCCCATACCAACCTGTAATTCCCAGTACAACAGCCACAATCAGCGATACAATAAGTCCTGCTGGTAAAATCGCTTCTGCGCGATCGCTCCATCTCAATCCTAAATTGAATAGAGAAAGCAAAAGAGCAACTACGTTTCCAATCAAATGAATCCATCCCGCACTATGTTGTCGAACGCGAGTAATTTTTAAAAAATCACTCAAGCCCGTAACGGCTGCTAGCAAACCAGTGACAAAACCCCCAATAATTAACCAAAAAGAGGCTCTTGCCCAAAAGAAATCCCCCGTATACCAATAGACTAAATCCGTCGCCAGCGTTCCCGTTAAAAAGGCGATAGGAAAGGTAACGATTAAAGGATGAAGCGGATGACCCGCGATCGCTACTGTACTGGGAACACCCGTGTCGCGATATTCTTTTTCATCGCTTTCGATAATTGGTGGAATATTTGGAGTCCGCGTCATAGTTTTTCCTATATGTATATGTAGTGTTCTGTTCTGTTGATTACGAAATTTAGATTTTCAGGTTGATAGATAAATCCCTCCTTTCGCTTTTTTAAGGCTTGGATTTATTACCTAAAGGAAAATCTGTCATTTAACGTCTCTGTTTGTACGAACACGAGCACATCTTACGGAGATAGCTAGAAATCTATTTAATCACTCCAGAAATTATCCATAAGCATTACTTTAGCTCCTCACCTAGGCTTGAGATCTTGGAAACGTAACAAATGATGATTGATGTAAATCCTAAAATATCCCTCTCTTAAACTTAATGATTTTTAGTAAATTATGCGTCTACCTAAAGGTGGATTATGTTTCGTAAATTTTCTAAGTCATCAAAAATTGCTTAAAAAAAAATTTCTATACATAACTTTTTAACAAAAAAATATGTCTCTCTCTTTGGTATGAGATTTTTGAGCTACTTTAGTTATTTCTTTTGATAGATTTGTTCTAAAAAAATGTAAGTTCAATAGAAAGTAGAAACTACTATTTACTACTTGCTGGCAGAGTAGCGCAGAAAAAAACTGAGGAAGAATCTTTAATAATCTTGCCTTAAACCTACCAAATAATATTCATTTGTAGCTAAATTTCTGCAGCAAGAGCGTTTTGTGTTGAATTTTGAAAAAAAGGTCAAACAATTATGATGCGTCTAGAAAATAATATGGGAGAGCGTTACTGTGCCTTAGGGCTCGGGCTCATTTTTACCCTTATAGGTGTGGCTGGATTCATACCAAGTTTGCTTTCATTACCATCTACAGGATCTGCTGCGGTTGCTATTAATGGACCTAGTTGGTATTCGTTGGGATATGGCTATTTATTTGGACTATTTCCCACGAATTTCATTCATAATATCGTCCACTGCCTAGTTGGGGTAAGCGGGATTGCTGCCTATACGGACGCGCGTTTCGCTCGCATATACTGTCGGATTTTTGCTTATGCCTATGCCTTACTAGCAATTCTAGGCTTATTACCTTTTGGTAAAACACTTTTCGGTTTAATGCCTATTTTTGGTAACAATGTTTGGTTTAATGCTATAACTGCAGCGGTTGCTGCCTACTTTGGATTTATTAAACCTACGGCACAGACAGGCGATGTTGCCGTACCGCCCAAATCGTAAGTTGTAAAGATAATGAAATATCTGGAGCTGTAGGATAAATAAATCCTTATTCAGCAGCTCCAAAGAATTTCGCATTAATTTGATAAGATTATAGCGGTTTTCGCCCCCCAGCCCTCCTTTATTTTCACAATTCTGGGGAGACTAGGGTAATTAATTCAAAGTACCGTTCGTGTAAATCTGAACAAATCTACACTTCTATAATGGATTAACCATTAAAGGCTGAACGGCACAGTTCATTAGCCCTTCGAGCGTAAACACTTCTAGGGCATACTTGAATAAACCACGCTTTATTCTTCTACCTAAATACGTAGATTGCTTAACAGGTGGCTCTAAATCTAAAGCAGAAGTCTTAGAGGTATACGACTCATTAATTGTTATTACCTTAACTCCTACTAATTGACACTTATAGGTAATCTTTTCAATTAACTTAGCGTGGGGTATTTGAGTAAAAGATTGATTATTTCTTTTACCTAAATTAACCTTTTGCTTCCAGCCATCATTCTTACCTATTATTACTAAAGTGCTAATGCCTTTATCTAGTAAAGTATCAACAATTAACTTACTAACTTTGTGTAAGCAATTCTCCACTATTTGGTTACGCTTATAAGTTATTGCTTGTATTCTCTTGCTAGTTCTTTGATTACCTTTAAGCAAGGAGTGTAGTTTGGCTTTTCTCTTGTTGTAATTAATAATTCTGCTAACTCCCTAAATCCTTCTACTTCCGCTTTATTGGTAACATAAACGGGTTGATGTTGCAGTAGATCGCGATAATGTAAAATATTGGCAACTCCTACGGATAAGAGAAATTTATTGGCATCGAACAAAGATCGATCGTTGGGACTGTCGCCTAGGGTCACTATTTGTTTTTGTTGTAGCTGAGAAAAACACTCTTTTACTACTTGTTGAAGGGCGATCGCTTTATCTTGTTGCAAGGGCTGTAGGTGAAACTCCAGCCTTCTTGCTGGCAAATATTATCTATCTGTTCTCGCAGGCGATTAGTTGACAAGCTTTAATGATGGGTTGATTCATAGGAAGAGATTTAGATAGTTAGTAGTTGTGTTGGTTGTTTTTCAAATAAATTAACTTCGAACACCTCAGCAAAAGCAGCAGCAATACCTTTTCTGACCTTTTCTACCTCGATATCGGGAATAAACTGAGCTAAACTACCTACAGATTTATCTTTAATGCCACAGGGAATAATATACTCAAAACCAGCTAGATCGGGACAAACATTCAGGGCAAAGCCGTGCATGGTAATCCAACGACTGACTTTAATACCGATCGCGGCAATTTTTTTCCCCTCTAACCATACTCCGGTTAACCCAGGTATTCGATAACCTTCCAATTCATAATTAGCTAACAGGCGAATAATTACTTCTTCTAGCTGCCGCAGATACCAGTGCAAGTCTTGTTGATAGTAGCGTAAATTAAGAATAGGGTAGCCGACTAGTTGACCGGGACAGTGATAAGTTACTTCGCCGCCTCGTTCGATTCGGTGTAGTTCCCAATTAGTTTGCACGGGATCGAATTTAACAAACCTAACATCAGCCCCTTTCCCCAAAGTATAAACCGGAGGATGTTCGAGCAAGATCAGAATATCTTCTAACTCTAGACAATTTATTCTCTCTTTAAGGAGCGATCGTTGATAATCCCAGGCAACTGCATAAGGAACTAATCCTTGATTTTCGAGAAGACAATCTCTTTTTATTTCGTTTATTTTTATTTCGTTTAATCGTGGCATATTGACTGCTTGAGCGATTTTAACTGACGGGAGCGGGAAATCTCCTTCTTCTGACTAAGCAGGACAATCTCTCAAAAGATTTGTTATCATTATATATAATTAGTGGTAAAGTCGCGGCTGGCTAATGTATAAAGCCTACAAGTACAGAATCTATCCAACACGCTCAGAATGTCAAATTAGAAGGCGATTATCTAAAATTACCAGGGAAAGTAGGAAAAGTATATTGTCGTCTAACTAGACAGTTTGAAGGCACGATCGAGACTACTACTATTTCCCTAACACCATCTGGTCAGTACTATGCTTCTATTCTGGTAGACGATGGTCAAGAATTACCTCAACCATCCCAAGAAGGTAAAGCAATAGGTATTGACGTAGCAATAATAGACATAGCAGTTACGAGCGATGGGCAGAAGTTTAGTAATCCTAAATGGATGACTAAACACGAACAGAATCGATTACGAAAGGAACGAAAATTAGCCCGTAAACAGAAAGGCTCTAATCGTAGAAATAAGGCTAGAAGACTTGTAGCTAAAGTACATACTCGTATCGCTAACGCCCGTTCGGATTTCTTACACAAACTATCCCGTAGAATAGTCGACGAAAACAACGTCAAAGCAATGACTAAGAACAGGAAACTAAGTAAAGCAATTTCTCAAGTAGGTTGGGGAATGCTTTGCACGATGTTGAAGTACAAGGCTGAATGGGAAGGTAAAGTCTACCTGGAAATAGACAGATTCTTTCCTTCATCCAAAACCTGTAGTCATTGCTATCACAAAGTAGAAGAATTACCCCTCAACGATCGAAGCTGGGTATGTCCTAACTGTAAAACGCATCATGACAGGGATATCAATGCATCTATAAACATCAGGGATGAAGGTCTGCGGATATTGGCGGTGGGACGCACCGATAGAGGAGTTATGCGCCGTACGACGGCGCATAGTAACCTCCGTACTGCTCTTGGAAGGAAGGTAAGACTTACTTCGCTAAGCACTTCAAGCGTGAAGAGAGAATCCCCTCGTTCAGCTTAAGCAACTAGGGGAGTCGTCAACTTTATCTCATTGATGAGATAATTTTATTCTGCAGAAATAGGAACGAGCAGATGAAAGCAATACTAATGACCGCAGCAGGCGATCCAGACGTGCTACAACTGCAAGATATACCAGAACCAACCATCGAAAAACCCGAACAAATTCTTGTACGACTTAAAGCTGCAGGAATCAATCCCATCGATACCAAACTTCGTCGTCGCGGTACTTTTTTTCCAGACGAAATGCCCGCTATTTTGGGTTGTGATGGTGCGGGTATAGTTCAAGCTGTTGGTGCTGGTGTAAAACAATTTAAACCAGGAGATGAAGTTTACTTTTGTTGGGGCGGATTGGGCAAAAAAGGAACGGGAAATTATGCCGAACTAGCAGTAGTTGACGAATACGTAGTTGCACCGAAACCAAAATCTCTCTCTTTCGCCGAAGCTGCAGCAGCACCGCTAGTATTAATTACCGCCTGGGAAGCATTATACGACCGAGGCAGACTCGAAGAAGGACAAAACGTCCTCATTCATGCCGGTACTGGTGGTGTAGGACATGTAGCCATTCAACTGGCAAAAATTAAAGGTGCGCGAGTATCTACTACTGTCAGTTCTCCAGACAAAGAAAGATTAGCCCGTCAGTTTGGTGCAGACCAACCAATTTTATATCAGCAAACTAATTTTGTTGAAGCTGTTTTAAAATGGACTGATGAGGAAGGTGTAGACCTTGCATTCGATACCGTTGGCGGACAAACTTTCTTTGACACTTGCCATGCCATTAAAGTGTACGGTGATTTGGTGACACTCTTAGAGCCAGATTACTCTATAGGAAACCTAAAAGTAGCCCGTAATCGTAATTTAAGGATTGGTTTAGAATTGATGCTTACACCGATGTTGCGGGGACTTGTAGCAGCGCAAAAACATCAAGGAGAGATTCTCAAGCAATGCGCTGCTTGGATTGATGAAGGAAAACTGAAAATTCACCTCAATCAAACTTTTCCTCTGGCTGAAGCAGCCGCCGCTCATAAACTTCTAGAAACAGGTTCGATGATGGGAAAAATTGCCCTATTATCCTAATTAATTTGGTTAATTGGTTGGAGCGATCGCAGCGTTGCCATTATTTAGAATTAAGAAAGCGATCGCCTTTTTTCATGAAAAGTTAAAGGACAACTCAATAAGTGTCCCTAAGATAGAACACATGGGATTAAAGCAAAATTAAGGTAGATAAAAAGTACGTAAGTCTATTGATGATTCAGCTCAATTTCTTTCAACAAAATTTAGAGCGAGAAAAATCCAATTTAATTGACTCTCGCGTATCGCCCTGGTTGGCACGATTGGTGTACCCTTTAGGCTGTTATTTAGTCTTACCTCTTTTTTTTGGCAAAATTGAGGTAATGGGACGAGAAAATATTCCTACAGATGCTCCGGTAATTGTTGCTCCTACCCATCGCTCCTATTGGGATGCCTTGATAGTAGCCTATGCTATGGGAAGACTAATCAGTGGACGCGATCTGCGTTTTATGACAAGTCTAGATCACGTAGAAGCACCCATCAAAGGCTGGTTTATCCGTCATTTAGGCGGATTTCCCGTCGATACTAGCAATCCCAGAGCTGGTAGCGTACGTCATAGTATCGAACTCCTCTCTAGAGAGGAAATGCTCGTTATTTTTCCCGAAGGAGGTATTTTCCGCGATAATCGAGTTCATGCCCTCAAACGCGGTGTAGCCAGTATCGCTTTAGAAGTAGAAGCCGAACAGCCAGGTAGCGGCGTTCAAATCTTACCTGTAAGTATTAAGTACGATCGGTCTTATCCCGGTTGGGGTAGTAAAGTTAAGGTAGATATCGGCTCACCCATAAATGTAGCTGATTATCTTAGTGATTCTTTACGTCAAAGCTCTCAGCAATTGACTGCTGCTCTAAAAGCTGCACTGCAAGAAATACATGAAGAGAAGACCTTAAGCGCAGTAGCTTCCGATACAGAAAGATCAAAGTCGAAATAAAAGATTACTAAATAATACGGAACGGATTTAGGAGCGCTACAATTCTTGGCATAATAAACTGGTTATTAAGTCTATAATATCAACCCAATTTCCAGTAAATGTCAACTTTCTTCCACCATGCTACGGTGAAAGCTAAGTTGATTTCTTCAACTGAAATTATTAGCGCAAGTCATGAAACGCGCCCCCAAGTCAAAAATATCCATGCCAAAGAGCGAGCCAATAATTCAATGCTCAAATCCTCACTGTTTAGCAGCCAATGCTTTAGAAAATCAGTTATGCCATCAATGCAGGACTCCGATAGTTAGACGATACTTGTGGGCAACAGCAGAAGCTATTGAGGACGGTCAAGTAGAAAAATTGATTGGCGATCGCTATTTTGCGCTGACAACCAGAATTTTTTTAGACACTAAACCCGGAGTAACTCCGTCAACTCAAGAGGAAATTCCCAAACAAATCATCCCCTACCTACAACTGTTTTCTTATTCTCCTCATATTCCTCAAGTTTATGGTCAACTTGATAACACGCCTGCCTGGTTACTAGAATATGGTACAGTACCTACAGACCTAACAGGAAAATTAATTTATCCCGAATTAATTCCAGAGATAACCGGAGTTTGGCAACAAGCAACACCCCTACGACAACTCTATTGGTTACGCCAACTGATCGGACTCTGGCGACCATTGGAGAGTAAAGAAGTTGTTTCCAGTTTACTCAATCCCCAGTTGCTCCGAGTCAACGGAGCCATCGTACAAATTTTGCAACTGCAATCTGATGAAGCGCAAAATCCCAGCTTACAACAGCTAGGCAAATTATGGTCGCAATGGATAGATTCTTCATCCTCTACTATCCAAGAATTATTAGAGCAACTCTGTCTGCGTTTACAGGAAGGAAGAATCAAAACACCAGAACAAATTATAGCCGTTTTAGACTCTGCGCTCGAGCGATGCGGACGAGAATACGAATATAATTACCAAATTTTTACCTGCACCGATTCAGGACGTAGTCGCACTAATAACGAAGATGCTTCTTATCCTCCCAGTGGCACTTTGGTTGAGCTGACGGGGGCAGACACTTCCCTGACTATTGTTTGCGATGGGGTTGGCGGACACGAAGGAGGGGAAATTGCTGCTCAAGAAACTATCGATTATTTGCGCGAGCGTATTGGTAGATTATCGTTTGAGCAAAATCAAGGTAATCCAAAGACAATTATCGATCGCTTAGGCAAGTTTATTAATGACGCTAATGATGTTATTTGCCAACGTAATGATAGCGAACAGCGTCAAGAAAGACAGCGCATGGGCACTACTTTAGTCATGACTCTCGCCCGCGCCCACGAAATATTTCTTACTAATGTCGGCGATTCTCGCATTTATCTGATTACTCCGACCAGTTGCCATCAAGTGACTATCGATGATGACCTCGCTTCGCGAGAAGTAAGATTAGGATATGCTACTTATCGAGAGGCTTTGCAGTATCCGTCAGCGGGAGCTTTAATTCAAGCTTTGGGCATGCGCGAATCAACTGCTCTCCATCCGAATATACAACACTTAGTTGTGGATGAAGATTGTGTCTTTTTGCTATGTTCCGATGGTCTGAGTGATTTCGATCGCGTCGAACAGTATTGGCAGCTTAACGTTTTACCAGTCCTTCAACAGAAAAGCAATATTACTGAGGCGGTGACAACTTTAGTTAAAATTGCCAATGAGAGAAATGGTCACGATAATGTTACCGTAGCCTTAGTTTATTGCCAGGTACACTCCAAACCAAGTATATCGAAAGCTGTCATTAGTTGGTCTGAGGTGGGGTCTGCTCTCGATCGCTCTGTTTCTTGGTTAGAAGCTGATTCTTCTAATACTTCTTTGTCTGATACACAGTTGTTAGAAACTTCCGAGCAGCAAACAATTAATTCTACTAGCTCCATCAGACAGCCGAAACTTTTCAAGTTATTAATATGGATATTTATTATCTTATTGGGAACAGGGACTTTGTCTTATTTGGTAATCTCAAGATTAAATCCAGAACAAGAAGAGCCCAAAGAATCTCTGCCTAGTTTGACCGAACCGCAAAAGTCTCTTCCACCTTCCCTGTACGAGAATCAGAATTTTTTTCAAAAAGATACAATGGAGTAATATTTGACACAAAAAAGGTAAATGTAAATATTGACAAGAGTATCCGAGCTTTTTTAGGTAATCCCATCCTCTGAACTCAAATGTGGATGTGGAGCTAAATAAGCTTTTTTCGGTATCCCATTTATCCAGGTTGTCTTCTCCTTTATTATAAGTGGGTTGTGGCAACCGGATTTAGTATAAAAACAAATGAAAGTCTAATTTGTAACATTTTTGAGAATGAAGGAAGTGTCCTCTCTTGGCGTGGGAAAAATCTCCACCCCGATAAAGAATTCAAAACCTACACAAATGCTTAATTAGTACCAAAGCATCTGGAAGCACCTTACGTTTTAAAAATAGGCTTTAGTGGACGAATTTTAACCTTCTCTGACCAGGTAGACGACCCTACAAAATAACGACGTTAATTTTATGCACCATCACAACAATGATATCTTGTTTATTGTCGGCTTTTACTTCTGTATTTTTTTTATATGCACACTCTTCTATTACCTGTTGACCAATTATATCTCCAGTTCGCTTTCTCACGCCCTGGTGCGTGGAGGGACTCTGTCACCACAGGTGAGAGATTTCCTGCTCACACGAGTTAAATATTTCAACAACTATGGGCATATTAAAAGTATATAAATATTATTAAAATTGCCAATCTGTCTATGCCCGTTGAATATTTATTTTTTAAATCTGTTATTGGACAAAGTTATTCTGCTCAGCAATTAAACTCAGTCAAGTTACCGCTCGAACAAAAAGATTTTTGGATGCTAAGCAGTGGTGGGCTACTGCTAACTTTAATTATTGTATCAGTCTACGGTAAGTGGAAATTTACTAAGATGGCAAAGGCAATTAGATATGAGCGGTATAAATTTGAAAGCTTACAAAAAAGGCTCAATCTCGCTCTTACTACTCTACGTAAATGGGAAGAAAATCCCGATCTAGTCCACTCGCGCGACTGGAATCTTGACTATATCAGAATGCGGATGGAAGATTCAACCTTTCATAACGCAATGATTAATCAAGCCAAGGTAAAAATCAAACAATTTATTAGCACGGCACTGCGAATCAATTTATCTCAAAATAAGACAATTGGTATTGCCAGCACTCACGGTCACAGAATTGATGAAACTTTTGATGTTACCTATGAAACAGATGTTCAAGGAAAACCAACCCGAAGAGTATTATTTCGCATCCGCACTAAGCTAACTAGATTACCGACGCAATCTACTTCAGCAACGATCGAACAAATTGTTGAATGTATCGAAAATTTTTTGAGTCCCACCCAAGTTGGTGATAATTGGCAACCTACAATTCAAGGTTATATCGTTTCGATGAGCTGGAATCAACAAGCAAAGCCAACCCCTCTATTACTTTTAGAACAGCATAGTCAAGGAGTAAATGTCAGTTTTCGCACTAAACTAATGAAATGATAAATTGGTATTAAACGAGAAAAAAAAGACTGTAAATGTTGCAATTTTTACTTACTTGGTTGGCAACTGCCATTTCTTTACTGATTACTGCTTGGATTGTGCCGGGAATTGTAATTGCAAGTTTTACTGCAGCGGCTATTGGCGCGATCGTGTTGGGATTGATTAATGCAATTGTTAAACCAATTTTAATATTGTTTACCCTACCACTGACAATTTTGACTTTGGGATTATTTCTGCTCGTAATAAATGCGATCGCTCTGGCTTTGGTAGGATACTTTACTCCTGGTTTCGATGTGGCTGGTTTCTTTCCTGCCTTGTTTGGTTCAATTGTTCTATCTTTGGTGTCTGGAGTGATTAATCAATTCTTCCAAACTTCTAACTTATAATCTTTGGTTCTCTCAAAATTAGAACTAGTCTCAATACTAGCAATAGTCTTTTTGCTCATTTTAAACTTTAAAGCGATTGCTAACCGGCGGTCTATCTAGAAGAGTCTGAGTCTACAAGAAAGACTGTTTTTCGCTCAGATATTTTCTGGTGGCGGTTGGTATCAAATATAGCGATCCCCCGTTTTTTTTGAGTTTTTTGATTCTGCTATAAATAAGAAAAAGAATATTTTTTGCTCATTTTAAACTTAAAAGTCATTATTCTGGTAAATCAAGCGAGCCAGTTATCTTATCAAGAATTAAAGAAATTTTAGCTAATAATTGACTGTTTTGGTGTTCTAATCTGTCAAATCTTCTCCGTACCTCTTTTTTAAAATCATCTAGCTCGTCACTTAATCTATTGATATATTCACTGACTCTTCCATCTGGTTCAATATCAAGCTCTAAAACTTTAATTTTTTCTTGTAATCTACTTAGTTCTTTTTTAATTTGTTTTATTTCTTCATCGGTCATGGCTTTTGTGTTGCTATAAATAAATTTAATTCAAATTGTGACCAGTTGCTAATTTTGTAACTCATTAAATCGCGGTTAATTGCTCTAAGTTAGAATTTAACTTATTTCCTATTCTTGCAACAAAGCTGCATTAATAAATTAATTATCATATCCTAAATATCCTCTAGGAGTAATCATCCAGTTGGCATGATTGCTGGTGCTGCTATTGCCAATAATTATCATAGTTAACATATCAATAACCACATCGAGCATTTTTTCTAGGGTAGTAATTGTAATTTGTTCGTCTTGACGATAAGCATGACGAATAATTGCTACGGGAGTATGGGGTTGACGATATTGTAAAAAGATCTGTCGAGCAATAATAACTTGTTGGGTACGTTTTTGAGAGCGCGGATTGTAAATAGCTGTAACAAAGTCTGTCTTGGCTGCTGCTTCTAATCGTTGTTGAATTACTTCCCAAGGAGTTAATAGATCGCTTAAACTAATGGCACAAAAGTCATGCATTAAGGGGGCACCGACTCTGGCAGCAGCTGCTTGTAGGGCAGAAATACCGGGAAAAACTCGTACTTGTGGAGTTTTACCGTCCCAACTCTTTTGCTGCAGTTCCTCCAAGACTAAACCTGCCATGCCATAGATACCACAATCGCCAGAAGAAACGACAGCTACTGTTAAACCCCACTGGGCTAATTCTATAGCTCGTTGCGCTCTTTGTCTTTCTTGAGTAATTGGTAGAGATTCAACTATTTGTCCCGGGCGAAATAAGGGTTGAATCAGGTCAATGTAGAGGGAATAACCAATAACTGCATCGGCTTCTACGATCGCAGTTTTTGCTGCAGGAGTAATTTGATCTAAGCTCCCAGGGCCAGTTCCTACCAGATATAGTTTACCAGTACGACCCGTATATTCCAATTCCGATTTTGCGATCGCTACTGTTACTGCCCCGAGTACGCCTTTTTCTTTAAAAATCTGTTTGGGGACTAAAAGGGAAGGGGGAAGGGTAATTCCGTTTTGATTTAAGTTTGCTACAGGCGATTGACGCGGAGATAAACGTGTAGCAGTAATTTTTGAAATTGGTGTAAAAGATTCAATTGCACAAATAGCAGCAGCTTCGGCAACGCTAGGAGTGCCTACTTCTTGGCTGACTATTTCTGAAGGATTGGGTACGGCAACTCGAGACAATGTTTCCGCCGAAAAGATTTTTAAAGGTAAATCCCAACTGTGACAAAGTTCTAAAATACCTTTTTCATCAGCTTTGATATCGATAGTAGCAATTCCGGCGATCGCTTCTCTAGCGAGGTGATATTTCTGCAATACTGTCTCTATTGCTGTCTCGATTAGTTGACAAGAAGTTTCTCTCTCGCAACCAATTCCTACCCATAAAACTCTGGGATGCCATTGTACCTTAGGCAGATCGGATTGGGAGGAAAATCTTCTTTTGGTATAATAGCTAATCCAAACGCGGGCTTTTGGTGCAATAGATTTTTCTGTGTTGCTGGCTGTAGATTCGGAAAAGCCAAAGTAAAAAGGATGTCCTTGAGGAAGATGTTCTTGCCAGAGGGTAGAACCCACCTCCTGTATTACCTGTACGTTTTCTCTACGGGCGATCGCGGCACTGACACCAGTCCAATTTCCCTCTCCTTTACGCCAACCATAGGGAAAACCCAAAACATCAATTCCTGGCAATCGCAAACTACTAGATGCCCCGGTAAGAATTGGTGTAGCATCTAATTGCTGGGCGACTAATTGAGCGAGTAAATCTGCACCTCCCTGATGTCCGCTACATAAACTAATCGCAAAACGTCCTTCCCCATCAACGATAACAACAGCCGGATCGCTGAATTTATCTTGGAGTAGAGGAGCAATCAAGCGTACTACCGCACCAGTAGCGAGACAAAAAATCAATGCTTGATGCTGTTGCCAAATCTCAGCTAAATGTTTTTTGAGAGAACCAGAATACAATTGGGCTTTTACTATGCCATCGAGAGATTCTGGTAGCCAAAGAGTTCCTCCTATACTTTGACACAGAGGTTGAAGAATTTTTGCTGCTTGAGGAGTAGTAGCGATCGCTGCTAGAGGTTGAAACTGAGTTAAACAACTTTGATGTGTAAAATAATTCACAATTAAAAACTTTAGGAAAGGGTAGCACTCGCGCTTTTACAACGAATTACTGCTATCTTATAAAATTAATAATCAGCGGGAATTAGGAAAAAATCAAGATGAGTTGGCAAGAGCGAATTATTATCGATCCAGAAATTTTAGTAGGAAAGCCAGTCATCAAAGGTACTCGCTTGTCAGTAGAATTCATTATTGACCTTTTAGCTCAGGGATGGTCAGAGACAGATATTTTACGAAATTATCCAAGGCTAACACAAGAAGATATTAAAGCATGTTTGAGCTATGCCAGTACCCCCTTACAGGTAGAAAAAGTCTATCCGTTGAACATTTAGAGCGTGCGAATTTTAGCAGACGAAAATTTTCCAGCAGATGCAATAGAAGCTCTACGACAACAAGGGTATGATGTAGTTTAGATAAGGAATGATGCTCCTCTGGTAGTCGCGTAATTTTGGCACGCGCTCAGGCTGAAAATCGCATCATTCTTACCTTTGATAAAGATTTTGGCGAACTAGCATTTCGTTTTGGGCTATCGGCAGCTAGTGGTGTTATCCTGTTTCGCATTTCACCATCTTCATCAGTTAGTATAGCTCAAATCGTTGTTGCAGTCTTAGCAAGCCGTACAGATTGGGCTGGATATTTTACAGTAGTTGAGCCAGATCGAATTAGGATGAAACCGTTACTCGATCGCTCTTAGGGTATTTGCCCGTAACACAAGTTGACTAAACATCTTTGCCCTTTCGCTATGCTAAACATACACGAATGTAACTTCATATAAATAAATTTATCATGACTTATCCATCTGCACCTTGGCATCTTCAAGGTTATGCTCTCTCGACACTTCATTTGATAGATATCAAAAGTTCTCGTTCTTTGATTCCCCCAGAATTAGAAATAGTCTCAATTTTGCCCGGTAAGACTGTTGGAGGAGTTTATGTTTCTGTTTACAAATCAGGTTCTATACTCGAATACAACGAGCTAATCGTCGCAGCTGCCTTGGTACGCTATCAAAATAAAATTGGCTCTTGGATTTCTCATATTTATGTGGATAATGAAGAATCCGTGGTTGGCGGTAGAGAAATTTGGGGCTTACCAAAAGAAATGGCTCAATTTGCTTGGGAAGATAATCGGGTTAGCGTAAGACAAGCCGATCGCCTTCTCTGTCGTCTCGATTACCAACCAAGCTGGTTAAATTTATCTACTTGGTGGCAACCAAAATTGAATGGTAATTGTTTTAGTGGTTTAGGGTCAGAATTACTCTCGTTTACCAGTCAGTTTTCTTCGGAAATTAGTTTATTATCAGGTAGTTTGACAGTACCTAATAATAGTCCTTTTGCTAATTTAAATTTAGGTCAACCTTGGTTAACTCTCAATCTCAAAAAGTTGAACTTAATTGTAGAAGCACCGAAAAAAGTAGGCAAAAAATCTGTTATTGAGTTGGTTGAAAAGTGAGAGTTAAAGAAAAAAAACTTAATCTCAAAATCTCGAGCATAAATTTTATGAAAGCCAAATATCCCATCAATCTTTCAAAAAGTTTAACCTTTATCTTTATTCTGGGATTGATGCTAGCTTACGATAACTTTACTATCGGTGCTTGGGTTTATCTTGCCCTTCACGGTACCTACGGCATACTGTGGTTATTGAAAGATAGTCTGTATCCCGACAAACAATGGGAGCAAGAAATTTCTCTTGTCAATGCCGTCTTAATTTTTGCCATCGTAAGTTTGTATTGGGTAGCACCTTTTATTCTCATTAGTAGGGGTACTGTACCTCCACCACCTTTAATCGCCGCAGCGATCGCCACTAACATAATTGGCATTTTTCTTCACTACAGTAGCGATGCACAAAAATATTACACTCTTAAATATCGTCAAGGATTAATTACTGAAGGATTCTTTGCTCGCAGTCGCAATCCTAACTATTTAGGCGAGATCTTGATTTATCTTAGTTTTGCTATGCTGACACAACATTGGCTTCCTTTCTCGATCCTTGGAGGCTTCGTGGTTGGCATATTTATTCCCAATATGCGCAAAAAGGATAAATCTCTCTCTCGCTATCCCGAGTTCGAGCAATACCAAGCTAGTTCTGGCTTATTATTACCACAGTTATTTGCTGCTAAATTCGAAGATAAAGAAACTGCGGTTAATTAGACGTCAACTACCCACCGCTAATGGCTAAGAGCAATTTAGCGGACTTGGCAACAGCCCTACCCAATTCTGGGGGAAACCTAACTGTTCAAAGTCCCTCGATCTACCCTCAATATGGGGTCACGGGGGCAGGGTATTTAGGAGGCTTACAAGATTTGTGAATGTAGCTCCATTCATTTGAAAACGGCTGTAAGACAAAATATTTAATGGTAGAAGCGAATAGTTATTCGCCCTTTTGCTAGTGTGTGCATCCTCACCTTTCTGTCTATTGGTATTTTTAAACAAAAAGGCATAATTTTTCATGTTATTTGAGAAAGAAATCGCCGTTGCTCTGCATGATGTTAGTTACCGAGTTGAGGGACGCTGGTTAATATCTCAACTAAATCTCCAGATTTATCAAGGAGAAGCACTAATATTATTGGGGCGTAGTGGTAGCGGCAAAACAACTACTCTGAAAGTAATTAATAACTTGCTTACCCCTACTAAAGGAGAAGTTATAGTTACTGGTAAGGCAACAACTGATTGGGATGAGATTAAATTACGACGTAGGATTGGCTACGTAATTCAGGAAGTCGGCTTATTTCCTCATTTTACTGTCGAACAAAATGTAGGACTCGTCCCCACCTTAGAAGGTTGGAAGCCTAATAAAGTGCGATCGCGAGTATACGAATTGTTGCATTTAGTTGGTTTAGAACCAGAGGAATTTAGCCAACGTTATCCTAGCGAACTTTCTGGTGGACAAAGACAGCGAGTGGGTATTGCCAGGGCATTAGCTGCCGATCCGCCAATTTTATTGATGGATGAACCTTTCGGTGCACTCGATCCGATTACTCGTTTAGATTTACAACAGCAGTTGCGGCAATTACAAACACAATTAGGTAAAACGGTTATTTTTGTTACCCACGATATTCAAGAAGCTTTTCGCCTCGCTACCAGAATTGGTTTAATGTGTGAAGGGAAATTAGTTGCTTTGGGAACACCAGAAGAATTTAAGCGATCGCTCCATCCAGAAGTGCAGCGTTTTCTGGCTTGTCTATCCAGTTTTTAGTTAGCTTTTTTTGACAGCAGATTTAATTTTTGTTACAAGAGTTTTGACTTTTGCCTTTTGCCTTCCGCACAGCGGTACTAGTGCGATCGCTCCAAGTTTTTTAACTATTGGAAATAGCTCCTCCTCCAGGAATATGTGCTGTTATGTTTTGTTCGTGAGCAATCTGATTTTCTTCTTCCATTTCGTAGGTTAAATCTTGTTTTTCCTGCTCTGGTTCGGGTGTGTTCTTTAATTTTTCCTCTTCCCGTTCTAATGAACGAGGTGGTCGATTGGCTTCAGAAACATCAATAGGAACGGGTTGATTCGTCTCTTCATCTCTCCGCCTCCGTGGAGACCCTCGCCATAGCTGTACTCAGCTTGGCGAAGGGAGGAAACGGAGGGCAGGAATTAATTGGCATATTTTGTCCTCCATGTGTTGTAGGTTAAGAAGTTAAT
>JADEWQ010000225.1 GCA_015207585.1 Pleurocapsales cyanobacterium LEGE 06147 | reverse complement strand
TAACTACCGCCGCAAGTCAGAAAGTGTGCCGACTTAGTTCCGATGCCTTAGCTTCCAGCGTGTAAGCAGCTACCACATTTGATGTTTAATTCGTGGGAATGTTAGTAACCGTGTATTCGAGTAATTAATCTATCGCGATCGCTTTTTTATCCGGTATCAGTATCTATGAAAAAACCAGTTTCAGCACGACCGATTGAATCCCGCTGGCCCGTCGCCCTCACGATTTTGCTGGTGCTGGGTCTGTTGACGGTGCTCCCAGATCGAGTCAGGTTTGTCCCAGTCTGGGCACCCTACATCCCTGGGTTGACCGTCTTAGGAGCAATGGCGATGGTGCCGCTGACAGGGGCGAAAGCCCGCTGGTTAAGGGTTGAGCGCATTGTTCTGCTGCTTTTCTGCGTGCTGATGGGGTTTGCCACCCTCGTGAGCCTGACCTATCTAATTTACGGAATAATCGCTCGCTCAGCAGAGCTAGACGGTCTTCAGTTGCTAACGTCCAGCATTGCCGTGTGGCTCGTCAATGTGCTGATTTTCTCGCTGCTGTACTGGCAGATTGACCTAGGTGGTCCAGAAGTTCGAATACACCACAGACAAAGTCAGCCCGACTGGCTATTTCCCCAAGCAGACTTACCCGAAGGCGTTATGCCTCACTGGCGACCGACCTTTATTGACTACCTGTTCCTGGCATACAACACGGCTACGGCGTTCAGCCCCACCGATGCCCTGCCGCTAACGGTCCGCGCCAAGCTTTTGATGATGCTACAAAGCGTGATTTCGCTGGTCAACATTCTTGTCGTCGTGTCCCGCGCGATCAACATTCTCGGCAGTTAGAACAGGCTTGGGGCATCTGCATAGTGCAAAATTGAGACCAGCCACAGTCCAAACCCGGCTAAATAAAATCGGGATATATCAGCCAATATGCAAGACTTCCCACGAAATTCAAAACTCAAAGACAAGCTGTTTATGATAGTAGGCACTATCGTTGGTGGAAGCACCACTCTGATTGTCATGACAAACCTGCCGATCGTTCAGGCGAACTTGATAAGTTCAATTGCGCTGGCTACCTTAATTGTCACCTGCGCTTATCTCTCAAACCCCGTACTTTGGTGGATGGGGATGGGTGCGATCGCAGGTATCATTATCGGTCTTGGCGGAGTAATGGCAGGTCATCTGGCCGAGTCTAAGGAACCGCTTGAATTAAACCTTCGGCTTACCTTCGTAGCGTTTCAAAGCCTGGCTGGGTTTATTGCCGGAATACTCTTGGGTCGGAAAATCCATAAAGCCCACCTCCCCACCCTCAAAGAACTTCTCTCCAGCCTCAGTGCCCTGACTGTAGGGCTGTTTGCAGTAATCGTGACCATGCGCTTCATTGTTGATGGTCTCGAACAGGCTCGGTCACTATCGAGCCGACTGAGTGCTTCCACCACCATTTTAATTACATTACTCGCGATTCCTGGTACAGTTGGTTATCTTCTCGCTGAGCGTCGGACAAAAGCGGCAAATCTCAACCAATCAGATATCAGCGGAAGACCAGATCGTCATCAGTGAGTTAAAAATTCAATTTCAACAATTTCATCAGTGTTCTATGAAGGACTTACCATGACCACTCTACCCAAAAATGCACCTTCCGCCTTTCATCTCCTTGCCAAACCAACCGGAGCCATCTGTAACTTGGATTGTCAGTACTGCTTCTTTTTAGCGAAAGAACAGTTATATCCAGGCAGCAAGTTCCGCATGGGGGATGACCTTCTGGAAACTTATATCCAACAACTTTTAGAATCGCACCAAACCTCAGAAGTAACCGTGGCTTGGCAGGGAGGGGAACCGACATTAATGGGACTGGAGTTTTTTGAACGCTCGATTGAATTGGTCGAAAAATACAAAAAACCAGGTCAGCAGGTCAATCACACCTTACAAACCAACGGTACGCGTCTAAATGACAAATGGGGTAAATTCTTTAAACAACATAACTTTCTGATTGGCTTGAGCGTGGATGGTCCCCAACCCATGCACGATGCCTACCGAGTGGACAAGCGAGGACGGGGCAGCTTCGACTCTGTGATGGCGGGCTGGCAAATTCTGAAAAAACATCAGGTAGATTTTAATATTCTTTGCACTGTCAATGCAGCCAATGGCGATCGCCCTTTAGAAGTCTACCGCTTTTTCCGAGATGAATTGGGGGCTGAATTTATTCAGTTTATTCCGATTGTCGAACGGATTAACGTCGATGGCTCTACTGCAATCCAATCGGGCGAGCGGGTGACGGAGCGATCGGTCAAACCCAAGCAATTTGGACAATTTCTGAGCGCGATTTTTGACGAGTGGGTACGACGGGATGTGGGCAAAATCTTCATCCAACATTTTGATGCAGCCCTAGCGAATTGGGTCGGCGTACAACCGGGAGTATGCATCTTCTCTAAAACCTGTGGAACTGCGTTAGCTCTAGAACACAACGGCGATCTCTACTCCTGCGATCACTTTGTAGAACCCGACTACAAACTAGGTAACATTCAGGAGAAGCACATGATTGAGCTAATTGCTTCCAAAAAGCAGCGTCAGTTCGGTCAGGCGAAGTTGGCTACCCTGCCTCAGTACTGCCGTAACTGCGAAGTGCGCTTTGCCTGTAATGGTGGCTGTCCCAAAAACCGCTTTATCAAAACACCCGATGGAGAACCAGGTTTAAACTACCTGTGCGCGGGATACAAAGCCTTTTTTACTCATATTGACAAACCCATGCAGATGATGGTCGATTTGCTGCGCCAGGGACGCTATGCCGATGAAGTCATGCAACTGCTGAGTAAAAAAGAACGACGGGCTAGAAAACCAACAGGATTTGGGCGAGTGCTTAAATCTCATTAAATAAATTTTTCTTCGAGCAATATTAACGCTGACAATCTTCTTATAGAAATAGCTATTATGAGCCAGCTTCCACCCGACCATCGACTATCTAACCCTCGTTCTACTAACGAACTGGCAGAGGAACGAACCGAGTTGGCTAAATACCGCAGTTGTGTTGCTGCCGATCGCACCTTAATGGCTTGGATTCGCACTTCCTTATCCTAATCGGTTTCGGTTTTGGGATTCCCACCATCGTTAAGGCGATCGAATGCACCCGTATTGGAGAGAATATTAACCCGATCCGATTCTCTATCATTGTTGGACTGTCCTTTATTGCCGTTGGCATA
>JADEWQ010000048.1 GCA_015207585.1 Pleurocapsales cyanobacterium LEGE 06147 | reverse complement strand
CATCATTTTCGTGGTCACTATTTTTACCCACTCTCGATATTCCTGGTTTTTCCTGGTTTTATTGGGCATTGTTAGCGAGTGCTTTTCTTCTATTTTCTCTAGTTTATTAAAAACCTACCCTTGAGAGGAAGTTCCCTTGGGGGTTGGGGGGATAAAAAAACCGCGAAGCGACAATATTTATAGAGCGATCGCAGTCAGGAATTTTCATATAATGTCAATCTTCTGGTCAAAGAGCCAGTCGCGAAGCACTATAATAACTGACTCTTGGAATAAAACTGCATCATGACAACTAACAACCCCACCGCTACAGCCCAAAGTGCCAGTGTTCCACAACTGACTGAATCCGATGTGATTCGCCCAAATAAACGTTTGAATCTTTGATAAATAGTCATCGAATCATCCCCCGAACTTTAAATGTCAACTAAGTCCTTATCTATTCAGGGTTTCAAATTTAATCTCCTGAAAAGTTAGCAATTGCAATTCAATCTATAAATAACGATTACTGACGGCTACCACTCCACGAACACCATCAATAGACACCTGATAACGACTTATACCTAGATTGTGCATTAAACTTTTTGATATTGTTTGTAAAAGTAATGAGTCTTAATCAACAACGTAAAACGGGAATTTTCATATTAATCAAAGTCAACCTTTCTTCTCGATGCTTTCAATTGACCTCGTTTAACTTTACTATCTAACCGCTTTCTTTTTGAGCCTTTAGTTGGTTTAGTTACAAATCGCTTTTTCTGTGGGATTGCCACGCTTTTGATGAGGTTTTTGAGTCGGTTTAGGGAATCTTCCTTGTTCTGTTCGCATCGGCGAAACTGTTGTGCTTTAATCACGATAACGCCATCAGTTGAGATTCTGGAATCGCTTAATTTCAAAAGCTTTTCTTTATAAACATCGGGAAGTGACGATGCTTTAATATCAAAACGCAAATGTATGGCAGTAGATACTTTATTCACATTTTGACCACCCGCTCCAGTTGAACGAACGGCACTTATGTTGATTTCGCTGATTGGGATAATGATTTGCTCGGAAATTTTTAACATTAATATTGTTACTCTCTACCAATCACAATCTTAATTCTCTCTATGCCTACTTTTAAGGCTGCTTCTGCTGTGTAATAGATTTCAGTTGGTTGATAAATTGAACCGTCCCAAAAAGCAATTTCATACTGATAGCACGAACCACTGGTGTAATAGACTACAAGGATCGCTCCATCGATACTGACTAGATGTTCAATCTTCATTACGCTCTATCCGTCCCGTCTGCCTATTGTATCTATGGCTAGGTTTCCCTGTTTGGTCTGGCATTTTAAACCCAAGCCACAAACCATAGCAGATAACACCAATAAAGGATAACAGTAGCAACCAATGCTCTAGGTTCTCAGGGTCGAAGGATTCATCGAAGTACATAGCGATCGCACCAACCATCAATTACTAGTAGTTTGGCAATCATCGGGGTCAACCGTACCAGTGGTGCTACCAGTATAGTTGCCGCTTCTCATCAGACCTAAAGCACTAGCAACTACGACACATCTTTGTTCGCTAGTAGTGTTAGGCATGGATACGACAAAAGTAGGGTCTTCTGAAGCGGTTGTGGCGGCACTACCCTTCATAGAAAAAGAGATTGTTAATGGACTAATGTTGGTTCTCAATGTTATCTGCTCTCCCAATTCTCGCTCGCTCAGTAAGCAACCATCACCGCCGCTAGGATTTTTAATTTTTTTGTTGGTAGTATCAATTTCAACCGTACAACTTTTACCCCTTCGCATGGCTTGTCTTTGGGCTTCCTTTAAAGCTCCTTCTACTTGTGCCGAAGCTTCTTTGACTTTGTTTTGATTATATAAACCAACTAGGCTGGGAACGCTAACTGCTGCTAACACTCCGACAACAATGGCTGTAACTATCATTTCAGTAAGAGTAAAACCTTCCTCGCCTCTAGGAACTTGGTGCAGCATCAACAATGACCTCCGATTTCTTGCCGCTATTGTGGCACGACTGACGGGGAGCAACGCCAAGAAACCATTGGCGAAATGTCATGTCAGTCAAT
Organism: Pleurocapsales cyanobacterium LEGE 06147; assembly: GCA_015207585.1. GTDB lineage: Bacteria > Cyanobacteriota > Cyanobacteriia > Cyanobacteriales > Xenococcaceae > LEGE-06147. Next base: position 38,652 of record JADEWQ010000048.1, on the reverse strand, counting down.
ACTGTATCTTGATGTAGGCAGATTGCGATGTGTCAGCTTGATGAATCAACAATTAAATCTTTTTGAGCAAAACAATCAATACTCACCACTGCGACCTGACAATAAAATAGGTCGGGAAGCTTTAGTAGAGTGGAAACAAAGAATATTTATCTATCAGCAGCAAGCACAACAAACTAACTCGCCTCTTCAAACCAGCTTGTTTGATGTCGCTCCCTCTCACTGCGACCCAGACTCTATCGACCCCTTCACGTTGAAACTACACTCGTCCCAGTTCTACCAAATGCCAGACTGGGGAGATGCGGTCTGTATCTATTTCATCATCGATAACACCCTACCATTACTGCTGTATGTAGGAGAGACTTTATCTACTCCCAAAAAACGCTGGCAGAATCACGATTGCCGAGATTATATTGCCAACTATATATACGCTCATCGCAAGCACAAGTTAGAAGTTCAGGTATGCAGTGCTTTTTGGTGGGATACTCCCGCCGATAGAAAAGCTCGTTTGAAGTTAGAAAGTGAGTTGATTAACAAATTTTCCACCCCGTTTAACAAAGAGAATTGGCAGAAATGGGGTCAACCATTTGGGAAGATTTAGTACTTAAGTGGAGTTATTGAAAGAAGAAAATCTTAACAACCAAAAAGCTTTATTGGTGATCCGCTTTAGGAGCGCGCCGCTACGGCACGTGGAAGTGGAGGTTAGGTAGCCTTCGTTCTGGGTGTTCTGCCGTCAGATGGTTTTTTTACTCTGCTATTCCAGCTCGCGATTTTTCAAAATAAGTTTGCGCTCTTCACGAGAGTCTTGTCGAATCGCCAAAACCTGTATTATAAAGCTGCTGACAATCCCAATCAATACACCTGAAGTCCGACCAGAGTAAAAGCAGTGATTATCTAGATGTCAGCAGACACTAGCCATAACTTACGTCTCATCTTCCGAGCAACCTTCCATAACTTTACCTAATAACATCATTCTTCTAAACCAGATCTTCAGTCGCCAGTGACTCCAGGCTAGTCCGAGAAGTTTGGCTGTAAGGGCAGTGAAAACCCCTATAAGCAGCGACATTCCTAAATCATTCCAACTAAAATCGCCTTCTCGAAGCTTTGTCGAAAAGTACCAAGTGAATATGATTAAGAAGGCAGGGGTACCCCATTGGCATCCGCAATCATTGAAAAGGAACTTGAGTGCTTTTTCAAACTGCTGCTGTTCAGCTTTTTCAAGCCAAGGAAGCTTTACCAAAACTTGCTCGACAGAAGGACGATTTAACCACGAAATAAGTGCTATAGCTTTCTCAAGATCCTTTGTGTTTTCAAGAATAATTCTCATACTCGACACGCAGTGGCGAATGGTTATCTAAGCTTTAACTAGGGAATCGGTACTGGTTGAGCACCAAGACATTGAGCATTAAAGTTTTCCACGATGTAGTCCCAAGTAGCCTTTGCCTCGTCAAGGGTAAAGAATGGTTCGCCCTTTAGGTAAATATTGGGTATCAGCGAAATACTCCACCAACTGTTCTGTTTTGACGAATACATAATTCGATCTAAACCATCTACATGGCACAGTCCAAAGTAATGTCCAAGTTCATGAATGGGAACATACTTCCAGATATGGTCTGGTATATTATCAATGAATGTGACACCAGAAACGTTTTTCCCTGGCAATTGACACTTGCTTGTACGTAAGTTGGCGGCAATCCCACGCAGCGTATCAGTGTAACGAAATACTCCAATGGCAACAGGATTGCAGAGTTCTGCGGTAGCTCTTGAGTCATTGACTGTCTTGCTTGTACGGCTAATGACGGTGGTTAAGAACTCTTCTAAGGAATCAGTTGCTCGTCCAGTATCAAACCCGTTATGGACGATATGATCTGCTCGTGTTACAGGTATTGTTGTTTCTTCAAACTTCAACATCAGTGCCAGCTCTCGTCCTTTTTCTTCTGCCGCTCGTATTTTGGTGTCTAACACACCATCTCGCATTGGCAAAATAATGAAGGGGGGACCTTGTGTGCCGCGAGAACTGAGATAGGTTTCCAGATTGTTTTCAGAAATTGGATTATCAAATTCACCACCACCACCACCGCCAATTACTGTACCTTTCTTGAGCGTTTTGTAGCGTTTACGATTCCAGAAGCCTTCATCAAATTCAAAGCCGCAGAGTGCCCTCAGATTAATGTCTCCGTTTTCATGTAGAACTACCAGATTGGGAACGCTAGGAGTGCCAGGCGAGGGTGTCTCAGAATCCAAGACAGTTCGATAGGTTGTAGCGTTTAACCGTAATCCAAAAGCACCGCGCTCAAGACGAATGGCTTCCTTAATTTGTTCTAAAACCTCGCCGGAATACTTGTTCTCTAAAAGTTCGCGAACGTATCGTCTAAGACGACCTTTATTGATTTCGCTGATGATGAAATCGATGGTATCTCCAAGCAACAAAATGCGTCCGATCCTAATGATGCCCAGCACAATACCAATGCCGATTTTGATCAATCCATCTAAAATGCGCCGCCAGTTCAAGGTAAAAATACCAGCGATAATATCCCACAATCCGCCTAAGACATCACTTATAAGCTCAATTACAGTAGCTACGAGTTTGCAAACAGTTCGAGTTACCCATTTTCCAACTGTGACCACTACCCATCGGATAACTTTAACCAGTATGGTAACCAACCAACAGAACCAGCCCCGAGGGTCATACCACGGACGTTTTCTACACCTTTCCTCTTGACGTTCTTCCCATTCTTCTACAGGTTTGGATACTTCTTCCTCAATCCATTCGTTGATTTGTGTACAGATCAGTGCCATGTTATCATAACCTCTTTTAACTTGTAATTTTTGAGAAAAACTCCTTTTGCGCTTCTACAGTGCTATCTTTTTCCATGACTCTCAAAATTCCTAATTAAAGTTAATAACCATACTGATTTGTTCAGAAGCATGAATTCACCTAATGGGCATTAGCAGTTCATTAGGTCTTTGATTAGGTTTATTGTTGATTTTTAGTTGAGAGCGATCGCCCTAACAAAACTTTTTTCTTTTCTGCCTCAAAAGTGTTGCCTGTTGGTCATTTTAGTAATATAAATGTACCAAACAGCGTTTACACCATGCATTCGACCCAGCAGACACTTCATCAAGATTGGCTTACAGGAGTTGTCGAGCGAATCACCTATCACGCTCCCGAATCCGGTTATACGGTGGCACGGCTCAAAGTACCCAGAGCCTCGGATTTAGTAACTATTGTGGGCAACTTCGCCAATATCCAAGCGGGGCAAACTCTACAACTACAAGGACAGTGGCGCGAACATCCCCAATACGGTTCTCAGTTTCAGGTAATCGACTACAAGGAAACCAAACCCGCTACCCTCACTGGCATAGAGAAGTATTTGGGCAGTGGTTTGATAAAAGGCGTTGGACCAGTGACAGCACGCAGAATAGTAAAGCACTTTGGCTTGGAGACATTAGATATTATCGAACAGCAAATCGATCGCCTCATAGAAGTCCCAGGTATCGCCAAAAAGCGCATTAAGATGATTCAAAGTGCCTGGGAGCAGCAGAAAGCCATCAAAGAAGTCATGCTGTTTCTCTCCAGTCATGGTGTCTCTACCACCTATGCAGTGAAGATTTATAAGCAGTATGGAGAGAGTGCGATCGCCACTGTCACCAATAATCCTTACCAATTAGCCATAGACATTTATGGGATTGGGTTTTTAACTGCCGATAAGATTGCCCGTAATGTGGGAGTTTCGCCCTGGTCGAAGTTCCGTTATCAAGCAGGAGTTTTGCACATCTTAAGCAAAGCCGCTGAAGATGGGCATTGTTATCTACCTCAATCTGAGTTACTGAAAACTGCCATCGAGTTATTGAGCTTTGAAGAACACGAGGCAGAAGAGGATGCAATCTACTCTGTACTGGCTGAGATGGTTGAATCCGAGCAGTTAGTGACTGATTTTGAGGAAGAAACCCTCTACTACAAACCCAGCTTCTTCTACGCCGAACAGAATCTAGCTAGACTCTTAAAACAACATCTTTCTTCCCCGATAGAAGTAGATTTAGAGCGGGTGAGAAATTGGCTGGCTCGCTTTACTGCCACCAACGGGATTAAACTATCTCCTCAACAGTGGATAGCGGTAGAAATGGCTGCTAGAGAGAAAGTAATGATCCTCACGGGTGGCCCAGGAACGGGTAAAACCTTCCTCACTCGTACCATCGTCGCGCTCTGGAAGGCGATGGGTAAAAAGATTATGCTGGCAGCACCGACAGGCAGAGCCGCCCAAAGATTGAGCGAGATGACAGGCATGGAAGCCAAAACCCTGCATCGCACCTTGGAATTTGACCCAGCCACTCTGGGTTTTAAGCGAGATAGAGATAATCCCTTACCCTGCACGGCGATGGTGGTAGACGAAGCTTCCATGGTGGATTTATTCTTGGCTCATTCTTTAGTTAAGGCGATCGCATCTAACACTCAATTACTAATCGTGGGAGATATAGACCAGTTACCCTCGGTTGGTGCGGGTAACGTTCTCAAGGATTTGATTGACTCCGAGCAGATTAGAGTAGTCAGATTAACTCAGGTATTCCGTCAGGCTGCTGAGAGTGGGATTGTTCGTACTGCTCACCAAATTAATCGAGGTCATTATCCTCAACTCGAACCAATCTCCAATAATCCTACTTCCGATTGTCTCTGGCACTCAGGAGGCAGCGAACCGGAACACGGAATTCAAACTATCTGCGACCTCATCGAACATTACATTCCCCGCGCTGGTTTTAATCCTGCCACCGATCTTCAGGTATTGTGTCCCATGACTAGGGGCATAGTTGGTACTCGTAATTTAAATAAAATATTGCAACAACTGATTAATCCTCCTGGGGAAGATAAAGCCGAGTTAGTGAGAGGAGACAGTATTCTACGGACTAGCGATCGCGTGATGCAGCTTAAAAATGATTATACAAAAGAAATTTTCAACGGTGACTTGGGAACGGTCATGGCGATCGACCACGTAGATAAGGAAGTAATTATCGATTTTGATGGGCGAGAAGTAACTTACGATTATGCCGACTTGAACGAACTAACTTTAGCTTGGGCAACCTCGATACATAAATCTCAGGGTTCGGAATATCCTGTAGTCATCCTGCCCCTCTACACCCAACACTATGTCATGCTTTCGCGTAACTTATTTTACACGGGACTTACTCGTGCCAAACAACTGGCGATTATTGTTGGTTCTGAGCGCGCGATCGCCATAGCCGTCAAACAACTCAAACAGCAGCAAAGATATACGAGGTTGAAGGAGAGATTGGAAGGGAGAAAATAATGACTTGATTTCATTTTTGACCTCGGCGGAAAAATTGCTTAAGAATTTCGATTTAGTTCGGTCTTAAAATAAGTAATTATGAGAGACTGGGCAGAACGTGGAGAAAAACGCATGACAAGGCACATGACCGGAACACGTGAAGACTGGCTCACGGCGCGGCTCGAGTTGCTCAAGGCGGAGAAGGACCTCATGCGGCGCAGCGACGAGCTGGCGCGGCGACGGCAGGAACTGCCGTGGGTCCTGATCGACAAGAGTTATCGCTTCGAGACCGATGAAGGCGATGCATCGCTCACGGACCTTTTCCGAGGGCGCTCGCAGCTTCTCATCTATCACTTCATGTTCGGATACGGATTCCGTCTCACCGACGAGCGCCGGGGATGCACGGGATGCTCCTTGGTCGCCGATCACTTCGACGGTGTCATCCCCCACTTGAACGGCCGCGACATTACCCTCGTTTGTGAGTCGATCGCCCCGCTGACGGAGCTCCAGCACTACAAGCGGCAGATGGGCTGGCGATTCCCGTGGGTTTCGTCGCTCGGGAGCGATTTCAGGTACGACTTCGGCGCGGCCTTCACCGAGGAGCAGCAGAGAAACGGCGCCGACTACAACTACCAGCATGTCGACCAGCCCGAGCCGCAGAAGGAGGGTATGAGTGTCTTCGCGCTCAAGGACGGCGCTGTCTACCACACGTACTCAACCTACGCCCGTGGCGTCGAGGCCTTAATGGGGACGTACCAGTTCCTCGACCTCGCCCCGTGGGGAAGGAACGAGGAGGGGCTCGAGTTCCGCCAAGCATGGTGGCGCCGCCACGACGAGTACGACAAGCAGTGATCCAATCGTGGATGCGATCGATCTTCGAGCGACATTCCTAGCGGGCCTTCTTTGGTCACTCGTAGATTGATCAAGCCGCCTAACAACCCGTTGCAGCGGACCGTCTGCTGCGCGGCCAGCCGCTGAACGGGAACGTTATACGAATATTTGAAATTATTCCTACTGCCGATAATCTCACAAACAGGAATACGCTTGAAACCACTACTGTCAAAACTTTTGATGCCGAGCATGACCCTTAAATGTACGAATCGTTGTCATACGCCCTAATGAAGCTACTAGCTATTCAAAAAGCTTCTAAGCCGAGAATTTCGCGAATCCTATTTAAAATTGACTTAATTGCAGCTCCGGCTGACAAGTCTTTCAATATTAAGCTAGCATTCTCTGCTTTTTCTTTATTTTCCTTTTTATTAGGATTTTCCGCAGCTTCTTTTAAAGCTTTAACTTGCTTCAAAGCCTTCTGTCTGTGTTTTTCATCTGATTTAAAGGTATCTTTTACTAATTTTCTAGCTGAAGATGTTTATTACCTTGAGCTTTTACACTTATTCTGGGAGTATAGCTTTTTGTTTTTTTTAGATAATCCTTCCGAATATATATAAATTAATTCTTTTTTAAAATTTAGTTATTGCAATTGAGCCAGAAAAAATATCTATAAAAATGTTTACTGTTTTTTAAATCTAGCGATCACCTCTAGATTCCCATTCCTCAATAAGCACAGAAATCAGCAGCGCACTGAAACCAACCAAACTAAAGACAAAATTGGCGGCGTGCGCGTATTCCCACTGGTTCCGTAACTGCATCCAGTTGGCTGGTACTGACTCAGGAGTTGCTTGCCTAAATACAATATTCACAGGCTCAATGAACAGGAAGAAGATTAAGGGAAAAGCGATCGCCAAGCAAATCGTGCCAGCTAGCGTCCAATAAAAGACAGTTCGGCGTTTTCGTACTACTAACGACAACACTGCTGCCGAGACGATTGCACCTATCGTGACGAACGCACCGGGACCGGGTGCTCCAAAGTATCGGTACAAAGTATTTTGAAGCGTCACGTATAACGACCCATCGTACTGCATCTTGGCTGGCAGTTCTAACACATGACAAAACTCCAATCCCATGAAAAGCGCAACGAGTATGAGCGTAATAAAACGCCAAGTTTTCAGAAACACGATCGCCTCCCGATCGTTAACATGGAACGAAAGTGCTTGCTTTAAAATAGTCCTCATCTTTGCTATAGATCGCCTCATTTGGCAATCTAGTATTCATTGTAGAAAATTGATTCGCTCGACAACCTCTCAGCTTTAAATTAAGAATCTTTTCAATATAAAAACCTACATCGATGAAACCATCTTCGTAACCCCACCAAGTTCGGTCGATGATTTCTTTTCGCTCGTTAGTAGTCACAAATTCCCAATCGGTAGGAGGCAGAAAAGTATGCTCTATTTGAAAATCTTGGTAGAGATAGGTAGTGCAGTGGGAAGATTTTTTGATAATTCTAGCTGGGTGTAGATAAACTTGGCTTTGTTCAAAAGCTTTGCAGAAAGGGTCTTGTACGAGCCAATTGACTAATTCTTCGTTTTGGGTATCGAAAGTAAGAGCATTAAAGTCAATCGTAAGCTCTATCATTGGTTGAAGAGTAGCCAAAGCTATTTGAGCAGCTTCAAGGCTCTCAAACAAAATTGTCAGCTTATTCATTGCCAACGCTGAAAATGTTAATGTAATTGGTATTCAAGATGTTCAACACCCTATCAAGAGAGTAAATAGTGTATCGTCTTATCCCAATTATTTTAGGAATATCAATCGCTCTGACCAGTTTAGTCTTCCCTCAAGCTAGTTGGGCAGCTTCTTCTAACTTGGGTGTCAAGGATGGCTATTTATCTCCCTGTCCTGAAACTCCTAACTGTGTGGTTAGTCAGAATGCCGACGCTGCTCATGCGATCGCACCGATTGAATATCACACCGACCTCGACACGGCACGAGAAACCTTACTCAAAGTGCTTTCGGTCGTTCCCCGTACCGAAGTTGTCGAACAGACAGATAATTACCTTCGCGCTCAGTCTAAAAGTCGCATTTTTAAATTTGTTGACGATGTAGAATTTTATTTCCCCAGCGATGAGAAAGTAATTCAAGTGCGTTCGGCATCTCGCGTGGGTCAATCCGATCTGGGAGTTAACCGCAGACGTATAGAGCAAATTCGTCTGGCTATGAACGATTTAAATGCTTAATTTCCAATACAGTTTTAAGCGAGATTTCTTGCTCTAGATACTAATCAGCGAAATCAAAAGTTTGATGGGGTTTTTTAAAGCTACTTATGATTTTTGCGCCACTCCCAAGGCTCTTGATGTTCGCCTTCCCAAACCCCCAGCTTATCCTCTTGAGCTATCTTTTCAGCCCAGCCTAATTCTTCCTTGCTGGGACAATTACCCGAATATTTAGTGTAGTGCCAAGCGTAACCTGCCATCACCATCTCGGTATTCAAATGTAGTTCCTGCTGAAAATCTGGTTTTATAGGAACGAATAACTCGGCTATAGTGCGACCGTATCGATCTTCTTCTACTCGAACTAGATTAACCCTGCCATCGCCACGAGCAATAAGCGATCGCAAATAATCACGAGATTCAATACCCAATGGCTGGTCTAGTTCTGGTGCATCAATGCCACAAAATCTGATTTTCAACTCTTCTGTTCCACGCTGAACCCTTAATGTGTCCCCGTCATAGATTGACCCTGGCTTTATTTTCCATACTTCAAGCTCTTGTTGTTGCTCTTCGATAGTAGATTGCGATCGCTCCCTGCTGTTATTGAAATGAGAATAAGCGGCTAGCCCCAATCCAATGAATAAAACTGCACTATTGACAAAGGTTTTAAGGTTCATCTGATATCTAGGGTTACAACTCTTCTTACTTTTCCCGCTCGGAATTGTTTTAACAACAGTGCGCTCAGATATCTCAATCCTTGCCCTCATCTAGCTCTATTGGGTGTGATTCTGCTATGCGCTTTCTTCTCAAGAATTGGTTCTGGGGTTAATTAACACATAGGTTTACTACTCTGAACCACCAAGCTCTATTCTCAACAGCAAGGCTGATAGAGAAGCTTTCAAACTAGTAGGTTTAATTCCTTCAAGATTTAGTAAGTTAAGAATTTCTGTGTCATTGACTAGCTGCTTGATAAACTCATCATCGTTTGACTGACTTCGATCGCCATCGGTGTATTCTCGCAGCAGTTTTTGCACTTTCTTTTGCTCTTTTCCAGAATTAAGTTTTTTCAATGTATCTTTCACAGTCTGACGGTCAATTCCAGCAGGAAAACTGTCCATCGCCATAATTCGCTTCTGGATTTTACTAATCCGTTCAGAAGTCAGGTTGATATTTTCTAATGTTTCTGGTTGCTCTAATTCCAACGATCGCTGTTGCTTTAGGTTTACTATTCGGTCGTACAGGTTTTGAGCAATAGTGAGAATATCTTTCGCCGAAACGACTTCACCAGAGTCAGGAGTTTTAAATGCTGAGGAAACTGCCATTCCATAGCCATCTTTTTCTTGAGTTAGGTCATTCCAGTAAATTGTTTGTTTTTGTTCGGGAATTGGTTCGCCATTGGGTCCGAAATATTCTAGGGTCAGTGCTACAAGACAGGTGGGTTGCTCGGGTTCGTTAGTGCGGTGTCCGACAGCAATGGGGTTAGCTTGGTAATCTTCTCCTAATTCCTCAATTAGTTTTCTCAGTTCTTCACTATGCAAAATTTCATTCTGAGTGTAGAGGTCGCGGCTAGTTTCTTGTTTTTGATAAGTCTCTTCCTGTAAACTGCCCTGTTCCAAGGAGCGGGCTTTGACTAAACTGTGGATGAAATCGATGTATCCAGGCAAGATTTCATCATCAAACAGAGTATCGCCATAGATAGAAGCTCCTAAACGATCGACGCGATCAATGTCGGGAATTGCTCCACTTTCATTAGCTAGGTCGCCAACCAGTTTTTTATTCAGATTAGACAAACGGCTGGCTTGTCTGAGTAATTGACTTTCGCTATTGGCGTAGTAAATATAGATATTTTCAACTCGATGTTGTTTGGGGCGATCGATACGACCGATGCGCTGCTCTAATATCATCGGATTCCAGGGCAGGTCGATATTAATTAAGTAATCGGCATCTTGAAGGTTTTGACCGACTGAGAGGGTTTCCGAACCAATTAAAACAGAGATTTCTTCTTCCGCTTGAGGTCTTTGGGCAGGATCTTTACAAGTAGCAGCAGGGGCAAACAAGCGAAATATCTGCTGTCGCTTCAGTCCTTGTTTTTGATTAGTTTTCTTGACCGCATTGTTAGGACTAACCGCGATTGATTGGTCTGAATCGCTTCTGTAATAAAGTTTACTAGAACCAATTGCCATACCAATTCCGCTTGATGAGATCGCATTATCTTTTGCCATGTGGCGATAATAATCGATCACCGTATCGGAAAAAGTGGAAATCAGTAGAACTTTATGACCCTGACTGACGATTTCTCTGACTTTTTGAGTAACTTGTTCTCGTTTGTGGTCTTTGACAAATTCATCTGCCAGCAGTTTTTGAATTTGTTTGAGTTGAACTAAGTCACTATCGCAGTCAGAAATGATTTGGTAGTAAATTTCTTTAGCTCTGATTGGGTTATCTCGCAGGTCATCGGTAGCAATATCTATTGAACGTCTTAGCTGTTGACGCTTTTCCTCTTTCTTTTCATTGGTTTCTTGTTCGTCTTCATCTTCCTCTTCTTCAAAATAATCTTCATCCCAGTCATCACCCATATCTAAAAGATCTGAAAAGCTATCTTTTTTAGGGGCTGTAAATTCGTAATGCAGCAGTAAAAATTCTTTTAGTCCATCAGCATCGGAAGTAACAGTTTCTAGTCTGTGTTTAACCAAAGCAATGCGATCGCCAAAATTCTTAATCGTGCGACTGAGAGCATACATAGAAGACTCTGCTCTTTGCAGGAAGAAGCGACGCTGGTTAGTTAAAAGCCCTCGCTGCTCGGTGCTGCCCTTGAGATAACGAATCGGGTCAGCCGAAGGAATATATAGATTGGTTTCAAACTGAGTGAAGATTTGGTCTAGTGCTTGTTCCGTATTTGATTCAAATACTACGGGCAACCATTCGGCTACTCGTTTGGCATAGAGGTTTAAATCTGGAGTAGCTTCTCTGAGCATCTGTCTGGTGCGTTGAAGGAATAACTCTCGATAGGTGCGACGGAATAAATTGGTATGGTCGGTAAAGTTTTCTACTCCTGCATCTCGACGCTCGAACCACGATGCTACTTCTGGGGGAAAATCTAAATCTTTGAATCCTTCGGGACGAGAAAGGAATGGGGAGAGAATATTATAGATATCCTCGCGACGGTTGTTCCAAGGGGTAGCTGTTAGCAGTAGGAAATGTCTTTCTCTTTCCGATTGGCGATCACACGAGCGAATCTGCAAACACATTTGATGAATGCGATTTTTGTAGTTGCGAATACCTTCGTGAGCCTCATCGATGATTACTAGATCGGGTCCTCCATAGCGATTAAAATCTGAGATGAAATTACCACCTTTGCGACTCATCAAGTTTTTGTTGTAGAGTTCGTAGTCACTTTCTCTAAAACCTAATTCGACCATCTCCCGTTCCCAGTTAGGAAACAGCTTTTTGGCAGCGATGATGGCAATCTTGGCACTTCCGTTTTCACTGCGATAGAGTTTAGCCACCGCAGCAGCTAACCTCGTTTTTCCCAACCCCACTGCATCGGCACACACTGCTACACCAAAGTCCTGCATGACCCGCAGACAGTGCTGCGCTCCCGATTTTTGATGTTCAAATAAGATACTTTGGTCAACTAATTCATCCAAAATGCCACTTTCTTTGACTCGCAATAGGTGAGGACGTTCCATTGCCAGCCAGTAGAGAAAGTCTTGAGGTTGCCCGTGTTTTCCTGCCAAGATTAATTCGACTGCTTGCTTAAAGCCTTCAATTTCGCTAAATTCTGGAACGATCAGGTCTGAACTGACAGCGACGGGTTTTTCTGGTGAGGTGTTATATACGCCCGTGTTGGTTGTAACTTTTAACTTATTGAGTGAAGTTGGCGGGTGGTCGGGAGCTACTTCAACTTGACCGATGATGCGTTCTGGTTCTTTATTATCGATGGTGACTTTAACTAGGTCATTATCAGGAATTTCAATAGTTTCAACTCGCTCTAGGTTACTTCCTGTAATTTCAACTGGAGTGGTTTCTCCACTCGGTAATTCGTCGGGAGTAATAGATTCAATAACTGGTTGCTTTAATTTTTGGCGGCGATCGCGTTCGGCGATTATTTGCTCTAAAAATTCTTGGCTGAGGTCAAAGGTTAGTTCGCTGTCTTGCCACTCCTCATCGAACTCAATAATGCTCTCTTTAATAGCGTCTAAGTCGATGGGGTCTGAATAGTAGAGAAAAGTGACGCTCTCAGCATTCCTCGAATGAGCAGCACGAGTAAAGTTATCCGAGCCTTCATGGAGAATGTGGTTGTCCAGGCGATCGCTTAATATACCAGTTTTCTTGTGATAGATAGCCCGTCTTTGCTCCATTTTGACGAGCTTAATTTTGAGGATACCCAATCTCACTAGTTCGGCTAAGATTTCGGTACTAGAGAAGGAGCTATCTTCTAAACCTGCGAGAAATTCTTGCAGAGTACGGCGAATGTATTGGGTTCGATACTCTAAGTCGTGTAATTTTTGGAGTTCTTTGAGGTCACGATTATTGGTAAACCCCTGCCAGTCCATTAACAGGCGGATTTCTCCTTCATTTTTAACGATATTTTGTAGGGGTTCAGAATATAGTTTCAGTACACCACTTTCAAAGTAAGCAGTAGAGCGACGGTAGAGTTTAGTGCGTTCTAAATGAGCAGTGATAAATTGGTGATATTTGTTAATATCATCTGGTAAAGTAAATCTGCGACGGCGACGAAGTTTAGTTTCTAATTCTAAAAAGCTACCTATTAGTAAGGCTTCTTCTTTAGCAGCATTTTCTAATTGGAGAAATTGCTCGATAACTGTTAGTTTGCTGGTACGTAATAAAGTAGTACTGGGAATATTACCTTCTCGTTTGGGAGTGTATTCAAAAATATGAGCAGTATTGAGGTCAATGCGGAGTAGTTTATGAGTATAGTGCTTCTCAAAAATGCCTAAAAAACTGACAATATTATGGAGTAAGTTTTCAGCATCGCGGTGTTGGAAAACCAGCCAATATTGATTGTCAACGCCTTTAATGGGATTTCCTTGGAGCAGATAGTAAGGGCGTTGTTTGCGGATTAAATCCTGAATGACAGTTTTAAGCATGAGAGTCTGTGTGAGGAGTATTGAAGATTTAAACCCAGGATTCAAGAGACAATGCTCTTACTTGTTGAATTTGTTGAAGTAGTAATTCTTTGATAGTCATAATAATAGGTAGATCTCTGAGTAAGTGTAATGGCGAGCCTAGATAAAGTTTTGGATGAAGCAATGGATTTGCCACTAGAACAGCAGGAAATGTTGATTCAAATCCTACAACGTCGAATGATAGAGCGACGCAGGGATGAAATTGCGACTGATGCCGCAGCAACTCTTGCTGAATTTAGAGCGGGTAAGCTAAAGGCGCAAACTGCTAATGAGGCGATCGCATCTCTTCGAGAATTTCTCCAGTCTGACGAATGAGCAAAATAATTGTCTCTAATAAATTCAAGAGAGCATTTCGTAAATTTGCCCGCCGTAATACACAGTTGCAAGCACGAATTGAGAAAGCAATTGCCGAGTTGTCTGATGATGTATTCAATCCATCTCTGGGTACTCATAAGCTAGAAGGAAAATTATCGGGTTTATTATCTTGTTCTTGTGGGTATGACTGTCGCATTGTCTTTGCTATTGAAACAGATGAAAAAAGCGGTGAAACAGTCATAGTTTTATTGGATGTTGGCACTCATGACGAAGTTTATTGAATAGGAAAACCAGGAATAGCTTCGTCAATTTTTGACATTAATTCAATCGTTTCTTTAAGAGCTACTACTATCTTTTGATAGTGCAAAATATCTTCATCGCTGAGGGTGCGTCCCTTTCTATCTTTGAGCCATTTTTGACAGGGTTGATAGCCACCAACATAGAAGTTCCAAACTTCTTCGGGTACTCCAGTAAACTTGTCGCCTTTTTTGTTGATGTGAACTGCACCATCTTTGTATTTGGGATGCGCTGGTGCGACTAAACGTTCTCCCGTTCCTTCCACAAACTCAGTGATCGGGTTGTCGAGTTTGGGAGATGTCATTAAATGAAGTTGAACTAATTGTTCGCCGTAGTCTGCTAGTTGGCGGAAGAGTTCGTTATTGCTAGTAAGAGGAATGCGGGGGAAATCAATTTTGAGGAATTCAGCATAGCGATCGCGGTAAGTGGGGGAGTGGAAGATGGCATAGATGTAGTAAAAGATAGATTCTGGGGTAGGGGTATAACCGAGTTTATCTTTGATACTTTTGAGAAAATGAGAAGAAAAGTTTGGGTAGCGTTTTTCTTCTAATGCTGATAGTTGGTTTTTTTTAGTTTCAGGATAAATATAGAGAGGAAAAAGGGTATCAATACTTTGGTTATCAGAGCGAATCGAACCGTTAACAATCAAATTGTTACTCACAATGAAATAATTGCATTTATTCTGCGAAGGTAGTCTTCTAACAGTAATCAACCCTAAATTGTCTCCTGCTAACATATGGTGCATGACCTTTCCTCTTGTGCGTGTAACTACTTTTGAGTCATACACTATAAATTGCCGATCAAACGGACGATAAAGGATAGGTACAACAGCATCTTCAGGAATTTTGTGACTATCAGCAAGAATTTTTGCTTCTTCTTGAGTAATTCCTATTGTTTTTTTGTCTTGCCCAGTAACAATTCCAACACTATTAACTGGAAAAATATCTGTTACTTTCCATCCCTTTTCATACTCTGCTCGTAATTCTTTATCTTGAGGAAGAAATAAATAAGACTGAGACTGGGGCTGCAAAGTAGTCCACCGAGTCGTAGTTAGATCGTTTTCTTTAAGCCAATTGTATTTGCGATCGCGATCGCCCCAAAGATCTGCATGATGAACAGTGGCTTTTTCCTTGTTTCCATTGGGATGTTTGACAAAAATATTAATCGAGACTCCCTGCTGAATATCAAAGACATTCTCATCCTTCGAGCCATCAGGACAGCTTTCTTTCTTCTTACTATTGCCGTGCAAATCTAGTACGTAAATATCGTCAAAAGTTTCCATCAAACTTTGACGCATCCCGCGAAAAGTAGGATTGTCGAGATAACCGTGATTGGTAACAAATGCCAAAACACCGTAACCCGTTCTCTCAATCCGCCATTGCCCAAAACGAATAAATTTTACATAATCATCATTGAGCCACTTAGGATTCTTTTCACCCAAGGGTTTTCCATCCACTTCAAAGTAATTGCTGCATAGCTGTTGGGTTACAGTGTCTTTACCTTTAAGCAGATTTTTAATCCACTTTCCGTCATTAGCAGAGTGACCAGAATAGGGGGGATTTCCCAAGATGACCATTACTGGTGCTTTTTCTTTAATCCGATTAGCAGCATCCGCTTCCCCCCAAAACAAGTTAGAAAAACGATCTTCCGCAGGAGGAATTTGGAAAGCCTCTTGTAAAGTATTAGTTAGATAAACTCGTAATCTTTCTTCTGTATCAAACTGGTAGCCCAACTCAGCCAGTTGTAGTCCCAACTTCATGTGAGCCACTGCATAGGGAGCCATAAGCAACTCAAAGCCAAGCAGTCGAGGTAGCAAGTCCTGAGCAACATAATTCGACCATTGTTCTGGTTTGGACTCAAATGATTTATGAATATGATTGATTACTTCATATAGGAAAGTACCCGTACCAACAGCAGGGTCGGTAATAAGAACTTTGTGAGTTTCTGTTACTCCTTTACCATTGGGTGAGTTTACCGGAACCTTAGTCGCATCAGCCAGTCCAGCTTGTAATCCAAAATCTTGTTTGAGAATGCGGTCAACCGAGCGGACGATATAAGATACTACTGGTTGTGGAGTGTAATAAACTCCTCGCCGTTCCCGCATCTGGGGCTTATAGGCTGCTAGGAAGTCTTCATAAAAGCGAATAACGATATCTTCTCGATCAATCTTCTGATGGAAGTCTCTCAAAATAACTTTCATCTTGGCGACTCGCAGGTAGGAGATAATTTCAACAATTGCTTCGATTAACTCATCACCTAATTCCAAAGGCGATCGCTCGGAAATATCTTGAAACAAGCGACGTAAAAACGGGTTAGTTTCTGGTAATAAATTCCAAGCCGTCTGCCGATTGAATTCTGTAGAGATTAAGTCATCTTGATTGCGCTCATAACTAAATACCCTAGCCGTGAACAAACCATAGGCAATAGTTTGAGCATAAATATCGGCAAAACTGTATTCTTTTTCGTCAGTAGAACTTACTTTAAGATTGGGCAGTAATTCTTTTTGAAAACTGGCAAATAGTTGATGCAAGTATCCGTCTTTCGATTCGGAGTTATAAACATTGGGAATTATCTCTTCTATTTGACGAGCGATCGCTGCTAATCGCTGTGCCAACTCCTTCGCCGTTGCAACTGAATCGTAGAAAACCCACTCTACTAAAGGCGTAAACAGTAGTGCTTTATCCGCGATCGGTAATGAATCCTGATGCAATCGAGGAAGTCGGCTATTTAGTAACTGAGTTGAATTCCATTCAAAAGTTTGGATTTGCCTTTGGCGCAGTTTGCCTTCGGTTGGGAGAACTAAAGCTACTCTGCCAATTTCTCCCCCACTGGGCAGAAGAATATACATTACAGGCTGGTCTTCATTAACTCGATCGAGGTAATGCCCGTAAATTTCTTGTTGCTGCTCAGGGCTGGTTAAAAATGCCTTAATTTCGCTATCGCTGTAGGAATTGAGTTCGGAGTAAAAACCAACCGCGATCGGCTGTGTATCTGCTGCTGCCGAGCTATTTTTTCCTGGTCGAAGATACCAGAACCGAGAACCTCGTGAGTCGCGCTGTACAATCGGGTAATCTAATAATTCTTTAAGAGCTAAAATGCGGCTTGTTTCATCACCGCTCATAACAGGTTTAAACTGCTCGCTCGTAAAGCTTAAAGATTTTTGTCCCGATTTAATTTCAGCTTGAGCCACAATAATTCTCCATTGGAAAAAACAAACAAAATCCCTCCCGCGCACCTGTCGCTACCAAGTGCGTGAAGTTGAAATATTGGTATTGG
This sequence comes from Pleurocapsales cyanobacterium LEGE 06147, assembly GCA_015207585.1. Taxonomy (GTDB): domain Bacteria; phylum Cyanobacteriota; class Cyanobacteriia; order Cyanobacteriales; family Xenococcaceae; genus LEGE-06147. The sequence goes on along the minus strand of JADEWQ010000048.1, from coordinate 21,291 downwards.
ATGAAATTTCGTTACTCAGTCAGTGTTGGCAGGGTTTATAGTTTTAGCTACTGAATTCGGTACGGACGGCTAGAATATCTGAATTTGGTTCAAATATCGCGCCCTCCTGAATACTGCTCCAGCAGCTTTTCACCTCGTTCTCCCAATTCTGTAAGCTTTGTCTCGATTAGCTTTGAAGCAGCAGATGAAGGCTTTGCTGTTCCTCGCTCCCATCTACTGATGCTAGAATGAGAAACTTCTAAACTGTTTGCCAATTCTTCTTGGGTCAAGTTGAGTAGCTGTCGCAATTGTTTTACAAGTTGACCTACAAAGGGTTGTTTTAGCTTTTTGATTTTTTGAGTTTTCATTACCGCTTCTTGGTGCGCTACCAGATGCGCCTTTCGGCGGCGCGGGGTCGCATCCGCTTTTTGGGCAATCGAAACTGCTCATGACTAAGCAAGTGCCGTGTATTTCGCTTACTATCTTCGGTATAAAGAAACGGTAAAGGTGCGATCGCGATCGTTACTCTGCGGTGATCTATTCAATAAGAATTGCTGCATTGGTATCCACTTGCCTTGCTCTGGGGAGATAAGAGGGTATAAAGTTTTTCCATGGATTTATAGCGAGCGCGACCCCAAAAACTAACACAACAAAACGCGAATTCTGTTGTAATGAACCTGACAACGATTCCTAAATTGACTGAGGCTACAGAAGATCGACAGCTAATCAAGTTATGGATTTCTCAGAAGGCTAAGACTACCCAGAAGACATATTTGATGGTGGTGCGCCAATTCCTCACTTTTGCGGGTAAAGAGTTACGAGAAATTAGGCTGGAAGATATTTTGCTGTGGTTGGAATCGTTTCAGCTTCGCGATCGCTCTCAGAATACGATTAATAATAAATTAGCAGCGATTAAGTCTCTGTTTAGCTTTGGGGTGAAAACGGGCTACTTATCGGCTAATCCCGCTTCGATGATTAAAGTACCCAAACCCAAGGATGCGCTCAATGAAAGAATTCTGATTGATGAAGAGGTAAAGAGATTAATAACGGCAGCTTCCAATCAACGCGATCGCTTAATCCTTAAACTAATTTATGTTCTTGGTTTACGAGTTTCTGAGTTAGTCGGGTTGAATTGGTCAGATTTTAAGCCAACCTCTGACAGCGTAACTGTAACTGTTTTTGGTAAGGGACATAAAACCAGAACCTTGTTAATAGAGCGTCAGTTATGGAAGCAACTTCAAGAACTGCCCAGGAGCGATAAAACCGAGGCGGTGTTTCTGTCGAGGTTTGGGAATCGCTTAGACCGTCACGCCGTTCATAGATTAATTAAAAAAGCTGTCGAGGCTTCAGGGATTAATCCCCATACTTCTGCTCACTGGCTGCGTCATGCTCATGCCTGTCATAGTCTCAATAATGGTGCGGGGATAGATTTGGTGATGAAGTCTTTGGGACATAGTTCTCTGGCTGTTACATCTCGTTATCTTCATGTGCAGCCGTCGGAGTGTACGAGTAAATTTATCGATTTGGATTAGTGGGGGCGATCGCGCTCCCTGGGAAAGACTCGTCATAGCAGATCGAGAAGCTTTAAAATTAGTTGGTGTTTGAGCTTAATTTTCTGGCGGTTACTTCAAGCTAGAATGCACGTCCGACCATCCGAGTGTAGCAGTTTTAAAAAATACAACATGCCCGACCTTCCAGAATTCATTCAACATCTTTACGAAAAATATCGCTCACTCGATTCGGGTTCTTTGGCTAGCTACATTCCCGAACTTACCAAAGCCAATCCTGACTGGTTTGCTATATCTATCGTTACTAAAGAAGGAGAAGTCTTTGAAGTTGGAGATGTCTCAAAAAATTTTACCATTCAATCTATATCTAAGGTTTTTGTCTTTGGCATGGCACTAGAAGATTGCGGTCGTCAAACCTTGCTGGAAAAAATTGGCGTAGAGCCTACTGGCGATCCTTTCAATTCGGTAATTCGCTTAGATGAAAATTCCAAACGCCCAGATAATCCCATGGTCAATGCTGGAGCGATCGCCACTGCTGGTTTGATTAAAGGCTCGAACCCCACCGATAAGCTGAATCGAATGCTAGATATGTTTCGTCGCTATATCGGTCATGATGTTTATATCGATGCTCCCGTATTCATGTCAGAAAAAGCTACGGGACATCGCAATCGCGCTCTGGCTAATTTACTGCTTAATTTTGGCATTATCGACCATAATATCGAGGAAATTCTCGATCTTTATTTTCAACAATGTTCGGTGGTGGTTAACTGTCACGATTTGGCAGTGATGGCTGTAACTTTAGCAAATCGAGGCATTAATCCCATAACTCAAGACAAAGCGATCGAGCCTTGTTACGTCAGGGATATTTTGAGCGTGATGTATACCTGTGGAATGTACAACTATGCGGGAGAATGGGCTTATAAAGTAGGAATTCCCGCTAAAAGTGGAGTTTCAGGAGGAATAATTGCTGTCATTCCCGACCGCGCTGGTATTGCAGTTTACTCGCCATTAATCGACCATAGAGGCAATAGTATTAGGGGAATCAAAGTATTTGAAGCTCTAGCTGAAGAATTTCAACTTCATTTATTGGATTTTCCTTTAGAACAGTGTCCCTTTCTAAATATTTCTCATCGAGATACAAAACGCCATCAATAGATGCGCGCTGGCTTCGCCAGATCCCTGCGGGATCGCGCCAAGTAGTTATTAATTATGCTCCCAGTTCTGGGCATTATAGCTATGAAAAGTTCAATATAAGCCCCGTTATGAAAAGTTTTCTCAAAGCCGTCAAAGACATAGTAGTTTATGGATTGTCCCTGACATTATTTTTTACCATACTGCTGATGTCTTCAATCGGCGTGTTTTTTGCAGTTATTAACTGGCCATTTTATTCCTATGAACACCTAAGCTCTTTTGTATCGGCTGTACATAGTCAAGCCCCTGTAGAACTTGAAATATCCTCATTTAACTTAGGTACCAAGCCAGAGCTAGATAGCTTTGTCTTAGCCTCTGGTAAATTGTATTGTGGTGCGAAAACTATTAATCAGCACGTAGCATTGGATAAATGGACAACTAGTTATATCGATGACAACGATATGGCTAAGAATTTTTTGAAGTCGATTTACCAAGACGCAAATATATATCTATGTCCTACTGGTAGTGCGAGGATAGCTCAGAGCGACCGAGATCATGTCTAATTGTGGAAGTAACGAGCTTATTTTATTCAGTTGGCGATCGCCATACTTGGGAACGTCTATCAAAAGCATATCAAGAAGCTTTAGGAGCGATCAGTTTATAATTAGCTGCCTTAGTTCTCTCACCGCCCCATCCCGCTTAATCTCAACATTAACAATCTGCTCGGAAAGACGATCGCGCCTGTCCTCCATGCCCAATATCTGAGAGGTACTCCCCCGACCGAACTTATAGGCAATCCTAGTTACTTCTCGTTGCTGCTCTAATGTCTCTAACTGAGATGACAGTAACCTGTGTCTGCGGTTCGCTGCTTCGTAATCGAGTAGTAGCCGCAAAACCTTATCTCCTACTCTTACTTTCTCCTCTTCCTGTTGACGCTCTAACTCTGCCTTAGCTGCTAATAAATCGGCTGTTTTGATTTCCAAATCGGCGATCGCAAGGCGATCTCTTTGAACATCACCACCCCCGAAGAGGTTTTGTAGCAGCTTCACTGGGTCGAGAGTGACATAATTAGTCCAGGTTTTCTTCTGGCTGTAGGTAATGCGATCTTCCATCAACTCTAACCGCTGGTCAATTAGAGCAATCTTTTCATCCAGTTTTTTGAGTTTTGAGGAGGATGCGATCGCTTTCTCGGTTAACTCGGTTACACACTCGTTACTGCTGTCCAGACAGGGAAGGGATGAATTATGAGGAGCGGTGCGGCAGCACTCGCGTACACGGAGTGCGTCGAAGACTAGCGAGACCGCTTTTTCTGTTAATTCATTCACACATTCATTACTGCTCGTCAGGCATGGCAGTGGAGACGCGATCGCTATCGGACACCATAAGAGTAATTTCAGCAGATAAAGACCCATCAGGAGCTTGACCGATCCATTTAATCCTGCGTACTGTACCGCTATATGGTGCTTTGACGACTGAAAGGGAAGCGATCTGATTTTCAACATTATTCAATTTCTCTTGTAGCTGTGTTACCTGAAACTCTCTATCTGCCAGTCTTTGTTCGTATTCTGCTAGTTGTCGTTGATAGTTCAACCTGGATTGATTCATCTGTTCTATCCGTTGAGCTTCGCTGACAGATGCTTGGTATTCTTGGTATTTCCTGTTGTCCTTGGCAGTTTGGAGTTTACCCATTGCTAGCTGATAATCTCTAACGGCTGCGGTATGTTTCTGTTTGAGTTCTGTCAGTTTGGTTCGTTCGTGTTCGAGGATAATCGGGTCGAGGTTGGGGACTTTAGATAAGTAATCGATTTCTTGTTTCTTCAGGTCGAGTTCTGAAGAGATAGAGGCGATCGCACTCTTGGTCTTTTCTACTGCTGCGGAGTGTTCTAAGTAACTAACTGGCGGTAATGCCATTACTGGGGGAACTGGTGCAGGAGAAGCTGGTGGAGTAATGGAAGCGGATTTCAGTCGGTCTAAAGATAGCTGGAGTTGTTTCTGTTGGGAAGTTAGGCGAGTTTTTTCGGTGGCGCGATCTGAAATGATGTCGCCTTGTTTTATTTCCTGTCCTTCAGCTATTTTGAGGTCTGTTGGTTCGGCTACTTTGACGGTGACGGTAAGCCTTCGGGGTGAAGTAGTAGCCGTATCTGTTTGAGTAGGTTGAGAGATAGGTTCGGGTGATGTTGGTAGATTATCGGATACGGGAATAGAATTCGTTGAGACGAATACTACTCCTGCTGCTGCTAGTCCATAAGAGATTAGGTTACTGAGCCACTCCATCACGGTTGTTAGTTATTGGTATTCAGTAACCAGTGTTAATTGATTGGTTAGGAATTGTCAGTGACGGGAGCATCAGTAGAGGCGATTACTTTATCTGTGGTGGAAACACGTCTGTAATACAAGCACCTAAACCTGAAGACATGGTAGCAAAACAAAGATTGGCATCTGTTAAGTTAGCTCCTTCTAAGTTAGCTCCTTCTAAATTGGCTCTTTCTAAATTGGCTTCTTCTAAATTGGCTCCCGCCAAATTAGCTCCCTCAAGATTAGCTCTCATTAAATTGGCACTTTTTAAATTGGCTCCTTCTAAATTAGCCTGACTCAGTTCAGCGTGGCTCAACTCGGCGTAGTCAAGTTGGCAACCAGCACATTCATTAGTTATGAGTAATCGCCTAATCTGTTCTGGGTTTTGAGCAATAGCAGCAGTAGTTAATAACAGATTTGGTAGGATAGCAGCTAAGTATCCGATGTATTTGTATTTTTTCATCGCTTCACCCTTTGTTTCTAATTAAAAATAGAAATAAAGGTTTGAGACTATGCGAATTTCGTTTGCTTCGATCGCTACCAGAGATGGAGGAATAATTCAGCAGCTCTCGAAGCTATCTGCTTTGTGGGGCGCACTACCTTAATTTCTAGCGTACCTACCGCATATTGAGCGTTAAGAAATGCGGTGCGGCAGCACTCGCCAAGGCGAGACCGAACTCCTACAAAGACACAGATCGCTCCTCCTAAATACATCAGACCCCGACTCTAAACAAGTCGGGGTTCTGCGCCTGAAAACCAAGATGGAAAGAAGATTTTGGCTCTTCTTGTGTCGTCATTGATGATCTAGATGTAGGGCATTAGGCTGAAGCTGATTGCAACTTTTCTGCGATCGCCTGCCGAGCTATTTCTTGCCAGTTCGGTAACTTCCCTGCCTTAATCGCCGCTTTCATCTCCTCATCCATCCGCAGGGTCATCTTCTCTACCAAGGGATTTTCTCTCTCAGTAGTGAATCCATATTTTTTTATATCAGGGTTGCCTCCTGGTCTAGCCATTTTCTTTACTGCGAATCTCTACCTGTATTACTTGCTTGCTTCCACTATAACATGCCAGTCTCATAATTAAGGGTGGCTATAATTTGTCGGTCATATTATAATAAGAGAAAGAAAACCCAACCAAAAGCCCCAAGTTGTGCCACCAGCTTGGGGCAATCAAACAAACAAATGGAGACTTGAAATGTTTGATTTATATCTCAGTGTAGAACAACAAAAGCGAGAACAACAAGACCTAGATGCCGTCCACGAACAAGCTGACCTTTACGCCTCCCTCTCTTCAGAGGGAAGGTTTGACGGAATCTGCGGTCTACCGCCCACCCAACCTCAAGATTACCAGTATTGGGATGGTTATCAAGTTGGGCTGCGCGAATACTGGACAAAAAAACTAGGCGTAGAGATTGAAACACCATTCTAATAGCCTTGGAAACCACTGTTACTCGAATAGCAGTGGCTTCCTATTTTATTAATCTTTTACTCAATTAAATATTCTCATGCAGACATCAAACAAGCAGGGTGCGATAGTTCATCAAGCGACTGTTGAAATCGCTCCTATTTACCAAAACGCAATAGCTCAAACGGCCTCTCATTACAAAGTCATGGTTGCTTTTGTCAAAGCCCAAATGCAGCGGGATGTAGACTACGGCGTAATCCCTGGTACGAGTAAACCGACTTTGCTCAAGCCTGGTGCCGAGAAGTTGTGCCGGTTATTCAATCTGCGACCCTCTTACGAGCTAATCCAATCGGTGGCTGACTTTGACAAGCCTTTGTTTCACTACCATTATCGCTGCGTGCTTTATCGCTCCGGTGAAATGGTGGGACAGGGAGACGGTTGCTGTAATTCGATGGAGGTTAAGTACCAAAAACAAAAGCATCGCATTTATGACCTAACCAATACTATCTGCAAAATGGCTCAGAAACGCGCTCTGGTGGCTGCGGTTTTATCTAGCTGCGGTGCGAGTGAATTTTTTACTCAGGATTTAGACGACTAGACCTGTATCCCAATTAAAAAGCCTCAATCCTATATAGGTTGGGGCTATCCATTTTACACATACAACTATGATGACACATATTCCTACACCTGTCCGAACCAACAACCAAAAAGTCTCTGGAACCTTTTATCCTCTCCAGAAAGAAGAGTTAATAGCACTGAGAAAATCGAGGCTAATTAATAATGCTGCTTACGTTCATTTAGCCTTGAGGTTTGAAAATCCCTTCTGCGATCGCCCTATCGAACTGGCTCCCAAAGAGTTCGCCCTGCGGTGGACTATTCCAGAAAGCAGTGTCTATGAAGCTTTGGGCAGATTGAAAAAACTAGAGATTGTCAACATCAAAACGGGCAAGATTGTTATTTCCTGGGCTGATTGTGAAAACACTGCGCTTCCTGCGCGGGAACTTGGTTCCCGCGCCCAGCGCACTCAACAAGCGGAGAATTCTGACAATCCAGAATCTTTATGGGATTCTGGGGAAGATTCTGGGAATTCAGAATCAATTCTGGGATCTCAGAATAAATTACAAGATCTCAGAATCAATTCTGACATCTCAGAAAATTGCGGCTCAGAACCCTTATCAAATAAAGATTCTGGTTCCTCTCAAACTCTTCAGACTTCTCAAAAGCTCCAAACCCTCCAAACCGAGAGGGCGGCTTCTGAAAATGAAATGGAGGATAAGCGAGCTACAGTTGAAAAACAGGTAAAACAAGCTTCTGAACGACCAAGCAGCAAAACCAAGTCTACGTTCACACCTTTATTTAATGTGTTGGCTGACCCGAAAATCCCAGTCAAAGAAAAACCGCCGCGCACCGAGAATGATTGTGAAATCACCGAGTCTCCTGCGCGGGAACTCGGTTCCCGCGCCCGACTCGCTCAAAAACGAGTCAATTCAGTGAATGAATGCGATCTTCCCCAGGATTTGAAGAATAAACTGGAGGAGTTAGAGATTCCCTTGGATGCCAAAGTGAGAAAAGCGATCGCCCGTCATCACATCTCTCAAGCTTACGGTGCAGCCGCTCATGTAGAAAGGACAAGAGCGACCATAGATAATCCCCGTGGAGTGTTCCTGTTTCAACTGTCTAGGCAACCGATTGAGCAATTAGGCACAAGGGGACAAGTAAGAACTGCTCGCGATTTTGTTGGTTATACGATAGAACACATCCAGAAGATGTATCCCCATAACTGGCAGGAAGCAGCGAGATATTTTGGTTTGGAGTAAGAAGCTGCGTTCACCATTCCCAGTGTTAATTGATTGATTGGGGATTGTCAGCGATCGCGCGAAGGGCGGTAGCGTAGCTAATCGCACACGTCCAGAGAAATGAGAAACCTATCTCGTCTGGCGTCTGCTCAAAGACCGGAAATGAACCTATCTCGAAGCTATCTGCTTTGTAGGGCGCACTATCTTAACTTCCACCGTCCCCACTGCAAATTGTTCTCTTAAAAGAGCGATCGCTCTATCCAACTCACAATAACTAAACCTAATACTGCTCCCCATCACCGCAGCCGTAACCATTTGATTCGGTTCAATCGGTATCTTCACTTCTTCAGGAAAATCAACAGTCAACTGACCATTCAAATAGATGTCTGCATTGGGATAGGCGGTACGTAGTTCTTGCAGTGATGCTACAGCTTCCTCATCATTAAAACTAATATTTCTAATCTCAGTAGTCGCAGCTTCCCCAACCGAAGTAGTTACCTTTGAAATAATAATTTGTTCCCCAGTCTTATAGACACCCTTGCCATCAGTAACTACAAACTCACTTCCTTCTGTACCCAGAATTAAATACTTACCATCAGCAACAGTGCGATCGCTTGCCCAAACACCTGTGATGCTCGCGTACACTTTATGAGTGCTAGCATTCTGGTTATACACCTGTACTATCCCATCTTTCAAACCCAGACTCTGAGAGACTTTCTGAGTTATCCCCCCACCGTTAGCCAGATAGATACCAAAACAGAGGAGGGCGATCGCTCCTCCTAAAACCCACAGTTCGCCTGCACCACCAGTTTTGAGTCTGCGTCTGGGATTTGATACACTTACTGCCCAGGCGGGAACTGGATAAAACAATTGTACTCCTTGCTTAGTGAAAGTATCGGAGAAACAGGAGAGGAGATGACCTAGAGGAAGTGCTGCTGCTATCTTGATATCCCCTAGTAAAAAGTAACCGACAGACAGAGCGATCGCAGCAATGAAACCCGTTGCCAATAGAGAATGAGTAATCGAGCGATGAGGAAATCTGTCTTCTATCCAACTACTAATGGAAAAGAAGATTTTACCGATGGTGCTTTGGGTGGTGTCGAGGTCGGGAAGCTGCGAACCGAGGATGGCTAAACCCAAGGGCAAAGGGTCGGCAGTTCCTAAGATAAGAGATGTTCCAGCAGTGGCGATGAGGGCGTGGGTAATTGCCATCATAGTCAGTTACCAGTTACGGTTTTTTCTATGATTGGTTTGAGTTATTCTCTATTATTTCTGCCATTTGAGAAAGTTCTTCTTTGTCTGCTATTTCAAGACCAATCAAAACACGAAAAACAGCATCTTTGGAGTTTCGAGGTTCTATCTGATACTTACGTATCTTAACCATTGCCTCAAAAGAGAAAGAGCTATCGTTATACATTAAAGTTTGACTGTCAGGGATTTTATTCCACACCAAATCAGTAACGTTGACTATATCTCCAATGTGTAAACCAGGATCAAAATCATATCTAGCAATTTCGATATCTGGCTTCTCATCTAATGGTAGATGTATATAGACTCGACATTCAAACATTCTTACCTCTTCAATAGCGACATTTAGAAAATCGTAATTATAGAATTCCCAGAAGTTTGAACATAGTATCGCTCTGTATTTCTAAAATTGTGAAGCAGTTCCTAAGATAAGAGATGTTCCAGCAGTGGCGATGAGGGCGTGGGTAATACTCATCATTGTTGGATTACCTCACCAGTAAGCGTGGTAGATATATGGCGATATTCAAGGTTAAAACTACGAGGATGACAGCGATGACGGAATGTGTGAGTTAGCCTCTCACCCTCTATCTTGCTGCCCATGTATTGCCATACTTCACCCTTGTTTTCACCTACACAACCGCCTTCAAGTGAAGCTAATTCAGACCAAATAACCTCCCACAAATAAGGCATTTCCGATTTATTAATCCACATCATTGCCCTAACCTCTTCCTCGCACCCCGAACATTCCCCAACTGCTTCAATGCCATCGCAGAAACCAAACAAACACCCCCTGTAATGTAAAGTCCTTTATTCCCCGTTCCCATGCCAATAAATCTGACCACTGCAAAACTGAATAGGGCAGCAATAATCACGGGCATAATCACCACGTACTGAGTATGTTCTGGTTTATCCTGCTTCAATCCCAGTGCTTCATTCCTGATAATCTTCCTGGCTAACATCGGATTCCTACCAGCCAGGGGTTGCAGTTCGGCTAATCGAGATTTACTCAGGTTTAATCCCTGCTTCTGTGCTTCAGCTTCCATCACTTCTCTGATAGCGCGATCGCTTGGCAACTCCAATTCAATCTCCAACATCTCCAGAAAGATATCTCTGCCAGGATTAGCCACGGCAAAACAGACGACTCTAACCCCAGCACTAATCGCGTCTTCTAGCCAATAACGAATACTGGTAGTCAACCGTTTAGCTTCGGGGAGTATTAATAAGGTATCCTCGCCACAGTTTTCTAGAATCTCTTCTTTGAGAGCATCTACAGTTAAATCCTTCTCTCCTGTCGGGTCACCATTTTTGTTATATTGAGTTTCCGTCGTCGGGATATCTAACTGGAAAGCGATCGCCCCAAAGAACTTCTTGAGCGAACCCTTATAAGTAGCGATCGCACATTGAAACTCCCCCGACATCTCGGAGTAAAGACTTTGGGCAAACTCTTCTGTACCCGTACCAGCTTCACCGAGAACTAATACAGAATTACCAGCAGCGCACCGCGAAGCGGATCTCTTCGAGATCGCATTACAGACCTTATCGAAAGTATCATCATCTCTAAACTTTACGCTTCGGCTTGCGCTTTTTGGCTGCGGTGTTGATTCAGAAGTTGCTTGGCGATTTCTGCTGGATGAAACTTTGGGTTAGCCACCTCATGAGCGATTCTCACTTTTTCCTGTAAATCGGGTGAGAGATCGTCAAAACTCATCTGACTAGCCAACTGGATTTTAATCAGGTCATTCATTGCCATCCCACGAGCAGCTAATTCTTCAGCCTGTCTGACTAAATCTGAATTAATTTTGGCTGTTGGTTCTTCCCGATTAATGTAGATATCCTCATCGCTTTCATTATTATTAGAAACTTCTAGATTACTATCATCAACTTTAACAATTGAACTATTATCAAAACCGTTTCGCTTTCCTGTTTCATTAACGTGATTTCTTAAAGCTCTAATTTTATCTGCTTGTTCGTTTGTCAGATAAGCCTTACCCTCAGAATCTTTCTCTGGAGTGATATCTAGATAGCTTAGGTCTTTGTAGTAGGCATCTTTTTTAATACCTAGTTCTAACATAAGCTCGTCGGGACGGATAGAATTATCGGGTGCAGAATTCTGGGTCATAGGTGCAGAAATTGAAGGTAAAAACTTTTTTTTCTTAAGTACATAATATGGAAACGTTAAATAAATTTTTATGATTCCCGTCACAGAATTCGCAAGGGCGCGTCTGGAGGAACTTGTTTCCAGAGCTTGTGTCGCCCGCTACCGAACCCCAGAAACACCCTCTCAACCAGCGAATTAATTCTGTAGCTCTACAACCTACATATAATTTAGTCGCCTTGTGGAGGTGAAAGTTGCAGCAGGATTTTTAGGTGATGGTCAGAGGTAGGGATGAGTTGAACTGGTGAAAGGGAACGAAAAACCCAGACAACAGTTGTGTTTGAGCGTGTAATTTACTAGCCTTGCTTTGCTGTTGCTGTGGGTAATAGTTGCCGTGTTTGTTGGGTTTCAATGTAGTTTTAACCTATTAACTTTTAACCCTTAAAGGTATTAAACGTTTATAAGTTTAAAGGTATAAAGTATTAAATGTTAATACCAATAAACTATTAAGTCTTTAGCTGTTAATCCTAATAAATTATTAAATTTTTAACTGTTAATCCTCATAGCCGTTAAGACTATGTTGGGATTAAACCATGTAGGTATTAACCTAACAAGGTAACAAGGTATTAAACCTTAATAGGATATTATGTTAAAGGTTGCTGTTTTCAATTTCAAAGGTGGGACGGCTAAGTCAACCACTACTATTAATCTGGGTGCTTGTTTGGCTACTTCAAAACGAAAGGTTTTGTTAATCGATCTCGACGGGCAAAGGACAACTTCATTTGGTTTGGGTTTAGATGGAGATTTACCTACAGCTTTGAACTGGTTAAATAATGACGAGGTTCAACCGCACTTAACTAATACGAAAAATCTTTGGTTGATTCCTGGCGACTTGGGGATGTTTCAACTAGAAACCGAGGACGATCTGTTCACTCCTGCCTTAGCTAAATTAACTGGATTTGATATGTGTTTAATGGATTGTTCGCCTGGGTTGGGAGTGGCTTCAGTACAGGCAATTCTGACAAGCGATCGCGTGTTGATGCCCGTTATCTGCGAACCAGCAGTATTAAAAGGATTATCTGAGGCAGTAGAGTTGATTCGAGAAGAACGCCCCGATGTCCCGATTGATGTAGTTCGAGTTAGATATCGTCCTCAACTGGTAATTACTAGAGAAGCTGACAATTTGTTAACCGAAGCAGCAGAAGAATTGAATTATCGACTACTTAAGACTACCGTACCAGAGAATATTGCTGTCGCTGAAGCGATCGCTCATCAACAACCCGTTACTGCCTATTCATCCCGTTCATCTGGAGCTAAAGCTTACAAAGCACTGGCTACTGAATGTTTGGAGGTATGGATATGACCAAGAAGAAAATGGGGTCAATGAGTAGCCTGAGAAAGTTATCTGGTATTAAACCCCAGCAACCAGAAGAAACGGCAGTAACGCCAGAACCTTCATCACCCGAACCATTAGTTAAAGAAGAGAACGCGGTGTCGGAAGTTGCCTCCGACACTTCAGCCGTCCGTACTGAAGTTATAAACCCAAAAACCCCAGAAATTGAAGATAAACAGCCTGAAGTAATAGAAACAAAGGCTAAAGTTGAGGAGCAAACTTTAACTACCAAAAAACAGGAAAAACTGGTTAAGGTGAATATCAATATTAGAAAAGACCAAAAAGACTGGTTAGCAGAAACAGCCAGTCAGGTAAGGGAGAACAACTTAAACCCAGTTCCACCATCAGAGAGAGTTTATCCCCAACACTTGATCGGGGTAGCGATCGATTTACTGCAAGCTGCGGGGGTTGATTGGGGTGAGGTTAGGAATGTAGAAGAGTTGCGAGAACGGTTAAACCTATAAAGGTATTAGACCATTAACTGATTAATCTATAAACCTATTTAAGCAGGCGATCGCTTCGGAAATTTACTTTATCAACACCGCGACCGTGGCATTCTTAGCTTTGCGGAAAATATGAGTCGTCCCTTATCATTTTTACAGCAAGAGTTATAAGCTTTTAGCGTTGCGGTCAAATAATTTGTCAAGATGAGATTAATAAAGGCAATTGACAGTAAGAAATTTGGATTAACTCATCAGTTTCTTTATTCATGAGAGCTTAAGGGAGCGATCGCCATGAACATTAGAGAAGCGCAAATTGAAGAGCTTAAAATGCTTTGAGCGACCAAGAATTAAGGGCTAAATATAGGGTCCGTGCGATATAGGGCAGCCTATCTCTGAAACCCTTGTTTTATAAGGAATATAGAGTTCGAGTTCCCAATTTAAAGCGATCGCTTTGATATAAGTTACACAAATATTTCTTTAAAGTCGCTCCATAGGAAAAAAACATTGCCTCAAACGAAACTTGAAACATCTCAAAGCATCTGTTTCAAAGTATTGAAACTACGTATCTAATTTATGAAACATTGCCTAAAATGAGTCTAACTAGGCAAAGTAATGATTTGTATTACTTATCATTTCAGCTCAAAAATGGGGTGAAAAATGCGAAATTAGACCTCGCTGCACCTGGTGACACGAACCCTATATTTTCGCCTAAAAGACGGCGACAGTCGGGTATAGGTTGTTCTTCACAGGTAATTGCACTTTTTAGTAGTGCGGCTCTAACCGCATGAGGATTTGGTTTTTGTCCTTGTTTAAGCTGTAGGCTTAGTAGTAGAGCAGCAATACCCGACACAATGGGAGTGGCATAGCTAGTTCCACTACTGACAACCGTGCTCCCAGGAATAGCTCCTAAAATGTTTTCGCCAGGGGCAAGAATCCCTTGAGTTTGATAGCGATCGCCCCAATTGCTAAAATCTAAAGGTCTACCCCGAGAGTCCATTGCTCCTACTGCCAATACCGAGGGTAAAGCACCGGGAATATGCAGACAATTGCAACCTTCATTACCAGCAGCAGCGACAATCAAAACGTTATTTTCTTGGCAGTAGCGGACGGCATCGGCAAGAATCGGATAAGCCTCTCCGCTGGGAGTAAGCTGACCACCACTGATATTGATGATATTAGCCCCCTGCTGAACCGCTTGCAGAATAGCTCGTGCTAGATCGATTTGCGAACAGGGCGCAAGCGTACCATTTATATTTTCAGTAAATATTGGCGCGATTAAACCACGACAATTTGGGGCAATGCCTTGGATTGAGCTATTGTGTTGCCCAAAAATAACGCTGGCAATATGAGTGCCATGCTGTGAAGCCACTCCTCGTTGATTGCTATTGGATACAAGGGTTTTAACTGTGGTCAGTTCGGTAGCGATTAAGCTCGGATGAGATCGATCTACGGGAGCATCGAGAATTGCAATACATATTCGATAATCTCCCTTAGTGTATGACCACAGCTTCCTTAGTCCAGCAATTGCTGATATATTAAAAACAATTTGCTTTTGGCTCATAAACTTCGAGCCTCACAAAAGATTCTAAATTGGTAATATTATTAACTACCAATTTTTTTGACAGAAAATAAAAATTAATTATCTTAATAAATTAAGCCTAGAAAAATTCTAAAAATAATTCATTGCTTTTTATATAAATTAATATTTTTTGGACAGTTTTACTTATGAGCAAAAACCTTATTGTTTGTATAGATAAAAACAGTGATGCTGAATAGATTAATATTTTACGGGGTGAAGTTAATGGTAGCTAGTATTCTAGTCAGCTAGATTATTTTGCCATCGTATTCTTCAACCAACTGGATGCTCATTTTTTCCTCTTACTCCTATTCCTCAAAACCTTTAGTATATCTTCAACTAGGGCTTTTTCATCGTTCATCTTCTGAATCTGCGATCGCATTCCTTTGGGAATATATTCACAGGATTTAACTAACCGATCGCCCTTCTCCCAGAGTTCGTAATGATAATAAGTTGTGACTTCCAAGATAACTTTGCCGATTTTTTTTAGCATAACCTTGCCGCAGGAGAACATAAAATCAAGCTTCTAGAGTTTGGGTCTGTGACAAATTGTGTCATAACCTTGCCGCAAGTTCTCGAATTCCCGGATAATTATGCCGAAAGTTTTTTAGCCAAATTAGTAGCCATAATTCTCGAAAAAATAGAACTTTGGTGGTCAGATATGCTGGAAAGCGGCAAGGTTATGCTGTGAAACCCATTTTTTTGGAGAAATAACTAAGCAAAGCAAAGCCAGTTTAGATGAAAGAGAATAAGAGCTAGGCAAAGAGAGAACTAAGGTGAATCTGCTAGAATTCCAGTCTTGGTGTCTAAAACTACAGCTAAGCCCAACTAGCCGCGATGTGATTGCCACGATTCGCGATTCGCCGCCTTCACGTCGCGTCCAAGGACGTGCTCAGAACGTCAGTGGTGCTTATCCCAGTCGCAAAATGGGTCTGACCATTCAGTTTGAGAGCCATACGGTAGAACTGGGAGCTATCTACCAAATGGAACACGACCCTCAAGTTCTAGAGTATTACGATCAGCCACCACCTTTCAAAATTTCCTATCAAAATCAGTCGGGGCGGAAAATCACTCACTACCATACCCCTGACTTCTTCGTGCTGCGCTGTGAGAGTGCTGGGTGGGAGGAATGGAAAACTGAAAAGGAGTTGAAGCAGTTAGCCGAGAAATATCCCTCTCGATACCAACGCTCGTCCACTGGGGAATGGCGTTGTCCACCAGGAGAAGCTTATGCCAAAGCCCTGGGTCTCAAGTATTCGGTTCGCACCGATGCTCAATTGAATCCTATATTGATTCAAAACTTGAGCTTTGAGGAGACCACCACCGTTTTACCGGAAACTGGACAGCCCATACAGTTACCGACTGAGTTTTTCCGACGCTTACTGTCCGAGGGCATTATCAGCATTCCGAAAGCCGAGGGGGAGCTACCACTCAACCAGGAAGTTTGTCGTTTGATGGAGACAGCTAGCCCAGCGGACTTAGTGAAAGCCAATCAGCGGTTTCATTGGGTGCAAGCTTACTTACAACGCCAAAGGGAGATGTATCAAGATGTCCCAGAGCGGACTCTGCGGGATTGGGCGAAGAAATTTCGTTGGGCAGAAGCTCAGTACGGTTGTGGCTATGTTGGACTACTTCCTCGTACTGCCAAACGGGGAAACCGCACCCCTAAAGCACCCAGTGCATCGAGGGAATTACTCAATACATTTATTACTGAGTATTACGAAACTCCTCGACAAGCTCCAGCCATTTCAGTGTATCGCGCTTACCAACGAGCCTGCGAGCAACAAGAAATCCCTAATCTTGGTCGCAGCACGTTTTATGAGCGACTGAGAAAGCGTCGAAGTTATGACCAGACTAAGAAACGTCAGGGAGCTAAAGCTGCTTATGCTCGTCAGCCTTGGGTTTGGGAACTAGCTAAAAGTACCCCAGTTCACGGAGACCGTCCCCTCGCCATCGCTCATCTTGACCACACTCAGCTTGACATCGAACTGCGCTCCCAAGCAACCGGATGATTACTCGGCAGACCCTGGTTAACCTTACTGATGGATGCTTATTCCCGACGCATCCTCGCAGTTTATCTCACCTTTGATGCTCCCAGCTATCGCTCCTGTATGATGGCATTGCGGATTTGCGTCTCTCGTTTTGGTCGCTTCCCCCAAACCTTGGTGGTGGATGGGGGTAAGGAGTTTCACAGCGTTTATTTTGATACCCTCCTGGCGCGATACTGCTGTGTCAAAAAAACTCGTCCTGGGGGTAAACCTCGGTTTGGCTCAGTGATTGAGCGATTGTTTGGTACAACTAATACCGAGCTAATCTTCAACCTGCTGGGTAATACCCAAGCCGCTAAACAGGTGCGCCAACTCACCCAAGCCATTGACCCAAAACGACAAGCAGTATGGACTCTAGGAGATTTATACCGCTTCTTAAAAGAATGGGCTTATGAAGTGTATGACCAAGACGAACACGAAGCATTAGGCACAAGTCCTCGCCAGGCGTATCTGCAAGGAATGAACCAGTCAGGGACACGAGTCCATCGACACATCCCCTACAATGAGGAGTTTCTCATGGCGACCCGTCCCAGTTCTCCAAAAGGAGAGGCAATGGTTCAGCCAGGAAAAGGGATTAAAATGAATTACCTCTACTACTGGAGTGATGCCTTTCGGAATCCGGAAGTGGAACGCACTAAAGTTCCTGTCCGCTACGACCCCTTTGACCTGGGCATTGCCTACGCTTATGTTCAGGGGCGTTGGGTGAAGTGTATCTCCCAGTATTACAGCATCTTTGAAGGGCGTTCTGAGAAAGAGTTACTGTTAGCGTCCCAGGAAATTAGACAGCAGGACAAACTGACTCGCACTTCTCCCTCGGTTTCTGCTAAACGTCTAGCGGATTTTATCGCCAATGTCCAGGAACATGAAAACCTGCTCCTGCAAAGACTGCGGGATTTAGAGGGCAAACAAGTGCAGAACAGTCTGACGAATCCTGAAGTCGCCAGGGTGAGGGAAATCGTTCCCACCGAAACTGAGGAAGTCAGAGTTCATCCAGCAACGATGGGGGGAGTCAAAGAAACAGAAGTAGAAGTTCCTTCAGTGGATGTGTCTCGTTTACCAGTGTTTGGGGAGTATCGCTGATGAATAATAGTGGAATCGAGAAGCTATCGGTGAGAAACCAAAAGAAACTGGACAGCTTTAAGGAATACGCGGTTTGGCATCCTCAGTTAGCCAAAGTGGACAAAGAACTCATGCGGGCAATTCGTGAACCCGCTGGCTTTACCCATATCCTCGTCTATGGACCCAGTGGAGTGGGGAAGACCACCATGATGCGGCAAATTACCCAACGGCTTAACCGGATGTCCTCCCCCATAACCCCACCATCCGTCACTTCCTCTCAGGACAATCTCTCCCCCTTACCCCTGCTGCTGCTCGAAACCCGTCCTCCAGATGGCGGTGCTTTTAATCGTGCTGACTACTACCGCACCGCTCTTAAGCTCTTAGGAGAACCGTTTTATGAACGGCGAATGCTGGTGAATATTGACAGCGAGCAGGTTTGGGAGAAAAAAGGACGGGGACGGACAAAGGCAGCCCAGTTTAATGATTCCCCAGAACTACGCCACGCTCTAGAAGAGGCGATGAGCCGACGAGGAGTACAGGCGGTTATTCTTGATGAAGCCCAGCATTTGATGAAGTTAGGGAGTGGCTCTAGTGGTGGTAAGCTTTTAGACCAGCTTGATTGGATTAAGTCGATGACCAATGTGACGGGGGTGGTTCATATCCTCATCGGCACTTATGAACTCCTCAGCTTTCGTAACCTTAGTGGTCAAGCCTCCCGGCGGGGTCTCGACCTTCACTTTGGGCGCTATCAGTTTCAGCACGAATCCGACCAAGAGGATTTCCAGGGGGTGTTATTGGCTTTACTCAAGCAAGTCCCCCTGTCGGTCGAGATAGAGACTTTGATGCAGCACTGGGTCTATTTCTATGAACGGTCAATTGGCTGTGTGGGGGTTCTGAAAGATTGGCTGGTTCGCGCTGTTGCTGCTGCTTTGTATGATGGGAGTAAGGTTCTCACTTTGGACTATCTCCAAGACCATGCTATGACCCTGGCTCAATGTGAGCGCATGGCCTTAGATGCTACAGAAGGGGAGCAGGAACTCCGCTATGCTGAGAGTCGCCGGGAACCGCTGTGGCATTTGCTGGCTTCTGGGATGGATGCATCAACAATTCCAGCGACCCCAGGGAAGAGTGGCGAAGTTTCCGTCCCGACTGTTGATGCTGAAACCACCAATGGTTCTGGTTTGTCAAAAACGAAAAGGAGAAAGCGTTCTTCTAAAAACGAGGCTTCCCCAGTTGAGACAGAGGAAAAACCGACCTCCACCAAAGACAAATCTCGCCAAAAGGCTCAAACCCCTGCCCCAGTTGAAGCGGATGTGGAGAAACCAACCCGGAAAAAGCGACCGACTCGTTCAAAGACTCAAGTCACTCCTGACCCCTCTACGATGGAGGGAACTAACCCGGAGGTAAAAACTACCGCTGAAGAATCACCACTCACCAAGAAGCGACCCAGGCGGGTAGGACAACGCCAGCCTAAGCGAGACCCAGTAGGGTCTTGATTCTCCAAACCTATTTCATCATAGCTTAGAGACTGGCAAAGGTTGTGTAACTTTGTTCGCTAACCTTTATTCAATCTTTCCGCTTCCTCGACTAAATCTTCTAAACCCATCAAAAGGGTTTTCAAGGTTCTCTCTATGCCTTCAATTTGACTGCGACGAGATAAAGCCTGAACCGCCTTCAAATAGGCTTGACTTCCGGCTTTCCCCAAATATTGGTGGCGAGTCGGCTTGCCGTTTTTGGTAACGAAAATTGGGTCATGAGACATCCATTTGTAATACCAATAACGCTCCCCTTTTCTTCCCTTGGCTTGGTAACGAACAATCCAACAGCCTGCTGGAGCGACTTCTCCTTCAGCGCATAGGTCTTCAATTTCTTGTTGGAGTTGTGCTACAAGATCTTGCAGTTCATCGAGGCGAGTGGCGAAATCTTGTTGTTGACGGGCAGTTGCCATATTCGAGAGTGGGAGAATTCAGTTTTGTTGTGTAACGATGTTCGCTAACCATGTTCTCATTCTACTTTCAAACTGGTAGCCATGCTTCATCAGCTACTTTCTCACTATTCTCTGAAATTAGTCAAAGATTCCAGTATAACCTTGCCATAACGGCAAACTTATGCCGGAAGTCACAGAGATATATGCACGACTGGCAAACATTTCAACTCATGTTCTTCAGAGCGACTGTAAACCGTTGAAAGAATAGATACATTCCCGATTAATGTATTAATCATAAAGTTAGTTAAATCTTAGATAATTTAAGAGTAAACATGATTTGATTTTGCCAAAGCACAGTCACTAGGTATCGCCAGAGCGCACTAATCGAGTAAGAAACAATAATGTTGATAACTCTAGTCAAAACCCTCAATGGTTGGGTGGTTAGTTTATGTCAATTATTAGCTCTATTTGTCATTGTCACGGGAATAATTAAAGCTTTAATTATTTACTGCAAATACGTTTTTTCTGATTCTCGGAGCGCGCTCGCTTTTCAGGCAAGTCGATTAGAGTTGGGTTATTCTTTTTCCTTGGGACTGAGCTTTCTGGTTGGAGGTCGCATTTTAAGAACAACGATCGCACCAACCTGGAACGATCTCGGTAAATTGGCAGTAATTATTGCCATACGAACAGTTTTAAACTATAACTGCGTAAGTCCTGACACTATTTACGCAAAACGTAAATTGATATTGCACCTATGTACTCAATTGGTCCAACCGACTGTACGCTCTCTACTGAAAACCCAGCATTCTCTACTTCGTTTCTAAAAACTCGATCACAAATTTTATAGTCACCTCGTGAGAGATCCAGAGTCGGATCTCCTTGAGCCTCTTTATTGCTTAGTTCCTTTAATCGATCAAGAAACTGTCTAGCTCGCATTTCTGCAAGGCTCATGTTCTTGACTTTCGCAAAGTCATCAATCTCTTTAACGCTTTTTAGAACCAGCTCAATTTGGGCAGGAGACTTTATAAAATGTTCTGTATCCTCTTCATAAAGATCATCCAAAAGAATTTTGGCTTCTTCAATTGCTAAATAGCTATGATTTTTTTTCTGTGCGTGGGAGATTATGTGAGCATGCCAGATTGTAGTGCGAATTTTACGCTCTTCTTCCGTCTCATAATCTGCTAGAAATTCATCGCTTACAATGTAGCAACCCTTATCTGAAAGCTGCTCATGGACACTGGACAAATATTGCTCAAGGGTCTTACCCATTGGTGACAAGTTAAGAAAATGTACAAATTGTCAAGTATATAGAAATAGAAGCATCAAGGGCATTTTAAACTAAAAAAGGAAACAGATTAAAGTGCGCTCGCGCTCTTGCGTCATGGCACA
>JADEWQ010000224.1 GCA_015207585.1 Pleurocapsales cyanobacterium LEGE 06147 | reverse complement strand
GTAGAAACACCAAGAAGTTGAGCAGCTTCAGTAACAGTTAATAAGTTGGACATAAACTCGATATAACATAAAAATATGTCTATGATTGTCCAATTATGTCCAATTATTTAAGTTCTGCTGGATTCCCAAACTGTCTCTCAAGAAAACATGAGCTTGCGCATCACAAAAGCTACCAACGTAACAGCGCAGACTATAGCTAGCTGTCCTGGTAAAGGATAAATAGAGTAGATTGTAATTCCTTCAATGAGAGAATTAATTTTATCTCCCAAACCATTCCAAGAGTATAAAATAGTTAGATAAGCAATGCCAATTAAATGAATAGTGCCAAATCCCGCCAGACAACTTAAAGCTAAAGTTTGTAGCCGTGCTTTAGTCTTAAAAGCTAAAAAACCACAAAGCCAAGCACCAGTAATAAAACCCAGTAAGTAACCAAAACCCGGCTCTGTGACGTAATTCCACCCCCCACCACGCTCGAAAATAGGTAACCAGGTTAAACCTAGAATGACATAGGCAAGTTGGGATAAGAAGGCAGCATTTTTACCGCCCACACATCCAGTTAGAAGCACTGCACCAATTTGATAACTAACTTCTAAAGTTTGGATTTGAATTCCTTGTTTGTGCCAATCCCAGGGACCATTAATTGTATGAGCTTGGACAAAAGTGCCGCCGATAGTTAAGAGCAAGCCGATTGTTGCCCAAAGAATAACTTCTGGAGGAGAGGGGGTATGACTTTGAGAGGGTTTATCTAACTGCAAATCTAGTTGTTCTCGCAACCACTGGTTTTCGAGTTTTAAAGATTCTAGGTTTCTTTGCTTTTGTTGCAAAAGTTCTTGTAGACGATTAATCAGGATTTGGACGCTCCAAGGAGTGCGTTCCCACTCAAAATCAGTAATATCAGCATTGGGTTTCGGAAACTGCCGTAGGTTAGACATAGACTGGATCTGTTGATGGCACTTCCCAGTTTACCCGCTTAGAACGAGTATTCAAGTTAAAATTAATAAGCGTGAACCCTTGTCAATCAAGCATTTAAATCATGATCGCGACTTCTTCGGTGGAATTTCAAGACGCTTTTGACATTATCGTTATCGGTGCCGGACATTCTGGCTGTGAAGCTGCGTTGGCTGCTGCCAGATTGGGTTGTCGTACTTTAATGTTGACTTTGAATCTAGATAAAATTGCTTGGCAACCCTGTAATCCTGCAGTGGGAGGTCCGGCAAAATCTCAGCTAACCCACGAAGTAGATGCACTGGGCGGTGAAATTGGCAAAATGGCTGACCGAACCTATTTGCAAAAGCGCGTTCTCAATTCTTCCCGAGGTCCTGCCGTGTGGGCATTACGGGCACAAACAGATAAACGAGAATATGCTGCCGTGATGAAAGCGATCGTAGAAAATCAAGAAAATTTGACAATCCGTGAAGGAATGGTTACGGATGTAATACTGGGAAAAAACGATGAAATTGCAGGGATTCAAACCTTCTTTGGTACATGTTTTGCTGCTAAAGCAGTAATTTTAACTACGGGCACTTTCCTCGGCGGACGTATTTGGGTAGGTAATAAATCCATGGAAGCAGGAAGGGCAGGGGAATTTGCTGCTGTGGGTTTGACCGAAACTCTCAACCAACTGGGTTTTGAAACCGGAAGACTTAAGACTGGCACTCCAGCAAGAGTAGATAAGCGTTCGGTAGACTTTAGCAGAATGGAAGTGCAACCTCCAGACGAAAAAGTACGCTGGTTTAGTTTCGATCCGCAAGTATGGGTTGAAAGGGAGCAAATGAATTGTTATCTAACCCGTACTATTTCCGAAACTCATCAAATAATTAGAGATAATCTTCATTTATCTCCAGTGTATGGTGGTTGGGTAGATGCTAAAGGACCCCGTTACTGTCCTAGCATCGAAGATAAGATCGTCCGTTTTGCGGATAAAGAAAGTCATCAAATTTTTATTGAACCAGAAGGGCGCAATATTCCCGAACTCTATATTCAAGGCTTCTCTACCGGTTTGCCAGAAAATTTACAGCTAGCCATGTTGCGTACTCTTCCTGGATTAGAAAACTGCGTCATGCTTCGTCCGGCTTATGCCGTAGAGTACGACTATTTACCGGCAACCCAATGTTATCCCACACTAATGACTAAAAAAATAGAGGGCTTATTTGCTGCGGGGCAAATTAACGGTACTACTGGTTATGAAGAAGCAGCCGCTCAAGGAATTGTTGCCGGAATCAATGCAGCGCGATTCATACGAAAACAGGAAATGATTATTTTTGCGCGCGAGCAAAGTTACATTGGCACCCTAGTCGATGATTTATGTACTAAAGACTTGCGAGAACCCTATCGGATGCTTACGAGCAGATCCGAGTATCGTCTCGTTTTGCGTTCTGACAATGCTGACCAGCGTCTTACACCATTAGGAAGAGAAATTGGCTTAATTGACGATCGCCGCTGGCAATTGTTCTGTCAAAAACAAGAAAAAATCGTAGCAGAAAAAGAAAGATTATACGAAACAAGGATTAAAGAACGAGATGAAGTAGGAGTAGCGATCGCTCTTAAGACGGGACAAGCAATCAAGGGTTCGATCATCCTTGCCGATCTCCTACGCCGTCCCGGTTTTCACTATATCGATCTAGAAAGATATAGTCTGGGAAACTCCGAACTGACTCAAGCTGAAAAAGAAGGTGCAGAAATTGAGATTAAATACTCTGGCTATATTAAACGTCAGCAAACTCAAATCGAAGAGATTACCCGTCATAGCAAACGCAAGCTACCAGCAGAAATCGACTATATGAAAATAGAAACTTTGTCTATGGAGGCGCGGGAAAAACTGAATCGAGTTCAACCTTTAACTATTGGTCAAGCATCCCGCATTGGTGGTGTTAATCCAGCCGATCTTAATGCTTTGCTGATTTATTTAGAGGTGCGGGCACGTTCAAAACAGCAACAATCTCTTTTATAAAAGACTCAAGCCTTCTGCTTAATAAGCGGAAGGCTGAGAGAAAGATTGAGCCTGGCACTGAGCTATTTTCCCACGCAGCTATCCGCGTAGTATCTTGGCCGCTGCAAAGTTTCACTGTCGAGTTCGGGATGGA
Source organism: Pleurocapsales cyanobacterium LEGE 06147 (assembly GCA_015207585.1). Lineage (GTDB taxonomy): Bacteria > Cyanobacteriota > Cyanobacteriia > Cyanobacteriales > Xenococcaceae > LEGE-06147. Next base: position 111 of record JADEWQ010000224.1, on the reverse strand, counting down.
ATCGAAGTGGTTCCCTTGCGCTCAAAGCACCAGGCAGTGGTACTTACAGCACCCTCAAGACTGCATAAAACGAAGTTGGTTGGCTTGGGTCAAGCCCTCGGTCTGTTAGTA
>JADEWQ010000047.1 GCA_015207585.1 Pleurocapsales cyanobacterium LEGE 06147 | reverse complement strand
CCTAAGAGTAGTGGACGTAAGAAATCTACTGTTGGGCAGGTTTCTGGGTAGGAAGCTGAGGGGCTGCGTGCGGAACTTGTTTCCGCACTTTAAACGCCCCGTCGCGTCTCCGGCGCGGGTAGTTCACCAAAGGACTAGTATCGGAGCGAGTTTTGCATTTTGAACTTTGAACTCTAAAACTCCAGTTTCAATCTGCAAGAGGTTTATCAAATCTTCCTGGAGTGGATCGAATAAGTAAGATTGCTGACAACCGCTATATTGTAAAGGCTGAAGAGCTTTCAAAGTCTATAGTTTCAACAACTGCAACAGCCAAGACAGTTATTGAAGATGTCAAAACTGCTTTGGTTCAGTCAGATCCAACACAATTCAAGAAGTATTTGGATCGACTCAAGAGAATAGATCTTGAAGCCAAAAGACTTTTGGAAAGGTAGTTTCCAGAAAATGGTATACTCTGCGCGGCGATCGGTAACGAGGAGCAGCAAAAGCTAAGGCAAGCGGTTGAGTATATCCAGGCGCATTTGGAGGAGAATTTATCCTTGAGTGAGCTTGCCAATGAACTCGGTATGAGCCAGTATTACTTCTGTCATCTATTTAAGCGATCGACTGGAATTTCACCCCATCAATACTTAATACAACAACGAGTAGAACGGGCAAAGCATTTGCTTAAGCAACCAGAACAAGCCATTTTATCCGTAGCAATGGAGTGTGGCTTTGCCAATCAGAGTCATTTTGCCAAGTGTTTTCGCCAATGCACAGGAATGAACCCTAAACAGTTTCGTAAGTCATAGCAAGATTTTGTTCTAAATCGCAAGAAAATAGGCGACTTAATTTTAGACTTTGGCTAAAGTAATACCAATACTTATATAACTCGGTATAGGAGTACTATCTCTTCCGCACACATGTTGCAGATGCTTATCCTGTAACTGCCACGTTGAATAATACTAATAGCGATTTAAACAAAGAACCAGTATCGGTAGGTACGTTAGAAATTGGACAACTTTAGACAACAGTGGCTTTAAATAAGTGCGATCGCCGATATCCTTAGGCTGAGTCGACACCAGGAAACCCAGCGTTTGCTTCTACTCAAAACCGTAACTATCTCTTGATTCTGACAATCGCCTGCACCAATTAATGTTAATTGCTGTTGTAAGGCGTGTGAAGCGCGATCGCTCTGCTCCAAACTGCGATCGGGCTATGCCATACTAGTTTAGACACTCTCTCAGTTTTATTCAATATTTTAGAAATTTACAGCAGAGCAATATCCAACTTAGTAAACAGCTATAAATTCGGTTAAAGACTACATTATTGTTATCTTGGGATAGAACTTTGACTGCGAAAAAAGGATAAGTGCGTGATGCTCTATAAAGTTCCATTATTGCTCTCCCCACAACCTGAAGGCGGATTTACCGTTACATCGCCACTCTTACCAGAACTGATTACTGAGGGAGATACGGTTGAGGAGGCTTTAGAAAATGTTCGGGATGCGTTAGCTGCCGTAGTTGAAGCTTATGAAGAGTTGGGACGAGCTTTACCAACAAATATGCGGGTTGCTGACACTGAAAATTCTCTGTGGTTGGAAACTGTCGTGACAGCCCCATGAAGTATCGCGAGGTGGCTCGAAAATTAGAAGCACTTGGTTGCCAAGAACTATCTCGACGAGGTGGAGGTTCTCACCGCAAGTGGTTTAATCCCAATACACAGCAAGTTACAGTGTTACCAGATTGGGGAAGTCGTGACCTCAAATTAGGAACACTTAGGGCTGCAATTCGCCAGTTAGGTATTGACTGGGAGGTTTTCAATAATACGTAAATACCGTTTCTGATAGTCGGGCTACAAATGACCGCACAAACGGAATCTATCCGGTAACTATACTATTAAAAGCTCTGTATTGCAATTGTGAAAGCAGCAGAAAGTTGTTTGGCGGATTTGGAGAACAGTGCGCTCGCCGCTCTCTGTAAGCTAAGTCTACACGAGGAAACCCAGCATTTGCTTCTCAAAACCATAACTATCTCTTGATTCTTGCAATCGTCCGCACCAATTAATGTTAATTGCTGTCGTGAAGCGTGCGGGGCGCGATCGCGCATCAATTCTACTTTTAATTTTCAAGCTAGTATCAATTATTCCTCTAACTACGCTGTAGCAATGGTTTTAGGAATTAAATGTTAAATGATTTATTCAGTAGAGGATGAAGAGTTTTATTACTATGGGTTACGGTTGTAGTGACAGTAGCTTGAATTTTTTCTGTAGAGCAATCGGGATTGAATTCGTATTTTACATGAAAGAGTACCTGCAAAACAGTGAAATTATTGACTGGAAGCATCCAGCAATTTTGAAACTTGCCGAGAAAATTGCATCAGAACATCAAGCACCTGAAGAAATCGCAAAAGCTTGCTTTGACTGGGTTCGAGATGAGATTTACCACAGCTATGACTATCAAATGAATCCTGTTACCTGTCGTGCTTCGGATGTACTCCAGTACAAAACAGGGTATTGCTACGCAAAAAGTCACTTGTTAGCAGCGTTGCTACGGGCAAATAGCATTCCAGCAGGATTTTGCTATCAAAGATTAAGTATTGACGATCGGGGTGAGCCTTATAGTTTACACGGTTTCAACGCAGTTTATTTATCTAAAATTGGTTGGTATCGTCTTGATGCCAGGGGAAACCGGGAGGGTGTTAATGCTCAGTTTACCCCATCCCATGAAAAGTTAGCTTTCAAGATTCAGTTTTCTGAAGAGGCGGATTTTCAAGCCGTACTCTCAGAACCGCTTCAAGTTGTCGTAAAGGCATTACAAGCTCAAAGTACATGGGATGAGATGCTTTGTAATCTTCCTGATATTTCTTTAAGAGATGCAGAAAACTTTGGTCTAGGTAGAACGAACTTGATATGAAAAGTTTACTCGACGATAATTTCAATAATTCAGCCGTAGCCAAAATAGTTGATATCGGCATTGGTATAACCAAAAAAATTTATCATTCTCTAACCAGAATCTGGGAACGGGGTTTGTTTTACAAACTCAGATTTAGCTTGAGTAAAGGCAATTTACCCAATCCCGTGCGACTACTTCAAACCAATTCTCCATCCGATTTTCAGGTAGGGAAAGAGGAATCAATTGTCGTAGTTGGTATCGGTATTGCTTCATTTTCTTTCGTTCGCTGTTTGCATCGTCTCGGTTATCGACAAGTCAAAATTGTTGCCCGCGATAATTTCTTTGGTGGCAAATGCGTTAATAACGGATGTATGCCTTCAGAATATTACACCGCCTATCGTCAGCAAGCACCAACAGCAATAGTCGAACAAGGACAGCAATTTGTTACTTCCCTCCGTCAAATTACTCAACAAAGTTTTCAAGAACTCGGCTATCCTATAATTTCAGGAGAAGTAACCGAAGTAAAAAATCAAGAAATTCTCTTAAAGACGGGAGAAAAAATCAGTTTTGACCGTTTAGTCTTGGCTACAGGCAATCAAATCAGCAAATTTCCTTGGCTTGAAAATACTTGCTCTCTCCAAGAGTTTTGGAAAATTACTGATGGCAAATTAGTTATTGTTTCTGAAGGAAATCTCGCCTCTCTATCCTATGCAGATATCGCTTGCGATCGCCAAGGGCGCAGCGAAGCTGATCGCGACTGTAAGGAGCGAACCTCTCGCGGTATCGATACCACGGTTGTGTTTACTTCTAATCCCCCACTAGCTCATTTACCCTCCTGGCAGTATTTCCGACGGGAATTAGAAAAACGGGATATTAAAATTATTGTCCCTGCTAAAATTCAAGGATGTAAACCCAATAATTTAACGATTAAAGTTCGAGGCAAATCAGAAATTATTCCTTTCGACCATCTGCTCTATGATGGCGCGCCAGAGTTAAATTTACCCCAGATAGACGGCAAGACCAAAACCATTTTAGACCTCGATCTTCAACAAGCTAATGTAATCGGTCGTTCGGATATCTACGTTTTAGGCGATGCTTCCGGTTTCCTTTCCGCGACAGAAGCAGAATTACAGGGAAAAAAACTAGCTTATGCTTGGTCTAGTGGTGAAAAGATTAAGATAACAGACTTCGATCGCTTACCTCTCAGATTGCACGCACGCAAATCTTTAGCAATAGTCGGTTCTCCCTGGACACTCTTATCTCCCCATTGGCGATCGCTCGATTTTAAAGGGTTAGGTTGGTCGGCAGTTCACAATGAAACTGGCAAGCTTTGGTATTTATACAACTCCTCAGAACAAAAAGTCGAGGCAATTCATATTTGTCATCGAGATGCTTCAGAGTTAATTGCTTTAGCTTCAGTGTTAATCGAACTACCTGTAACCGATTCTCGCTGGTTGAGTTGTTCTGTTCATCCCAGTGCTGCGGAAATTTTTAAGCTAGTTATTGAAGATATAGAAGCTAGTAGTAGCGTACATGAAGATAGTTCTCTATTGGGAATAAACTCACCTACTAGAGACAGTAATGTTAATATTCTCCGCTTACCGCCAGTTTCTCAATGGCATCAAAATTCTCTTTATCAAACCGCATTTTCTCCCGAAGAGCGATCGCTAGGTATCCTCGATCGCAACCCTCATCTTTACTTTGCCATTCTCTTAGGAATTAAACACCTGTTAAAAAACGACCAGCAGCAAGAAACTATTCCGTTGAGATGTTCTTCAGAAGGTCGTTATTTTATGCCAGGAATGAATTTTAACTACGAAGTAAACGAAACTTCTGCTGCTGTCGTGGTTAGGATCGAAGACGAGCAAGTGACGGTACTTTCCAGTTAAAAGTATTAAGTTATCTCGGAATTCATCTCGTTAAACCAAGCGACTTCTTCCGAAAAAGTGTTAAGTATTTTGAATCCATAGCTATGACTGACTCTGCCGCTCTACGCTCTAAAGGTTTAGAGAATAGGTATCCCTGAGCAAATTCACATCCCAATTGTTGCAGTTGAGTAAATTGTTCGATGTCTTCTACTCCTTCAGCGATCGCATCCATACCTAAAGTATGGGCAAGGGTAATAATAGTCCGAACAATTTCAAAATTCTCGCGATCGATATTCATTTGACTAACAAAAGAACGGTCAATTTTCAAGGTGTTAATCGGAAAACGGTGCAAATAACTTAGAGAAGAATAACCCTTGCCAAAATCGTCAATACCCAACTGAATTCCTTTGTTTCTAATTTGTGAGAGTATCTTTTGAGTTGCCTCTCCAGAATCGATCAGCATACTTTCGGTAAATTCTAGCTTCAAGCAATTTCCATCCAAACCAGTTTCCTGCAAAATTCGGTCTAGCTTCTGGGCAAACTGAGGCTCTTTAAGTTGCTGACTAGCTAAATTAACGCTCATCTTTAAAGAAGCTACTCGAGGAACAGATGGAAACTGAAGCTGCCAGGTGCGGAGTTGATGACAGGCTACTCTCAGTACCCACTCCCCGATAGGAATGATTAGTCCCGTATCTTCCGCAACGTCAATAAATTGAGCTGGCAAGATTAAACCCTTCTCTGGATGTTGCCAACGAAGTAAGGCTTCAAACCCTAATAGTTCGCCAGTTAGCAACGAAACGATGGGTTGATAATGTAGCAAGAATTCTCCCCGTCTACAGGCAAGTCGGAGATTATTTTCAAGCTGAAGAAGTTCAAGAGTTTGAGCATACATGGCTTGGTCAAACACTTCATAACGAGCTTTTCCCCTTCCCTTAGCGCGATACATAGCAATATCTGCATCCCGCAACAAGTCCGAGCTGTTTTGGTAGCCGGTGGAACTGAGGACGATGCCGATGCTGGCACTAGTAAATACGGTCTGATTCGCAAGGTTAAGGGGTGACCTTAGTTTAGTTTGAATGTGCTCGGCAATTTTGGTAGCGTAAGTAATGTCTTGAATATCATCGAGCAGAATGACAAACTCATCTCCTCCCAGACGAGCAACCATATCGTTACCGCGCAAGCATTCCTGAAGTATGTGAGCGATCGCCATTAGTAGTCGATCTCCCACCAAATGCCCCAAGCTATCATTGACTAGCTTAAATCGATCCAGGTCGATAAACAGCACGGCAAATAAATAATTTTCGTGTCTTTTAGTGTGTTGAATTGCAAACTCGATCCTTTCCATTAACAAGTTTCGATTGGGCAAACCAGTGAGTGTATCGTGAAGGGCATCGTGAACTAACTGTTGCTCTATTCGTTCGCGCTCGGCAATTTCTTGTTTGAGCTGTTGATTGGCTGCTTCAAGTTCGACAGTACGTTTTTGGACTCTTTGTTCGAGTTGTTGGTTTAACTTTTCAATTTCTCTTTTAGCGGTTTGAAGCGTTATGTGAGTTGTGACACGAGCCAAAACTTCTGCTACCTGAAAGGGTTTAGTGATATAGTCTACTCCTCCTACCTCAAAAGCTTTGATTTTATCGAGTACATCATCTAACGCACTTAAAAAAATTACTGGAATTTCACGGGTCTGGTCGTTGGCTTTCAATTGTTGACACACTTCATATCCATCCATATCGGGCATTTTGATATCCAGTAAAATTAGATCTGGTTGCATCCTAAGTGCACCCTTGAGAGCCATCAAACCATTTTTGGCACATCGAACTCGATAATTCTGCTCGGTTAGCGTAGCCGAAAGTACGCGCAGATTATCTGGTATATCGTCAACAATCAAAATATTTCCTTTAGGTTGGTCTAAATAATTTTTTTGATAATTATTCATTTATTTATACCCTAGTTGCTTGTTGAACGAGATTGATAATGTGCTCGCTCTCAAAATTTTGCTCCTTCTGAGAAAGTGCCGGAGTTAGTAAAAGCTCCTTCAGATTGAATTAATGAATTTTTACTATTTAAAACATTGGCAAGATCGGCGATCGCTTGCCGGCTGTTTCTAAATATTAAGTAATCCGTAACATTCACTGCTGCAAAGATTTGTAAGACAAAAGACTCTACTAGCAGTAGGCGCAAAAGTATTCCCTTATAAACTTGAAAAACCAGTTTCATTATTTAAGTTCTTGATGTTACTAGCGTTTGATGTCGCTATATATAAAACTAGTTTGGGAGATTCTAATTTTAGAATTCCCAAAAATGTCCTTCATCTACACATTTTTTCGACGATTAGCTTAACTATTTAAAATATTTGCTAATTTTTTTGGTAATTTTGCTTCCAAACGCTCTCGAACGGGATTAAGCTTAACAAAATGTGCTCGTAATAAATTCGGTGCTAAGTTGACCAAAAAGCTGCACGATGATTATTAAGTTTAAGTACTAACATCCTTGACAAAATCCCATGCATCGCCTTCGACAAATTGCTCCCGTGCTTCTTATTTTGCTCCTATTGAGTCTTTGCATCTGGTCAATTACACAAGAGTTGCAAGAGTATAGCTTGGAGGAGATCGAGCAAAATCTTGCCCATATTCCCCGAAACCGAAAGCTAGAAGCGATCGCGCTGACGGTGCTCGGTTATCTAACTATTACTGGCTACGATTTTTTAGGATTCCGCTACATTCGTCGCTCTCTCGCTCCAGCTAAAATTATTTTTACTTCTTTTCTTAGCTATGCCATTGGTAATACAATCGGATTCACTTTGTTCTCTGGCACTGCCATTCGCTACCGCTTCTACTCCCGTTGGGGAGTTTCGTCCGTCCAAATTGCCAAGATAATTGCTTTTACCCACTTGAGTTTTTGGTTAGGCATGTTTGGCATTGGCGGAGTAGTTTTTCTCATCGATCCGTTGACACTTCCTACTCTGCTCGATCTACCTTTTAAGTCAGTACACCCTCTCGGCATCCTTTTTTTATCAATTGTCGGACTATATCTATTGGCAAGTCTCTGGTATCGCAAACCGCTCCGAATTAAGCAAGAAGAATTGGCTTTACCATCAACTAGACTCTCTATGAATATTTTGGCAGTTGCATCTTTGGATTGGGGTTTGGCTGCGGCGGTGCTTTATCGCTTGCTTCCTTCCACTATGCCACTATCTTATCCCAGTTTTTTTGGCATCTACGTCCTCGCCTTGACGGCAGGTATTATCAGTACAGTTCCCGGAGGTTTGGGTGTTTTTGAGACAGTCATTCTCCTGCTTCGTCCTCCTTCGGTGCCTGCCCCAGCTATATTAGGAACGCTACTAGCTTATCGAGGTATCTATTATTTTTTGCCACTAATTGTTGCTATTTTACTTTGGCTGGTACGAGAGTTACAAAGAAAATAAAAGATCTGCGATCGCTAGCTCGATTCTTGAGCATTTGACGATAGACATTTTCTGCTGAGTCTTAAGCATTATATAGATAAAATTTGAGTACTGCATACAGATAGAGTCTGAGTTCTACAATTTTAGCTCACCGTTCATTTAGCTAAATGCAGTTCAATTGAGAACTGCAAGGGAAAGGGCAATCGCGAGTAAATGCCTGCAAAATAAATCATCGAACTACCTTAATGGAGTTTTTTTTCGTACCATTGAACATCCCAATACTTACCAAATTTTCGTCCTACCTCTTCATAGATGCCAATTGCTCTAAATCCCAGTTGGCGATGCAAGGCGATTGATGCTGAATTGGGTAGAGTTAACCTGCATAAGCTCGATGTATATCTTCTTGTTGAAGGGAATCAAATAAAGCTAGGTAAAGCTTTTTGCCAATCCCACGTCCCGTGAATTCCGGATGTAAATAAATACTGGTTTCAACTGAAGTTTCATAGGCTGCTTTGACTCGGAAGGGACTGCTTGTTGCATAGCCAACTATTCGCTCTTTTTCTTGAGCAACTAAAATACGGTATCGCCCTTCTGGTGAGTACTGCTTAAACCATTGTTGTCGTTGCTCTAGAGAGAAAGGAGATAAATCGAAAGAGATAGCTGTATTGCGAACGTAGTGATTATATAGCTCAGTTAAAGCAGGAAGATCGCGATCGTTAGCTATGCGAATTAATAAATCGCTCATGCTAGTCTTAATTTGTTATGAACCAATACAAGACTCTTAGTTATTATTGTGCTTTGCTAATTTAATTACATAACGATAGTGCATCTTAGTTAGAAGTGAGTTAGTAGTTATTAGTGAGTTCAAATCGCCTTTAGAAATCTCCCCAATCAAAAGCCTCATGAAGCATATTCGACAGATTTTTTCCTTCCTTATACCTTTGCTTCTGTTGAGTCTGTGTGTCTGGTCAATTACGCGAGAACTACAGGGATATAGCTTGCAAGAGCTTTGGCACAGTCTGATTCAAATTCCGAAAAGACGTAAGCTAGAAGCGATTGCGCTGACGGCGCTCGGTTATTTAACCATTACTGGCTACGACTTACTAGCCTTTCGCTACATTCGCCACTCTCTAACTCCAACTAAAATTATCTTTACCTCTTTCCTGAGCTATGCTGTAGGCAATACGGTTGGATTTACCTTGTTCTCCGGCACTGCTATACGCTACCGTTTTTATTCTCCTTGGGGAGTCTCGCCTCTAAAAATAGCCAAGATTGCTGCTTTTATACAATTAGTTTTCTGGTTAGAGTTGCTTGCCATTAGCGGGGTTGTCTTTCTCATCGAACCGCTTACTGTTCCCACTCCACTCAAATTACCTTTTCAGTCAGTTTATCCCCTGGGCATTCTCTTTGTATCGATCGTCGGGCTGTATTTGTTAGTCAGTTTTTGGTATCGGGAACCCCTCCGCATTAGAGGAGAAGAATTGGCTTTGCCGTCGGTTAAACTTTCTTTGGGAATCTTAGTAGTGGCAGTCTTGGATTGGGGTTTGGCTGCAGCGGTGCTTTATCGATTGCTTCCCTCTTCATCGCTATCTTATCCCGATTTTTTTGGTATTTATGTTCTAGCACTGACAGTAGGTACGATCAGCACGGTTCCTGGAGGCTTGGGAGTTTTTGAGACAGTTATTCTTTGGCTTCGCCCTTCTTCACTATCTGTGCCAGAAGTTATAAGAGCATTGGTGGCTTACCGAGGCATTTATTATGTTCTGCCTTTAATTGTTGCCATTTGTCTGTGGTTTGGACGAGAGTTAAAGCGAAAAGTATAAGAACAAAAACTCAAAAGCGATCGCCCTTAAGTTCTTTTCTTGGCAGTGTATAACTAATCATCTAATAAGGTTTCTTTTGTTTGGTTTTTTTAGTTACTTTTACATCACAAGTTCAGTAGAACTATTAATACTTGATATAAACATCAAAAAAATCCTCTGTTTCTCAAGAAATAAGAGATGAGCAGTTTTATGAATTATAGGTAATACTATTTAATTTGGGTAATTGTTTTATTGTTATTTTTTAAAAGTTTTTATATCAAATAACAAGCCGTTTGCAATCATACTTAACATTGAGTACTTACGTAAATATCTATTTTTAAATAAATTCTTTTGAATAATTATTGACGATAATGTTATAAAAAACTGATTCAAGGGAATTATTAAAATAAGAAGCTGCTTTATAGCGTTTCTCACAGCTATGAGGTACAGTTGAGGCGAAAGCTACAAACTATAAAAATTTGAGATAAAGCCATACTCAATCCAATTTCGGCAAAAAATTCTCGAAGTCTATGAAAATGAAAATATTTCCCTCAGAAAACTTGCTCAACGTTTTCGAGTTGCTAAAAGTTTTATTCAAAAATTACTAAAACAATATCAAACAACAGGAGATATAAGTCCACAAACTCAAGGAGGTAGTCCTCCATCTAAACTCCAGGAAGAACAATTAATGACTTTAATAGAAATTATTGAAAGTAATAATGATGCAACTCTTGAAGAGTTATGGGATTTACTCGAAGAAAATCTAGGCATTAGAGATAAGTAGAGCGACGATGGGACGAATAACTCAACGGTTGAACTCTAGTGTAAAAAAAAACTCTTCATGCCACAGAAAAAGAAAGTGAAAGAGTTCAGAAAAAGCGAGTTGAGTTTTGGTCAAAGATACGATGTATTCCAGCTAAAGACCTAATTTTTATTGATGAATCTGGGGTTAATCTCGCCCTGATTAGGATGTATACTAGAGCAATAATTGGTCAAAGAGCCAGAGGAACAAAACCCCAAAAGAGAGGAAAAAATGTGGCGTTATTAAGTGCTTTATCTTTAGAAGAAGTCCTGGCATCTAGCAATATTTATGGAGCAGTTGATGGGGTAACATTTGAAGTATTTATTGCTCAAGAGTTGGTTCCAAAACTGTGGAAAAATGCAACTGTTGTTATGGATAATGCCAAAATTAACCAAGGAGAAATGGTTAGAGAACTAATCGAAAAAGCCGGAGCCAAACTCATTTATTTATCTCCCTACTCTCCAGAGTTTTCCCCAATCGAAAATTTTTGGTCAAAAGTTAAAGCAATCTTAAAAAAAGTGAAAGCTAGAATTTACAAGGATTTAATCAATGCCATAACCGCTGCAATGTTAAAAGTAACAAAAGATGATATTCGTAACTGGTTTACTCATTGCTGTTACTGTACCTCATGAGTATGAAAATTGCTATAAATATTTTGAATTTAATGTCTCATCCTCAATGGAATTCTCCAACTGGATGGAAGAATGTCTTAAACAATGTCCGTCTCCTTGTTCAACCGAATCTTTTATTGTGGTTGATTTTTCCTTGGTTAGAAGTATTTCCTAATTCTTATTTATTGCTAGGATTACACAATTTAATTGATAGCATAAATCAATTTCCACTACTACCCCTTTCTGGATAAATCGATTTATTTCTTACTTTTTGAATTCGGAGAGTGACAAAAGAGGGGTATTGTCACTATCAGAAATTAAGTAAAGCTAAACGAATAGAAGATTGTTGTAGAGAGATTGAGGAAGCTGTGCTTAGTATATATAAATTAGGGGAATATCTTATCGAAGCTCGTGTATCTCAATTAATTTCTCAACCTGGATATTTTCGGTATAAAGAGGTGAGAGATGCTTTAAAGAAGTCAGTTGCCAATGCTGCCAATGTTATTATGAAACCATAACCCTGCCGAAGTTATTTTCAAGCATAAGCTTGCCAAAACGGAAAATTATGTTTCCTATCACGAGTACAATCGCTAGATTATGATAAGAACAAAATGGGCGGTACTGGATTTGAACCAGTGGCATCCTGCTTGTAAGGCAGGCGCTCTACCGCTGAGCTAACCGCCCGTGCTTGTTTATACTATCATAACTAACCTTGAAAACAAACTTTTTTCCAAAATATATTTAGTAATATAGCTATAGTTCTAGAACGAGATTGTTACAATTGTTGATTGGCTGAAGCTGACGAAAATTACGTGAAAACACTGCGCTGAGCGCGGCAATTTCCTGCGCTCAGCGCACTCAATATAGTTTTTTAATAAGTGGCTCAATACTCTTACCCATTGACTTTCATCATATTTGCTGTAGTCTACTATTCAAGCCTACTATTGCTACTATCGATCTATTCTCTTAATTGTCTGTCAGCATTCGCCTTATTCTGTTTAAAAAGGAAGTATTGCTATCGTGTTGTCTAGAATTCTTAGACAAAAATCAAAATCATCAAAACACTCTACCTACCTATCTCCTTTTGTCATAGGAGTAGCTAAGGCAACAGGCGGGACGATCTTAGGAGTTAGCACTATTACTAGTGCAATTATCGCTGGAGGATTAGTTGGTTTAGCCATTAGCTTTCGCAATCTCCCCGATGTAAGAATGCTGCGTAATTATGTCCCTTCAGAAACTAGCTATATTTACGATATTAAAGGCAGACTTTTGACCAGCCTTCATGGGGAAGCCAATCGGGAAGTTATACCCCTAACGCAAATTTCTCCCGAACTGAAAAGAGCAGTTATTGCCGTAGAAGATAGCAATTTTTATCATCATCAAGGTGTCAATCCCTATAGTATTGGTCGCGCTGCTTGGGTGAACTGGCATAAAGGAAGCGTAGCCGAAGGTGCCTCTACCCTAACGATGCAGTTGGTGAAAAACCTGTTTCTTACTCGCGAACGCATCTTTAGTCGCAAACTAGCAGAAGTGATTCTCGCTGTTAGAGTCGAGCAAGTTTTTAGCAAAGACGAAATCTTACATATGTACCTCAATAATATTTATTGGGGTCACAATAACTACGGAGTTGAAACCGCAGCAGAAACCTATTTTAATAAAAGTGCTTCTGAGTTAAATCTTGCCGAGGCAGCAATGATGGCAGGATTAATTCAAGCACCGGAACAATATAGTCCTTTTATTAACTATTCAGAAACAAAAAGGCGACAAGCCATAGTGCTAAGACGGATGCGAGAATTGAGGTGGATTACCCCAGAGGAAGAACGAGAAGCACGTCAAGCACCTTTGTTAGTAGGTAAACCTACTGCCTGGCGTACGAGTAAATCTCCTTTTATTACGGAGGTGGTTGTTGCCGAACTCAAAGAACGTTTTGGCGACGAGCGAGTTATTCAAGGAGGTATGCGCGTCCAGACCACTATAGACTACTACGCTCAAAAAATGGCAGAGGAAACCGTTTTTGAGGGATATCGAAATTTAAGACGTTCGGGTGTGCGTGCCGATCAAGTGGCATTAGTTGCTGTCGATCCGCGGACTCACTTTATAAAAGCCCTAGTTGGAGGGGTAAATTACAAAGAAAGTCAGTTTAATCGCGCTGTTCAAGCTCGCCGTCAGCCTGGGTCTGCGTTTAAACCTTTTGTTTACTATACTGCCTTTGCTAGTGGTAAGTATACTCCCTTCTCTACGATTGAGGATTCCCCCGTTCGCTATCGCGTTCCTTCTGGTTATTACAGTCCCAAAAATTATGGCGATACCTTTGCCGGAACGATGACGCTGAGAACTTCTTTAATTCAATCTCGTAATGTACCTGCAGTTAAGCTGGGAAAAGCAGTCGGACTAGATAAAGTAATTGAGACAAGTCGGACTTTGGGGATTAAAAGTCCACTACAGCCAGTAATCTCTTTACCGTTGGGTTCAATTGGTGTAACTCCTCTAGAAATGGCAGGAGCTTATGCTACCTTTGCTAGTAATGGCTGGTATTCAGATCCGACTATTATTGTTCGAGTAACAGATAGTAGGGGTAATGTTCTGCTCGACAATCAACCGGAACCGACTCTGGTGTTAAATCAGTGGGCAACCGCTAACCTTAATAGCGTACTGAAGGGAGTAATTAGTGAGGGGACTGGCAGAAGCGCTAATATTGGTCGTCCTGCTGCCGGGAAGACAGGAACTACTTCTTCAGAGCGAGATGTTTGGTTTGTCGGTTACGTTCCTCAGCTAGCGACTGCAGTTTGGATTGGCAACGATCATTACGGCAGTCTAGGAAAAGGAGTTACAGGTGGTAGTCATGCTGCGCCGATTTGGCGTTCTTTTATGCTCAAAGCATTAAAAGATGAACCAGTTAAAGACTTTCCTGCTACTTCCCAATTTTCTCGTCCATAAACAATGTATTAAGGGCATTGTTTATGGCTCGATTTCTGACTTCATGCGCTCTAGAGTTACGTGCATTTGGTCAAACATTTGCTGGGGAGTAATGCCAAACTGACTCAGTTGGGTCTTAAGTTGCTGAACAGTCATTTGCGCCATAAAATCTTCAGAAAGCTCAAAACGCTTCATGAAAATGCGATAGCGTTCCATTAATTCTTCCATGCGATCGATGAAGATTTTTTTGCCTTCGCGGTCAAATTTACCATACTCGCTCCCTAATTGCATTAAGGATTGATAATCTTCAAATAACTGTTTGGCTTCTTGTTGAACTACTTCAGATTCAAAAAATCCCATTTTCGTTTGGTTATTAATTGTTTTAACGAGTAAGTTTAAATTTTTTTTATTCTGCTTACTATTGTAGGTCAGGAGAAAGTAGCCGTAAAATACGGTTTTCCGACCACCCAGTGCCAAGCTAGTCTTCGACACACTTTGTGTCCGTATTCGCTTCGTTGCCCAAGTTGCAGTTAATGTCATCAAAGTTAGGAAATCAGATGAGAATTCAAAGATATTAACTATAACTGTCTGCTATTAACCAACCATATAAGGCTTTGTCCTGGGAATGAATTTCTTTTATGGAAGTATAGTAGTAGTTTTCCCAACCAACTTCTGGTAAACCAGAAAAGATCATTAGATTCAAAGGATACCTTTCACTATCACTACAGCGACGGAAATCATCCCGAAAGAGAAAAATTGCCTTGTTAAGGGCGATCGCTACTCCCAACTCTATCATTACCCCTTCATCTGGTGGTGTTCCATTGACGACAGCAAAAATCCCATCACAATTTTTGAGATCATTTAAATCTGCCTGCGCCACACGATAGGCCCAATCAGTCTGTGAAAAATCAATTTGACTATTACGTTCGAATGATTCCCACACTTGAGCACCCAAAGCTTCTAAAGCTCGAACAATAGGAGGTAATAGTAACATTTTCTGCTGTTGTGAGAAACCATAAAGACTAGCCAAATAAATCTTTTTGTCTGTCACGTCTGTCTCCATCTCGCTCATTGTAAAAACAATGTCTAAACCCATTGCACGGGATCTACTTGATAGTAGCGTTGCAGTTGCTCATAAAGTGCCGGATGCTTCTTTAGCAATTGATATGATTTTTCAAAAAATGTCTCGGTAGCTACGGCAAAAAACTCTGCGGGATTGATTACTCCATAGCTATCCATTACCGTCTTTACACCTCTCCGAGTATCTTGACATAATTGTTGATATTCTTTTGTCATTACCTTCGCCCAAATAGAATAGTCCGAGTCTTTCTGCAAAATAGGAACGCCTTGTGCACTACCGTCTTCTCGATCTAACTGATGAGCAAATTCATGCAAGATTAAGTTATGTCCATCTCTCCAGTTAAAAGTATCTTGTTCGATCTGTTCCCACGACAAAACTACTTGGTCTTTAGCCCACGATTCCCCTAGTCTTGCCACACGCTTTTCTTCGACAACATAATGGCTAGTAGCAACGGTTTCATTAACTAAATAAGTGCCGGGATAAATTAAAATTGAGCGAAGTTTAGGAAAGTATTCTCCTCTTTCATTGAGTAAAAGTAAACAGGCGGTAGCAGCAATAGTCAGTTTCATTTCTTCGGTTACCTGCAATCCTCCACAGCCAATGAATTGTTTTTCCGTCAAGAATACCTGAATGTGTCCTTCAAGCCGTCTTCGTTCATCAGGAGAAAGATGAGAATAAATAAAAAGATTGCGATCGATAATGGCACGCCAAAGTGAAGGAAAGGAACGTCGTTTGAGACGATTTCGTCGCCTTTTGACGAGGACGGGATTGACTAAAATCCTAATGATAATGAGCCCAATAACGAGAAAAAAAATAATTGTTTCGACCATTGATTTCGAGTGTTTCCTCTGTCTGGTTCAATCCCTTCAAATTGGTAAGATGCGGTTTCGCTCTCAGTGAAGCACTGCGTGAAGAGTTTGCTTTTTGCAGTTGCAATCAGGCGTACGCGCAGCATATCGACGCTTTCTGTTTTAAGCTTACTCAAACTACTTCTAAAATTTTCACAATTTCTCAGGTACTTTTTACGTTGCTATGCTATGGGGCGGGTAGAAAACCCCGGTGCGGCAGCACCCGCTGCGCGGGAGCGCTCGGTTAGTATGTAAAAATTATTGATTCAAACTCTCAAGTTGATTACGTCAACTACCTTAAAACGCAGGCTTTAGCCCTAACCGCCTATCCTAGTCTCATACGGGGGAGCATTCAGATACTTGGTCGAGCTTTCAGGCTGGTTTACGTTCCTACTTACCAGTTAATTCTCAGAAGAAAAACAAAAAATGTTTAACTCTTTCCTAAGTCGGCTTTCAGTCTCAGAGTTTCAACTCCTGCGTGGTTATATCTCCCACGCCAGCCCCACGAAGTATCACACTTACCAGATACTTCTACCCGTTTTCGATGCTACTCGCCAGATATCCAAGCCTACTGTTTGAGCCTGTCGACGGGTAATCGACTGCGTTAACAATTCGGCTTCTTTTAATTGTACAACAACTGAAAGACTTACTGTATATAGATTACGTGTATTTCCGTATCTAAATTGTAAACAGGAGAGCAGTTAATCCCTGCCCTGCTTTCCTCTCACCGCTAAAGCGGGAGTCTCCAGCAGGAAAAACAAAAGAAGATGAAAAAAGCATCGTCTCCACTCAATGGCATTTGGCTATTCATGATTGTTTCAGCAACGGTAGTGGCAGCTTACAACGGTAGGATGGAGGCTTTAACTGAAGCGTCATTTCAAGCAGCTGAAGATGCCGTGACGTTAGCGATTGGATTAATTGGAGCAATGGCACTGTGGTTGGGAATTATGAAAGTTGTGGAAACTGCAGGTATGATGCGACTGATTGCCCGCTCGATCCGCCCGGTTATGTGCCGACTGTTTCCCGAGATTCCTGTCAATCACCCAGCTATGTCAGCGATGATTATGAACATGGCTGCCAATGCTCTCGGTTTGGGCAATGCGGCAACTCCCATCGGTCTGAAAGCTATGACAGAACTCAATAAACTCAATCCCAATCCGGGAACGGCAACACCTGCCATGTGTCTGTTTTTAGCAATTAATACTTCATCGGTGACACTGTTACCCCTCGGTGTAATTACCGTGCGAGCGAGTGCTGGAGCTAGCAATCCTGCAGCAATTATCTTGCCCTCAATTATTGCTACTGTTTGCTCTACAACTGTTGCCATTGTTGTTGCCAAATTTCTAGCCCGCCGTCAATCGTCTGTCCTGACTGCTGTCAAATATAAGTCAGATACTACCAATCCAGACACTAAAACAGAAACCGATGAAACCTTTGAGTCTGAATTAATTCCTCCGGGCATGATTGGCAATATTATTTTCGGAGGGCTAATTGTGGCATTTTTTGTGGCTGTTTTTTTCCGCCTCTCAGTACGAGGATTTCCTTATCTCTTCACCATGGCTTTTGTGAGCAACCTCTCTAACTGGCTGTTGCCTATTTTAATTTGTCTTTTCCTTTTGTTTGGTTATTTTAAAGGGATCAGAGTTTATGAAACTCTTACAGAAGGGGCACAAGAAGGCTTTCAAATTGCCATTCGGATTATTCCTTTTTTAGTAGCAATTTTTGTCGCTATTGGCATGTTTCGTGCTAGTGGTGCTCTTGATATTTTAACAGCGATAGTTTCTCCCATTACCTCTCTCATTACCCTACCACCGGAAGCCTTACCAATGGCATTAATTCGTCCCCTGTCAGGTAGTGGTTCATTTGGGCTGATGTCAGAAATTGTGAACAATGACCCCGACAGCTTTCTGTCTTTCCTCGTTTCCACAATGCAAGGATCGACCGAAACTACCTTTTATGTAATGGCAGTTTATTTTGGTAGTATTGGCATTGTTCGTACGGGTCACACACTCCCGGCTGCCCTTTGTGCTGATGCAGCGGGAATGCTCGCATCTCTGGTAGTTTGCCGGATGATGTTTTGAGCCGAGAAGATCGAGATTATCGATATAAAGAGTCCCTAAGTAAACTAAAATTTCTTTACATCCGGCATCTGTTACCTTATTTCCTCATGCTTTGCGATTACCTAGTACAAATTCTGACGGCTCGTGTCTACGATGTCGCCCAAGAAACCCCCCTCGAGTATGCCCCGAACTTATCAGCGCGGCTCAATAACAAACTCCTACTTAAACGGGAGGATATGCAGTCTGTCTTTTCCTTCAAGCTGCGTGGTGCTTACAACAAAATGGCAAATCTGCCGCCAGAAGTGCTGGCAGAGGGAGTAATTGCTGCTTCTGCTGGAAACCATGCTCAGGGAGTCGCCCTTGGTGCTTCTCGGCTGGGAACGCGAGCGATTATAGTCATGCCAGTGACCACTCCGCAAGTTAAGATAGATGCGGTCAAAGCCCGTGGAGGGGAGGTTGTCCTCCAGGGAGATACCTACGACGATGCCTATGATTATGCCCGTCAACTAGAAGCGGAAAAAGGCTTGACTTTTATTCATCCCTTTGACGATCCCGATGTAATTGCCGGACAGGGAACCATTGGCATAGAGATTTTGCGGCAATACCAGCAACCCATCCATGCTATTTTTGTAGCGATTGGGGGCGGCGGATTGATTTCTGGGATTGGAGCTTATGTAAAACGATTGCGCCCCGAAATTCGGATTATTGGAGTCGAGCCGGTAGATGCCGATGCCATGTATCGATCGCTAAAAGCTGGACATCGGGTGCGCTTGCCTCAAGTGGGTTTATTCGCCGATGGAGTGGCAGTAAGGGAAGTAGGGGAGGAAACCTTTCGACTGTGTCAGGAATATGTGGACGATATCATCTTGGTCGATACGGATGCCACCTGCGCTGCTATTAAAGACGTGTTTGAGGATACGCGCTCGATTTTAGAACCCGCAGGTGCTTTGGCGATCGCTGGTGCTAAAGCCTATGTAGAACGGGAACAAATTCAGGGAGAAACTTTAGTTGCCGTTGCCTGTGGTGCCAATATGAACTTCGATCGCCTCCGCTTTGTCTCGGAACGAGCAGAGTTGGGCGAATGCCGCGAAGCGATCTTTGCCGTCACTATTCCCGAAGAACCGGGCAGTCTACGCAAGTTCTGTGACTGTATGGGCAAACGCAATCTAACAGAGTTTAACTATCGTATTGCCGATAAAAAAGAAGCTCATATTTTTGTAGGGGTGCAAATTGTCAACCGTGCCGATGGGACAAAAATGGCTGAAACTTTTGAAGAATGCGGTTTCAAAACCATTGACTTAACCGATGACGAACTGACCAAATTGCATCTGCGGCACATGGTAGGTGGACATTCTTCCCTCGCTCACAATGAATTGCTCTATCGTTTCGAGTTTCCCGAACGTCCCGGTGCGTTAATGAAGTTTGTAGGTTCTATGAGTCCCGACTGGAATATCAGTCTATTTCATTACCGCAACAACGGGGCAGACTACGGACGTATTGTCGTAGGAA
This sequence comes from Pleurocapsales cyanobacterium LEGE 06147, assembly GCA_015207585.1. Lineage (GTDB taxonomy): Bacteria > Cyanobacteriota > Cyanobacteriia > Cyanobacteriales > Xenococcaceae > LEGE-06147. The sequence goes on along the minus strand of JADEWQ010000047.1, from coordinate 21,652 downwards.
TGCAAGTACCTCCTCACGAGATGGAAGAGTGGCAAACCTTTGTTGATACCTTAGGCTATCGCTATTGGGATGAAAGTCGCAATCCTGCTTATAAGCTATTTTTAGGATAGGATGATGCCTTAATCAAATGGACTTTATATAAAAAGGAAAAGCAAAACAACGGAAGTAGTTTTGCGAACAATTAAATTATGGAGGCGATCGATGAATCAATCGCTGAGAAACAAAACAGATGTTCTAATTATTGGCGCAGGTCCCACTGGACTGACAATGGCATGTGAATTGCTGCGACGTGGTCTTAACTGTCGTCTAATTGATAAAGCAGAAGAACCTTCCCAAACCTCAAAGGCTCTAGGCGTTCACTCTCGAACCCTCGAAGTCTTTGAAGATATGGGCATTAGCAAGCAGTTAATAGATCGAGGTTTACAAGTAAAGGGAATAAATGTACATGCTGAGAGTAAAAATTTACTGCATTTGCATTTAAGTTTTCAAACCTTGCACGTTCCCTATCCTTATGTATTGAGCGTACCGCAGAGTGAAACAGAACGCCAGCTTATCTTGTTGTTGCAATCCCTCGGTGGGGAGGTAGAACGCTCGAAGGAATTAATCGATTTGCAACAAAATGGCACTCGCGTCACTGCTCTTGTCCGAGACAACGATGAGAATACTAACATCACAGAGGAAATTAGCACTAATTGGTTAATTGGTTGCGATGGTGCCCGCAGCCAAGTACGAAAAACTCTCAATCTTCAGTTTGAAGGTAGCACCTATGAGGAAGAGTTTTTGCTGGCTGATGTCGATCTCGATTGGAATAAGTCCCACGACGAAATACATGTTTGGTTCCACGAATATGGTCCCTGGGTAGTCATTCCTCTTCCCCAGTTAAATCAGTGGCGGTTAATTGTTGCCTTTACTGACAAAGCGGCTGAAGCAGTGCCAGAGGCATCTACAGAGCTATTGCAACAATTAATGAGGGAGCGAACGGGCGACACCACGACTACCATCAGCAATCCAGTGTGGATGTCTAACTTTAGGATTCATCGCAGGCTGGTTAATCGATATCGTCAGGGGTGCGTATTCTTAGCCGGAGATGCTGCTCACATTCACAGTCCTGTCGGTGCGCAAGGCATGAATACTGGTATTCAAGATGCTTACAATCTGGCTTGGAAATTGGCATTAGTAATTAACAATGAAGCCTCTACATCTTTACTCGATACCTATGAGGCAGAGCGTCGTCCAGTCGCCAAGTCAGTTTTAGCCGCTACGGACGTTCCCACTAGGTTATTGACCACCCAAAATCCTGCCTTACGATTTGTACGCGATCGCCTTTTATTACAACTGCTGAGTCTAGAACTTATTCAGCCTTTGGTAGTTAAAAAGATAGCAGAACTCGACATTCACTATCGCAATAGCTCGCTATCGCAGGAATATCAAGGTTCGCTGTTGGACACCAATCTACTGCCCGACAAAGAAAGTGAAACACCAACTCTCAAAGACCGCTTTAACTTTCAAACTGGACCGCGAGCGGGCGATCGCGCTCCGCAAGGTTTCTGTCAACGCTATCCCTCTCGTTCACAGACGAGTTTATTCGAACAATTTCAAAACTGGGTTTACCCTATTGCTGTTTGACGGGCGATCGCCAACCTCGGAAGGTTATACTCATCTAGTCGATCTGGCTCAATGGATCGAATCACTCCTGGGTGAACGAGTGCGATCGCATATTATTATCGCTGACAGTGACAAGCCTGCTGCCCTTGACTGGAATGGTTCCATTTTATTGGATATAAAAAGCGAACTGCATCAAATTTACGGTGCTGGAGCCGAGTCTGCGTACTTGATTAGACCCGATGGGTACATTGGTTTCCGCAGTCAACCGATCCAAAAGGAACCGATGCTTCATTATTTGAAAGAGTTATTCCAACTGACTGGAGATATTAAAGAAGACAGGGAGATACGTTAAGCTCATCCCTTTTCTTAGCGCGTTCTATGCAAGCGTCCTTTGTTATTTGTTATTTGTCCTTTAAAAGCTAATAGCTATTCTAATGACCAATTATTCCTCCCATCTAAAAAAAATGGGCAACAGTCGCTTTTGGTAAATTTTTGTTGTATTTGTTAAATTAGAGTGAAATTTTATGGTGAATTTGGCTGTATTCGTTTAGAATCGTCGTCTCATTTGCAAGCGAGTACGGCGGGAGGATCATCTCGTCCAATCGCTAATTGCGGGATCGATTTCCTCTGTTTAATTGCGAATTATGTCTTACAACCAAGAAATTAGTAGAGCCAATCCAGGATATCTAGTTATCCTCATCGATCAATCTTTCTCTATGTGCTACCCGTATGGTGCTGCTGGCACTATCAAAGCCAAAGAATGTGCTACTGCCGTTAACCGAGTACTGCGAGAGACAGTTCTAGCTTGTACTGATGGCGAAGACATTAAAAATAGCTGCGATATTTCGGTTTTGGGCTATGGCAAATTAAACGATGCGGCTGTTAACGCTTTTTCCGGAAATTTAGCTTCTAAGCCAATGGTAACTATTCAAGAGCTAACGGAAAACTGTCTGAGAGTAGAAACCATCAAAAGAAAAGTATCCGATGGAGCAGGCGGTTTGGTGGAAATCGACGATCAATTTCCGATTTGGATCGAACCATCTGCGGTGGGGGAAACGCCAATGACTGAAGCATTTAAAATGGCTTCTCAGTTGGTGTCTGACTGGATTGGGGAGCACAAATCGAGCTTTCCCCCTGTAGTAATCAATATTACTGATGGAGAAGCTAACTCTCTTCCTAGTGCGAGAATAGCTGCTGAGGAATTGACTCAGTTAGAAACAGATGACGGAAAGACTTTGTTACTCAATGCTCATATTTCTGGAGGCTCAGAAACAGAAGTTATTCTTCCTTCGTCCTCCGAGCAGTTACCGAAAGGAGATAACTATGCCCAATTTTTGTTTGAGATTTCTAGCGAATTACCTCCACTGATGCTAGAGAGGGCTGCTGCTAGCGGCTTAACCCCTGCTCCTTATTCCAAAGGTTTTGTCTATAAAGCTAAACTTGAAACCATGATTCAGTTGTTAGAAATAGGAACTAAAGCTGAATTTCGCGGCTAAAGTGTTATGCCAAATCAAATTATTGCTTTTTCTGTTCCCAAAATTGGCGAAGAGCAGAAAAATAATCAAGATCGATTTGAAAGTAGCTCCGATGGAAGTTTAACAGCTCTCGCGGACGGGGCTGGCTCTTCTTTATATCCGAGCAAGTGGGCAGAGATTCTCGTCCAATCCTTCTGTCAAGATCTGGGTAATCCTATTGCCAGAATACAGCGATCGCACCAGGAATGGTTGAAGCCAGCCCAAGAACAATGGCGACAATATTATCTAGCCAAACTCACGAATCCAAACAGAAAGTGGTGGGAAGTAGGCTCGCAAATTAAAGACAGAGGTTCGGCTACTTTCATTGGTTTGAGCCTGCCAACCCATCCCGATTCAGAAGCACAAAAATGGCAAGCTGTTGCCATAGGGGATAGTTGCTTATTCAAATTAGAGAGAAATAGCGAGAATCTTTTTGCTTTTCCGCTCAATAATTCGGGAGATTTTAAAACAACAACTCAATGTTTTGAAAGTCTTCCAGAATATTCCTCCTTTTCTCCTCAATTTATTGAAGGTTACTGCAATTGGGGAGATACCTTTTTGTTAGCATCAGATGCTCTTGCCCATTGGCTCTTGACAGATTATGAAAATCAGTCCCAGGAGTGGCAAAAAATCTTTGAGTTAAAAAAGATAGAAGATTTCAGACAAGCTATCGATCGACTGAGGCAAAATAATCTGATTAAGAACGACGATACGACAGCAGTATTAATTAAACCTGAGTTCGACGAAAATGATACTGACCCCTGACCCCATTAGTTACGATTTTTGTCTTCATCTAACTCACATTAATTAAGGTTCCGGACACGACCCATAATTTAATTCGACATTGCCTTAGGGAGCGATCGCCATGAAATATCCTAGCCGTTCGGAGTACTATAGTGCAATTCGCAATCCTCAATTTGCTTTTCGCAAAAAAGATACTTATTCTCAAAGTGAGCGCGATTTAGATTCCAGTTTAGTTAATGGCAAAGCATTAGAAAAAGTTAAATCTAATGGCATTAAAGATATTTGGTCGGCTGCTGGAAGTTTTGCCATTGTTTTTAAATACGAGACTTATTCTCCCAAGAAAATTTGGGCTATTAAGTGTTTTTATCGCAGTAATTTTGATATCATAAATCACTATAAAAAAATTCTTAAAAATTTAAAAAATAGTTCGATTCATTCTTATTTTGTTGATTTTGCTCTTTTAGAAGAAGGAATTAGAGTTCAAGGAGACTGTTATCCCGTTCTCAAAATGGAATGGATAGAAGAGGAAAATTTAAAAAAATTCATTAAAGCTAATTTAAATAGAAAAAACATTTTAAAATCTCTAGCAGAACAATGGCTTAAACTGTCAAAAGATCTTTTAGATGCTGGGATAGCTCATGGAGATTTGCAGCACGGCAATATTGTCGTAATCAATCGCTTCGATCGATTGAGTCTAAAGTTACTAGATTATGACAGCCTCTATTTTGCTAAAGATTTTCAATCAGTTGAAGATAACATTAAAGGACTATCAGATTATCAGCATCCTCTCAGAAAATCCTTAGATAAAAGATGTCTGGAAATTGATTTTTTTCCTCAGTTAGTTATTTATCTCTCCATTCTTGCTCTGGCAGAGGATAAAAAATTGTGGAATACTCATAATCTTGAATTAAGAGAAGGTTTATTATTTTCTCGGGCAGATTTTGAAAACCCCGAGCAAGCCAATATATTCAAAACTCTTGCTCATTTACCCGATCCCATTCCTGCTTTAGCTAACAAGTTGAAAAAAATTTGTCAGCTGACAGAATTTAGAAATATTCCTTCTCTCGATCGCGCTATAGCTGAGGCTCTATCGCCAGAAACGAACCAAATAGTAGAATTAACTAATAAATCAGAACTGAATCCCCGCAAATTTATCGCTCCTATTTTTTCTGGACTTACAAAAGAGAAATCTCGGATTCAGAATACTTTAATTGCACTGACAAAGATAAAACTTATTCCCTCGTTTCACTTCAAAAATAATTCTCTAAAACAGCAAGAATCTTTTATTTCAAAATCAAAACCAGCAGCTAATATTCCTTTCCCTTCAATTACGACCCAAATCTTTCACCAGCCTACTCTTTCAATAACTAACTCAATAGAATGGAACCCTCGTTCTTGTAAAACCAGCCATCCTCATCAATCGACTTTGGTAAATATTAATTATCACAATGAAGCTACCAGAGCGAAAAAGATAAAGATAATAAAAGCTACTGAGGTTAGAATTTGGCTCGATAATAAAACCAAAATTTTTTTAAGGCAGTTGCGCAGAACTAAGAAAAGTTTATTGATAAATAAACTCAGAACTAGAAGAAATTTACGGAGAACTTATAATTCTGCGATCGAACATTTAAACGAATTCAGAAACAAACTAGATAAAACTTTTTCAACTACAAGCGATCGCCTGCAAAACATTAAAGAACAAACAAAAAAAATTATAAAAGACAAAACAAGAGCAAAAACTTGGACAACCAAAGAAATTGCCGCTCAACTGGGTTGTTCTGTAAGCTGGTGTCACGGTCAAAGATATCAACATCCAGAAGAATTCCATTCAGGCATTCATTACTATAAAGATGAAGAAGGAATAATTCAATGGACTCGGTCAGGAATCAAGCAATTATTACTATTACGCGATCGCCACAAAGCAGACAATATTCCTTCCAACTTATTGCCAACCAAAGCCGTCAGTACTCTTTTAGGAATTTCTCCTGAGTGGATTATTCAGGCTAAAACCAAATATTCATCTAACTTTGTTGAAGGAATCCATTATCACATTAATGCTAGAAAACAGTATGTTTGGACTCCTGCAGGAATTGGACTATTGCAACAACTTCTTATAATTCATTCCCAACAATCTTCTCATTCAAAAACCAAATCTTGATTATTTTCAACCAGTAGCTTTAATAGACTTTATTTTTTAGCGAGGTGCAAGACTCAAAATTTGGTTAAGCTAACCCCTTTTAATGGGTTTGAGCTTTGAGCCGGAACTTTAGTTCGCGGCAAACTTAAAGCTATAGAAAAAATTCTCCTTTACTACTTTACTACAATGAATTTATAAAGAAAAAACTTTATAAATTTAAGTGAAAAAGGAAATTTCAACCATGACTATAGCAAAACAACCAATATCCGAGTTGTCAGATACAGAGTCGAATGCTACAGCGATCGCAGGTACTAGTGAAGGCTTGTGGTTTCTTAGAGATTCCCAGCAACATGTCGAACTTAAAGGACATCCCATCACCGCTCTCGCTTCTGATAATGACGGACTTTGGGTAGTAGATGACTTCAAGTCTGTGTGGAAACGGGATGGTGAAGGTAGATGGAATAAAGTAGCTTCTATAAAAGATTGGGAGTTGAAATGCATTCTCCCAGTTCAAGGAGGAGTTTTAGCTGGAACATCCGAAGCTCATTTAATAAAGATTACAAATGAACGCATCGAGGCGATCGCCAGTTTTGAAGAAGCTGAGGGTCGAAACCAATGGTACACGCCGTGGGGTGGTCCTCCAGCAGTTCGTTCTATGGCAGCAGGATCGATGGGCGAACTTTATGTCAATGTACACGTAGGAGGTATTCTCCGCTCCAAAGATGGAGGTAAATCTTGGCAACCAACTATTGACCTTCATTCAGATGTCCATCAAGTACTGACCGTTCGCAATCGCCCTAATTTAGTGCTAGCAGCTACGGCTCAGGGTCTAGCCATTAGTAGAGATGGGGGAGATTCATGGCAATTCGATCTAACCAATCTTCATGCCACCTACTCCCGCGCCGTTACCATTTGCGGCGATATGATTTTGATGAGTGTCTCAGTTGGTCCCCATGGTGGTAAAGCGGCACTTTACCGACGAAGACTCGATGATTCGGGAACCTTTGAGAAAGGCCAGCAAGGTTTACCGGAATGGTTCTCAGACAATATCAATACGGGAAACCTTACCTCTTTGGGCAATAGAGTTGCTTTTGGCACTAGCGAAGGTCAAATATTCATTTCCAACGATGCGGGATTAACTTGGAAACAGATTGGAGCGGGACTTCCTCCAATTAACTGCTCGATCCTTTAACGATATTCTATCGGTAGCTCAACTCACAAAATCTACACATTTATTGTGTTTTTTAGTTGTAGTAAGTAAATTAATTTAATCGTGAGATTAAAAGCAGCGTTCTCTGGCATAATTTCGGTCTCACTCTGTCAGAGCAATTCTCCTTACACTGTTTTAGCCAGGATGGAGAGAAATTGATTAATGATTGTACAGAAATATCAACAGAAATATCAGCCGAAAAATTTGCATCCAGCAATCAATGCCTATAAAAAACGTTTGAGGAGGCATATAGTATCAGATAGGGTTAGTTGCTGTCGCCCCGCTCAGCTTCATCATTGCATTGTAATAAGCACGGTCATCAACTCTTGCAACTTATTGACCTAAAGCTATGGCAACTACAATTGGATATTTGTTTCGGTTAAAACAAAAATATTTTTAGCGTTTTAACAAGATTTAACTATTAATTTAACTGTAAGCAGAGCAAATAAAAAAATCAAAAATTATTTCTGGAAAAAGTTAGTTTTTGCAGAGATAGAATAACGTGTTTTTTGTCATTTAAATTTATTCTTCATAAATCCTTTATTACCACTAGAACTAAAGCACTTTCATTAAAGCTCTTAAAAAACAACATTGACAATATGAGGATTGTTTATGAATAAAACTCATTCTTTAGTAACTGTGTTGAAGAAATTTTTGATTCATCAAAAGGGAATCGAATTTTATAAAACAGTCAAAACTTTTGCAGCAGGTGAAACCATTTTTTCTCCCGAAAAACCAACGGAACGGATTTACTTTTTACTGGAAGGAGCAGTCAAACTATCTCGAATCGATCGCGCTGGGAAAGAAATCCCGCTCATTTTGTTGCCTCCCAATAATTTATTTGGCGTGCTGTCGTCGATCTCAGACAGTGTCGAAGGCTCTTACTCTGCAGTTGCTTGGTCGCCAGTCAGTCTCTTTTTCCTGACGAATGCTCAATTTCAACAAGTACTGAAGGAATTTCCCGAACTACCGAGCTTGATAGTTATGGAACTTTCACAAAGACTGTTGAGGTCACAAAAAATGATCGATGCTTTAGCTCAGCGAGATTTGTTCACGAGATTGACTCTATTTTTGTTGCTTTTGTGTGATGACTTTGGCATCGAGACTGAAGCAGGAATATTAATTAAACTAAAGCTGACTCATCAAAACATAGCTAACTTAATACGCGCAAATCGTCCTTCTATCACTCGTCTCCTTAGATTATTGCGAAGTAAGCAAATAATTTCGATTTATAAACGCACAATCACAGTTCATGACCCGCAAGTGTTGTCTCGATATCACAAAGAGTCATTGTTGAAAGAAAAATCATTGTGGGAAAAAGTAAGTTAACTTTTAGGTCTAAGGCACTACACTGCCGACCTGGCTCGAATCAAATTCGAGCCGGTAAGCCGAACGCCCAGCCCCGCGCAGTGCATTCCGCACCGTGAGACGAACAGGGTATACAAGTGCGGAATTTACTTTACGAGGACTGGGGTCGAACCGAGTTTGCCCCATGAAAGGACGTGGCGAGACAACCTCGCCCCACAGCCCCTTACCTACCCCTCTTTTGTCACTCTCCGAAAATAAAAAATAGTAGAAACGTAACTTATCCACTTGGAAAATATGATAAAAATTGATTCATCAGAGCAATTAACGGTACTTAAACAAAAATTATGCCCAAACAAAGCCTAAACTAGCTTTATAAGCTACGCATCTATCGAAGCAGGAAGGCATGGCTGCTCCCGTTGTTTCTTTCATGACCGCGAGCGCTATTAATGATAATGTTAAAATCAATCAGCAAAAGCATTCTATCTTATTTTGACTATCAAAATTGTTTAAGTACCGTTAAGTACACTTGGCGTTTCTTTTTCGTTTCTTTTTCAAGGGATTGAATTTTAAAACGTACTTAACCAAATTGCACGCCGCTGTAGATTTTTGCTAAAAATTATCAATAATTTGACGACAACCATTGTAGTATATCCGCATAAAATATACTACAACCAAGATCTATTCATGGCTGTATCCTTACAAAATTCCTTCAATCTAATTAAAAACTACAGTAGGATTTTGATGCGTTCTCTACCTCTGTTGTGGAGGGCAGCACCGCAAGAACAAGAAGCCACTTTCCTAGGCATAACTAACTTATTACAAGGTTTCATTCCTAGTGTCAGTCTCTGGATTAATAAAAAAGTAGTCGATACAGTAGCCGCCAGCATCAACTCAACGGATAGATATAGTCTTTGGATTTTTATTGGTCTGATTATTGGCTGGGTGTTAGCTATCTTGCTACAAAGTTTGCTTCAACCCTACTCAGAAGCTGCTTTCCGTAATGTCAGTGAAAAGTTTACTGCCCATATTAATCTTCTCTTGATGCGTAAAGCTGATAGTTTTAAAGATTTAATCCGCTTTGAAGATGCTCTTTTCTATGACGAACTACAGCTAATTCAGCAAGAAGTAGAACATCGACCCGTTCGCTTAATTATTACTCTCAGCTGGGGATTTCAGTCCTTAATAACTCTATCAACCATGCTGTTTTTGCTATCTTCCTTAAGCTGGTGGATACCCGTACTGATTTTGTTGACTTCTTTACCCCAAATTTATTTTTCTTTCAAAATTCGCTGGGATATTTGGGAAACCATGTCGAGAAAAGTCCGCAAGCTCGAAGGATGCAATACTACTCTTCCGTAATGCTGACCGACACTTATGCCAAAGAAGTAAGGCTTTTTGGACTGGGTTCTTTGTTTATTAACCGCTATCTAGAGGCTTTCGAGGATAAGTATCAAACTATGCGCCGGTTGCGAGGTAAACAAGCTTTTTCTCTTGTTAGTTGGGAGATTTTAGGTGCTTTAGGCAATGCTTTGGCTTTTTGCTGGATTGTTTTACAAGCTAGAGGAGGAAGGCTGACTCCAGGTAATGTCTTGTTGTTCATTCAATCACTGACCTATGTCCAACAAAATCTTACTCAGCTATTTGGCGAAGTTTTTTCCTTACAAGAAGCGCTAATTTATATGGAGCGTTTATTTAAATTCCTTGATAGTAAGCCTAATCTAGCAATTATCGTTCTCGCTCAGCCAGTTTCTCGACCAATTAGATTGGGAATTAGGTTTAATGCTGTTTCTTTTGCTTATCCCGATGGCAGAGTGGCTTTAGAAAAAGTTTCTTTTACTTTGCAAGCTGGGGAAACTGTTGCTTTAGTAGGAGAAAATGGTGCGGGCAAAACTACTTTGATTAAGTTACTGGCTCGATTCTACGATCCAACAGAAGGAGAAATTTTGGTCGATGATACTAATTTAAAAAACTTAGATTTAGATCGATGGCGGCAGCAAATTAGTGTCGTGTTTCAGGATTTTTGCCGTTATTGTTTGACTGTTGGAGAAAATATTGCTATAGGCAACTTAGAAACCCTAAACAAGCCAGAAGCGTTGCAATTGGCAGCAAAAAAAGCAGGAATTGCCGATAAGATAAACCGTTTGGATCATAAATACGACACCCTATTAGGAAAGCAGTTTGACGGAACAGAACTTTCTGGGGGAGAGTGGCAAAAAGTTGCGATCTCGCGAAGCGAGGCACTGCGTGATCGCCAGGGCTTTTATTCGCCAGCAACAATCGCAAATACTCATTTTAGACGAACCAACGGCAGCTTTAGATCCTCGTAGCGAATATGAAATTTATCATCGTTTTGCGGAATTAGTGCGGGGAAAGATGGCTATTTTGGTAACTCATCGCTTAGCATCGGTACCGATGGCAGATCGTATCCTCGTTCTCAAAGCCGGAAAATTAATTGAGGAAGGGACTCATCAACAGTTGTCACGACAAGGTGGAGAATACGCCAATCTCTGGACGATGCAAGCGCAAAATTATCAAATTTAGTCAGAAAAAGACTTAGCTCGACCTCTGAGTATGTAAAGGATTGTTAAAATAAGTCGAAGAACTCTAAGATTGCGCTCGGTAGCGATCCCGCGAATGCGGGTGCTGCCGGACCGCGACTGCCAGGAGCGAACCTCTCGCCAAAAAATAACCATTGGTAACTGTGAAAGCCTTTGTTAGCCTAGAACCATCAACCAGACGAAATTTACTAACTTTGTTTACTGCTGGACTCTTATTTTGGTTCAGCATGACTTCTTTGTTACCCGTATTGCCCCTCTACATTCAAGACATAGGCGGAACGAAACAGCAGGTAGGGCTAGTTATGGGCTGTTTTGCCATTGGATTGATCCTTTCCCGTACCTGGCTGGGACAGTTAGCAGACCGCCGAGGTCGTAAAATTATTATCTTAATCGGTACTACTGTTGCTGCAATTGCCCCTCTGGGATACCTTCTGGTGCATTCTATTCCAGCTTTAATGGCACTAAGAGCATTTCACGGAATCAGTATTGCCGCTTTTACTACTGGCTATAGTGCTTTAGTAGTCGATCTTTCTCCCGTCAAACAACGGGGAGAATTAATTGGCTATATGAGTTTGGCGATCCCAATTGGCATGGCAATAGGACCAGCTTTGGGAGGATATATTGAAGCAAATTTTGGTTATACTCCTTTGTTTTTAGCATCTGCGAGTTCGGGATTTCTCGCTTGGCTGAGTGCCTGGCAAGTTAGGGAAGAACTCAAAACAAAAACTGAAATTCATCTTCCCGATGGTGACTTTCAGCTTCAACCAAATCGTAACTTTCGGCAATTGCTTAAAAGTCCTTCTCTAACCATTCCGGCAGTAATTATGCTCAATATTGGTTTAGTGTTTGGCACTCTAGTAACATTTTTGCCTCTCTATGTCAGCGAATCAGAACTAAATACGAATGCTGGCTTATTTTATGCCGTTGCTGCCGTTGCTTCCTTTATAGCTCGCGCTGTGGTTGGTCGAGCATCGGATATTTTTGGTCGCGGTTTGTTTATCACTAGTAGTCTAATTTGTTACGCTATCTCTATGTCTCTACTAGCTTTAGGGACAACACCTTTTGTCTTTCTCTTAGCTGCTGTAATCGAAGGAACTGGTGCAGGAATTTTAATTCCCATGATGATTGCCCTAATGTCGGACCGCTCCCATGCTAGGGAGAGAGGGAAAGTATATGCCTTATGTATTGGGGGTTTCGATTTAGGAATAGCGATCGCCGGACCGATTTTAGGTTCTTTTGCTTTTGTTTTAAGCTACTCTGCGATGTTTTTCCTGGCTGGAGGACTAGCAAGCCTAGGCTTATTTATCTTTTTAACCAAATCTAGTAAAAACTTGGGTCACTCTTTGCGCTTTGCTTTTGGTAAGGAAAAAGATGTTTATGCTGTGGGTTAGCAATCTATGAAGCAGTCCAAGCCAAAGTTAAGGCACTTTTGATAAATTATGAGCGAAGAATAATAACTTTTTTATAACAATTTTCATCTATCCGCCTCCGTGGAGACCCTCGCCAGAGCTGTATCCAGCTTGGCGACGGGACGTGCCGTTGCTATAGCCTGGGGAAACCCCAGGCGACAGGCACTCAGGAAACGGAGGGCAGGGTTTATGCCACATATCTAGTCCTCCAGGTGTTGTAAGTTAAAAAATTAATGTCTTGGGGTTGGGCATTCTGGCAGAGTCGCTTGCCTGTCTCAACAGAATGCAGCGAAACTCTACCTTTACTCGAACCCCCTACAAAACAGAGATTGTATTTCAGGTGCTTGACCAAAGAACCCCTCTTGAAGCCAGCAGATATTGTTCCGCCATAAGGAGAACGAATTCCTCCAGGCGCGTTTTCTAGTCTGTGGAGCTGCCTTCGATGAAATCTTAGCGGAACGATGCATAGCAAGTTTTTGTTTTCGGCAATTGGATTTGCGACTACTGAATAGGCTAAAGCAAAACTGTCAACACAATGAGCTTCAAAAGTCTCAGCTAACTTGTTTTTAGTTTTCGCTATTCCAAGTTCGTCTCGGATTTGTTTAGTTTCTATGCCTTGCAAAGTACGAACTTCCGCTAATCTTCCAAGTTCAGAGTAAAACCAAGTTTTGCCTACTTGCAAAGGAGAAAAGCTTTTCCCCCATTTGCCTCCCCAGGTTCTAGCTTTTATGTCTTCGACTACAAAAGTAGTTATTGGGAACATCTTGGAGAGCCAGGCACAGAGCCTTAGCTTCCATTGCCAACGAGCTTTTGTTGAAGGCGGAAGACGAAATTTGTTAATTAATCGATTAGCTTTTGGTTGTCTACAAGGAGTTTTTCTAAATCTTCTAGACCTCCTCATTTCTCGTCTAGGTTGACGTAAATGAGGTAAAGTCTCAACCCTGGTTTTTGATAATTGTTGATAGTTGCTTATTCTCTATTATACTAAATCCGGTTTTCATACCTCCTAATAAATCAAAGAAAATTCAACCAATGATAATGAGTTAAATTTCTAATAACACTATAGAATGCTTATAAACCTTTACTAGAGAAGTTTAGAGTTAAGTTGTTGCTGGTATTTGGCTCAGTTACACCCAATAAAGCCAATGCTCAAAATGATGTAGATTTGCTTAAACGATACATAATAAATCCAGTAATAAAAAGAATAGTAGGTGATAAACCGACAAAAACATAGAGAATACGAGTTGGTAAACCGCCAAAAGTACCGTAGTGCATTGGGACAAAAGCATTCAAAACGCGATCGCCTAACGTGGCGTTTTGACTATCAACTACCCGCAAAACCTCGCCACTATACTGGTCGATCTCAACAGTATTGGCGAAATATTGAGCATCTTGAGGTTGTTTTTTGTAAATGTAGAATACTCCGTCGGGTTCGGTTGGTACGGAAATAAAAGTAGTAATAGCTTCAGGCAGTGCTGCATCAGCTTTTTGAACGATTTGGTCAATTCCCAGTTGAGCTTTACCTTCGACTAACGTAGATTTATGTTCGGCAGGCTTGGGTGTAAAAGTAGCAGCATAGATAATTGGTTCGGTTTGGTCATAGAAGTTCCAGATAAAGCCTGTAAAACCAGTCATTGCTAGAAAGATTACAAAGACAATTCCGACAACTTTGTGAATATCGAAATTACGGCGTTTGGTACGGGTATTCCACTTGATTTTAAATCCAGCAATTAGTTTTCTCCATCCGGGCCAGAGAATTAGTCCGGTTACGCTCAAAATGCACAACAGCAAGGCAACAATGCCGACAATTACCGTGCCAATTTCTCCAGCAAAGAGGGTGTAGTGCAGTCGCACTACTCTACTGAAGAAAGAACTGTCGCGGGGGCGATCGCCTAAAATTTCTCCAGTGTAGGGATTGACAAATACTTCCAAATCTTTGTCTTCACTATTGCGCAAACGAATTCGGTAAGCATTGGCATGAGGATGCAAATCGAACTGAGCGAGTTTGAAATCTGGGCGATCGGCATAGGCAGTTTTAACGGTGTCAGCGATCGCTCCTAGGGGTAAAGTTTTCTCCTGAGGAATGACTCGTCCAAATTGCTGCTCGATAAGTATTTGGTCTAATTCGTGGGAAAACACTAACAAGCTGCCAGTCAAACCAACAATAACCAGAATTACTCCAACAAACAGCCCGATATAGCGATGCAATTTAAAGGCGAGATTGCGAAGTTTCAAAGTCATGGTACTTGTCTCCTAAACGAGTGACGCTCAAAACTCAATAGCAAATGACCCGATAACAACAAATGGCGTACCGGGTTGAATCGTCGATCTGCCGTAATTTACGCTCTCGTAGTATTCAATATCGAACAGATTACGGAAATTAACAGCAGCACGCCAATTGTTTCGTTTATAGAAAATGGCGGCATCAGTTCGGATATAACTGGGTAACTTATAAGTATTCTCAAAATCCCCTAGTTTTTCGTCGGCATAAAATAAACCCAAACCAAAGCCTAAACCTTGTAAACTTCCTTCTTGAATTTCATAGGTTGTCCAAAGACTGGCAGCATTCGGAGCCACATTTTCTGTTTTGGTTCCTACTGGAAAAGACTCGGGGTCACTGCTTTCGGTGATTTCGCTATCGATATAACCATAGGAAGCAATTAAATTCCAGCCAGGCATGATTTCGCCCACAGTATCTAATTCGATGCCGCGACTTCTGATTTCACCTACGGGAATGGAAAAGTCAGGATTCTCAGGATCGGTGGTGCCGATATTCGTTTTAGTAATTTGATAAGCAGCCAGCGTTGCCAACAGTCTGCCATCTAATAAATCGCCTTTAATGCCAACTTCATATTGTGTTCCCCGTTCGGGTTCTAGGATCGAACCATCAGCACTAGTGGCAAAGTTCGGTGCAAACAAGCGACTATAACTGGCATAAAGAGAAATTGGCGGAATTGGTTGGTAGACTAAACCAATGCGAGGACTAAAGGCTTCGTCATATTGAGTAGAGGTGCTATCTTCAAGCCGATCTTCACTTTCTCGATCGCTGAGATCGAATCTTCCCCCAATTAGCATCTTTAAGTTATCGGTAAAAGCAATTTGATCTTGTAGAAAAATGCCCAGGGTATCGGTTCTATTAGAATCATCTCGTCTAGGCACCGTGTAATCTGATAAATCTCGAGAAACTTCTGGATAAACTGGATTGAAAATGTTGATACTAGGGGCAAATGGCAAGCCATTGTTCGTTCCTCCATATTCATTTCTTGCCAGATCGAAACCGAATAACAACGTGTGTTCAATCGAACCTGTCGCAAATTTACTGATGAGATCGGTTTGGACGGCATAGTTTCTTTCCCTGTCATCATTAGAGTCAAATTCTCGTGGCAAATCGCCAGTTTCTTCATCTAGTTCCCCTGGTTGGGTTTTTTGGTCGAAGGTATCAGACTGTTGAAAACGAAAGGCATTGCGTAGAGTCAAGTTTTCGTTAAAGCGATGCTCGAATCGATATCCAACTCCAATTTCTTCTAGTTTGTATACATCGTCAGGATCGCCAAGAAAACGAGTAATGGGAATATCAGCAGGACGATTACCAATGGCTACCGAACCGCGATCGAAGGGTTGTTCGACATTCAAATAATCTAATTCAAAGGTCAGATCGGTATTTTCTCCAATGTTCCAGGCTAAAACTGGTGCGATAAAAAAACGTTCGGTACGACGATCTATTGGTTCGCGGAAAGTATCTGAGTTTTCATAAACTGCATTGAGTCGATAAAGTGCGCTTTTATCGGGGTATCCTGGTCCAGAAATATCGATACTTCCGCGATAAGACTGATAATTTCCTGCCTGAAATTCGGCAAAATAATAAGGTTCGCTCAATGGTTTTTTCGTAACCAGGTTTATCACTCCTCCTGGTTCTAGGTTCCCGTATAATACTGAAGCTGGACCTTTAAGAACTTCTATTCTTTCTAAGTTGGCAGTTTCTCTCAAACCCCCTTGACCGATTTTGAAACCATCCCGCAGAGTGTTAAATGTTGCAAAACCACGAATATTGAAGCTATCGATCGCTCCTCCAAAATTCCCAGCCTCTGAAACACCGCTAACATTACGAAGTGCCTCTCGCAGCCGGCTAGCTTTTTGGTCTTCAATTACCTGCCTGGGAACTACTTGAATTGATTGGGGAATGTCGCGGATAGGGGTATCGGTTCTGGTTGCTGTAGAAGCATCGGGAACGTAATAACTTTCTCCTCCCTCACCAGTAGCAATTACGTCAATTTCTTCATCTGGTTCGGTGTCTGCCGTAGTCCCTTCAGGAGTAACACTCAAGACTAAATCTTGCCTATTAGGAACTACTTCAGCAGAAGGTGCTTGTTGTTCTCCTGTAATCGTCACCCTGATGCTACGGTTATTTATCTCAGTTACAGTAACCTCTCTAATTCCTGGTGCAGGATTGGTTTCCCTAAATTCATCCTTCGTTGGTAAAGCCAGAGTAGCATCGAGAATATCAATAACCAGGCTATTTCCTTGAGATAAAATTAACGGAACTAATCGCTGTCCCGTTGCAGTTTCTAAAATGACCTGTAAACCATCATCGGTTTGATTTAGTTTTACTCTGGTAACTTCTGTGATGGTAGTCGATTGTTGAACTAGCAAGTCAATAGCTGAAGTAGAATAATCTTCTTTCTCAGAAATTTTACTAATTGTTTGAAAATTTTTAGCATTACCCATATTGTTATTTTTACTTTCACTTGCCCGAACCGATTGACCAAATAGTACGCATACTACAGTTAAAATAATCAGGATCTTTGGGTTTGGCGATCCCGCAGGGATCTGCTGATCTTCGACGCAATTCGTGTCCGCAGACCGCAATTCATTTAAATATTTCACTCGAACTCCTCATCACTTAATAAAAATAATTATCAAGTAATTTAGTTTACACCAATTGATAATAGTTTCTACGGTTTTATCTTTGGGAAGTTAGTAAATTGCTCAAGCAAAATGTCTCTAGCTGCATAAAGGCGATCGCGTTCTTATTTTTTAAAAACAAGGAACTCAAACCTTAGAGCGCAAATTTAGATATTTCTGATGAAGAGATAAAAAGCAAAAATTTAAAATCGCGCTATCGAAAATCTACAATAAAAGGGCGATCGCTGTATGATTCCCTATAGAAAGAATTGCTTTTATAAAAAATGTCTACACAGTCAGCTAATAAGCCCAAAGCAGATATTTTAGTAATTGATGATACGCCAGAAAACTTGGCTTTACTCTCGCAGATGCTGACAGAAAAAGGGTACAAAGTCCGCAGCGTCACCAAAGGTTCGACTGGAATAAGGGGAGCAAAGGCAGCACTGCCGGATTTGATTTTACTTGACGTTAAAATGCCGCAAATGAATGGTTATGAAGTCTGCGAGCAACTGAAAGCCGACGAGCGCACTCGCAATATACCAATAATTTTTATTAGTGCGTTGGGAGATGTAGGCGATAAAGTTAAAGCCTTTCAAGCTGGGGGCGTAGATTATATAACTAAACCGTTTCAGGTTGAGGAAGTTCTTGCCCGCGTCGATACTCATTTAATCATTCAAAGATTACAAAACCAACTGCAGCAGCAAAATACAGTATTACAGCAAGAAATTAAAGAACGTGCTGCCGCCGAAGAAAAATTTGCTAAAGCATTTCGTTCTTGTCCTAGTCCAATTGCGATCGCTACTCTAGCAGATGGACATTTTGTCGATGTTAATCGCAGTTTTCTAATGATGAGTGGTTATACTCAGGAAGAAATTATCGGTCGTCCGATGGCAGAAATCTATTCTGAGTCTGCGATGGCAACTTTTACTGAGGTGGTGCAACAATCTCAGCAAAAAGGATTTGTCCGCAATCAAGAATTTCAATTTAGCACCAAATTGGGAGCCATCAAGATAGTTTTGTTATCCTTAGAGTTAATCGAGCTTGGTGGAACCCCCTGTAGCCTAAGCATTTTGAACGATATTACCGAGCGCAAGCGGTTGGAAAATGAATTTATCTCTCTCGTCAGTCACGAACTTCGCACCCCAATGACTTCAATGATGGGAGCCTTAGATCTACTGAGTTCCGGTCAATTAGGAACCCTAACCGACCAAGGCAAGCAGGTTCTCGATATTGCCACCAAAAATACCGAGCGTCTCATCCGCTTAGTCAATGACATTCTCGATTTAGAGCGGATGAAATCGGGTAAGATTACCATGAAAAAAGTTAGATGTAATATGGCTCAACTGCTAATCCAGGCAGTAGAGACGATGAAACCCATGGCGGAACAAGCACGAGTCAATCTCAAACTAGAGCCTTGTTCTGTTGAGTTAGAAGTAGATCCAGACAGGATCATACAAACTTTTACTAATTTACTGAGCAATGCGATCAAATTTTCAGAACCAGGGAAAACTGTCTGGCTGAAGTCGGTATTAAACTCCAAGCATCTACAAATTACAGTAGAAGATCGAGGCAGAGGCATTCCAGCTGATAAGTTACAGGTTATTTTTGAACGTTTTCAGCAGGTAGATACTTCCGATTCCCGGCAAAAAGGTGGTACGGGATTGGGTTTAGCTATCTGTCGTCACATTGTAGAACAACATGACGGACGCATCTGGGTAGAAAGTGAATTTGGTAGAGGAAGTACTTTTTACATTACCCTACCGTTATCGGATGAAGCAAAAGGCGAGGCGCTCGTTATTTAGTTTGAATTATTTAAGATTTATTGAGGGCTTTTCTTACCTTTTTGTGACGATTATGATAACAAACGATCGAATTGATGCTCTTGTTCAACCCTTTCAACGCTTTGGTGTTAACTTGGGTTTGGAAAGGATCGAAAGACTTTTAGCTAACTTGGGTAATCCCCAGCAACAAGTCCCTTTTATTCACGTCGCAGGAACTAATGGTAAAGGATCGGTATGTGCCTATCTCTCCTCAATTTTGACGGAAGCAGGTTATCGGGTAGGACGCTACACTTCTCCCCATTTAGTAGACTGGACGGAAAGAATTTGTCTTAATGAAAAACCCATCGACCCTACAATCTTAGTAGAGTTATTAAAAGATATCCAAAAAGCGATCGCTCCCGATGCAGAAAGTCCGACGCAGTTTGAAGTAATTACAGCGGCTGCTTGGTTCTACTTTGCTCGCTCTAAAGTAGATATAGCGGTGATGGAAGTAGGGTTGGGGGGAAGGTTGGATGCTACGAATGTTAGCGATCGCCCCTTGGTAAGTATCATCACTTCTATCAGTAAAGAACATTGGCAGCGTCTCGGTCCCACCGTAGCCGATATAGCCAGAGAAAAAGTTGGTATTCTCAAACCAAATCGTCCGGCGGTTATTGGTCCTCTTCCTCCAGAGGCAAAAGCAGTAGTTGCCGCCAAGATTGAAGAACTAAATTGTCCCGCTATTTGGGTTAAACCAGCAAAACCATTATCAACCAGTCCCCAAACAAGATGGGCAAAATATCAGGAAATCGAGTATCCTTTGCCTTTATTAGGAGACGTGCAGTTAATTAATTCCGCTTTAGCGATCGCTACAGTGCAACTCTTGCAACAACAAGGATGGAATATTTCCCTAGAAGCAATCCAACAGGGAATGGCAAAAACTCGCTGGTTAGGAAGATTACAAGGGACAACTTGGCAAAATCACCCTCTTTTAGTAGATGGAGCGCATAATCCCGCTGCTGCCGCAGTGTTGCGCCAGTACGTAGATACTTTAAATAAACCAGTTACCTGGGTCATGGGAATGCTATCGACCAAAGACCACGAAGATATCTTTAAAGCTTTACTTGGACCGGGCGATCGGTTGCACTTAGTACCCGTTCCCGATCATAATAGTGCCGAACCGGCAGCATTAGCCGATTTAGCCCAAAATATTTGTCCCCAATTAACTCAATGCCAAACTCATCAAGATTTATTTATCGCCTTACACAAAGTCTGGGATGAGCCAACAGATACAGAACCATTAGTTATTTTATGTGGTTCGTTATATCTAATTGGCTATTTCTTTAAATACCATCAGGTAAGATAACAATGCCAATAATTCCCTCGTAGGGACGGGGCGTACAAGCATTTGTGGTTTGCTCAAATGATAGCCCCTTGCAAATGGTCATTGGCCCCTACAAAATGCCCAATTTCCCATTATCTAATTCCCAATCAATATGAACTTTCTGTTCCTATCGAAATTGATACCCCTATTTATTTATCCTTTGGGACTTAGTTGTATCCTGCTTATTGTCGCTTTAGTTTTGTGCCTCAAACGTTCTCGCTGGACGTTTGCCCCAGTCTCATTAGCATTAATTATTTTGTTAACAACTAGTAATGTTAGAGTCAGTAACTATCTCGTCAAAACCTTAGAGTGGCAACATCTGCCACCTACAGAGATCCCCAATGCCGATGCCATCGTAGTTTTAGGCGGAGCAACCAGAAATGTTTCTCCTCCAAGAATTATGCCGGATTTAAATGAAAATGGCGATCGCCTCCTCTATGCAGCGAAACTATATCAAGATGGTAAAGCACCCTTAATTATTGCTGCTGGGGGTAGGATTGATTGGTATGGAAGCGAAGTACCAGAAGCAACAGATATGGCAGCAATTTTACAGACGATGGGGGTTCCTTCAGAGGTAATTATCGAAGAACCAAATTCTCTCAATACTTATCAAAATGCAGTTAATGTCAAGGAAATTTTGTTGCGCAAGAAATTGAATCGAGTCTTATTAGTTACTTCGGCGATGCACATGCCGCGATCGCTCCTCATTTTTCAACTTCAGGGAATCGATGCGATCGCCGCACCCACCGATTTTTTAGTTAGCCAACAGGAATTACAACAACAAGATAATAGTCTAGAATCAACAATTCTTAGCTTTTTACCGGAAACAAACAGTCTCGATAATACTACTAAGGCGATTAAAGAATATATTGGCACCTTTGTTTATCGTTTTCGGGGTTGGCTGTAGTTGTTTGTGAACTAATCACGGCAAGCCGTAGGCTTCCTACCCAAAGAATTGCCTTTTCTAGGTTCGTCGAACTCTTAGGAAACAAAATCAGATTTATTAGATTTATTAGAGAGAGGAACAAGTTCAAAACCAAGTTGGTCGGCTTTACGTTGAAGATTTTTAAGAACCCGTTGTTGATATTGTTGTTCGTAAGCATCAATTCCTGGGTCATTGT
>JADEWQ010000223.1 GCA_015207585.1 Pleurocapsales cyanobacterium LEGE 06147 | reverse complement strand
TAACTTCTTAACCTACAACACATGGAGGACAAAATATGCCAATTAATTCCTGCCCTCCGTTTCCTCCCTTCGCCAAGCTGAGTACAGCTATGGCGAGGGTCTCCACGGAGGCGGAGAGATGAAAAAAGCTACTTTTGGAGCTGGTTGTTTCTGGAAAACAGAAGCAGCTTTTCGTCAGGTAAAAGGGATAAAATCGACTTCTGTCGGCTATATGGGAGGACATTTCCCCAATCCTTCTTATTTAGACGTTTTAGCCAGGATTACGGGTCATGCAGAAGTAGTCCACATCGAGTACGATCCAGAAAAAATAAGCTATAAAGAACTATTAGAAGTATTTTGGCAAATTCACGACCCTACTAGCTTAAATCGCCAAGGAGCAGACCGAGGAGAGCAGTACCGCTCGGTAATTTTCTACCACAGTCCCGCGCAAGAAAAAATTGCTAGAAAATCCAAACAGCAATTACAAATTTCAGGCAAGTATGACAAAGCAATTGTGACGGAAATCAAACCTGCTTCTGCTTATTATTTAGCTGACGAATATCATCAACAATATTTAGCAAAACAAAGAAAATTAAAAATCAGGAGTCATCAGTCACCAGATATCAATTATCAATTAGCTAACACCTAATACCTCGGCTCCGCCCCTTAAATCAAAACTAAAATAAGATTGCTAAGTA
This sequence comes from Pleurocapsales cyanobacterium LEGE 06147, assembly GCA_015207585.1. Lineage (GTDB taxonomy): Bacteria > Cyanobacteriota > Cyanobacteriia > Cyanobacteriales > Xenococcaceae > LEGE-06147. The sequence continues at coordinate 2,541 of JADEWQ010000223.1, read as the reverse complement.
AATCGGTGGGAATAAACCCAACTATGTTACGAAACATAAACACGCTTAAAACCCTTACTAATGACGACCTTCGTCAGTTAGCTTTATTTGTGCCGACTTAACTTACTATAATTCAGCTTTGTCTATTTCAGAATAGTTATCTTTGATGGTCAAAAATAAGTTTCAATTAACTCAAAATCAAATAGAACAACTACCTGTTGCCGAATCTTCTGTCAAGAATGGAAAAGAGTTTAGCGATACACTACAAGATTCCCGAGTCTGGACGATTGAAGATAGCGAAAATCTGTATGGAATTCGAGGCTGGGGCGAACCCTATTTTTCTATTAACGCAGCAGGACAGGTAACCGTTTCTCCTCAAGGAGATTCGAGAGGAGTTTCTCTCGATCTCTACGAATTGGTAAAGTCGCTCAAAAAACGCAATATTGGACTGCCACTACTAATTCGTTTTTCCGATATTTTGGGCGATCGCCTGGAGAGATTACATGCCTGTATGCATCGAGCGATCGCTCGCTATAACTATTCCAGTACCTATCAAGCAGTCTTTCCCATCAAATGCAATCAACATCGCCATTTAGTAGAAGCTCTAGTACGTTTTGGTAAACCATATCAGTTTGGCTTAGAAGCCGGATCTAAACCCGAGTTAATTATTGCACTAGCCTCTCTCGAGCCTACCTTAAATCGAGGACGAGATAATTTTGAACCCCTTTTAATTTGTAACGGCTACAAAGACCGAGAATATATCGAAACCGCTCTTTTAGCTACCAGATTGGGACAGAAACCAATTATTGTCATCGAACAAATCGAAGAACTTTATCTGACGATGGAGATTAGTCGTCAGTTGGAGATCGAACCAATCTTGGGACTGCGAGCCAAACTCGGCACTAAAGGTTCGGGTAGGTGGGGTTCTTCTACGGGCGATCGCGCTAAATTCGGTTTGACCATTCCACAAATTCTAGAAGCAGTCCAACAATTAGCAGCGGCGAACATGCTCGACGCACTGCAACTATTGCATTTTCATATCGGTTCGCAAATTTCTTCGATCGCTGTTGTTAAAGATGCTATCCGCGAAGCCAGCCAAATTTACGTACAACTGGTCAAAATGGGAGCAAAGATGGGTTATCTCGATGTTGGCGGCGGTATGGCAGTAGACTACGATGGCTCGAAAACCAACTTCTATGCTTCCAAAAACTACAATATGCAAAATTATGCCAACGATATCGTGGCACAGGTTAAAGATGCTTGCACTCAAGGTAATGTAGCCGTACCCATATTAGTGAGTGAAAGTGGTAGAGCGATCGCTGCCCATCAATCGGTGTTAATTTTTGATGTTCTCGGCACTAGCGATATTCCTTCAACTGCACCACAATCGGCACGTGCAGAGGAACATTTAGTCATCCGCAATTTCTGGGAGACTTATCAGTCTATTAACGAAAAAAATTACCAAGAAGTTTACCACGACGCAATTCAGTTCAAAGAAGAAGCACAAAGCCTTTTTAACTTTGGCTATCTGAGTTTAGCAGAACGAGCCAGAGCCGAAGAACTCTATTGGGCATGTTGTCGCAAGATTATCGAAATCGTTCGCCATCAAGACTACGTACCCGATGACTTGGAAGACTTGGAGAAAATCGCGGCATCTATTTACTATGTCAATCTCTCCATCTTTCAATCAGTACCGGATGCTTGGGCGATCGATCAGCTATTTCCCATTATGCCTATTCATCGTTTAGCTGAAGAACCCATCACTAGAGCAATTCTTGCCGATCTAACTTGTGATAGCGACGGCAAAATCGACAAGTTTATTGACTTAAAAGATGTTAGGGAAGTTTTAGAGTTACATCCTCTCCGCTTTCCTCAAGATGAGGCAACGACAAAGATCGATTCTAAATCTAAATTATCTGCTGAACCCTATTATTTAGGCATGTTTTTGGTTGGAGCTTATCAGGAAACTATGGGCAATTTGCATAACCTGTTTGGAGATACTAATGTAGTTCACATCCAGATGAATCCTAAAGGTTATCAGATCGAACATGTAGTCAAAGGAGATACAGTCGGAGAAGTTTTAAGATATGTGCAATACAATCCAGAAGATCTAGTGGAAAAAATGCGTCGCCAGACTGAAGTAGCCCTGCAAGAAAAGCGAATTACTTTAGAAGAAGCACAAAGATTATTACAAAACTACGAACGTAGCTTAAGCAGTTACACTTATTTAGTGGGAGATTGAACCTGGTCTCGGACTCAAAGAGAGGTTAGAAGTAGGGTAGTGTAACAAAGATGTTGAAACAGTAAACACTTAATTAGTTATTATTAAGATGAAGATAATATCCCTCTCCTAAGAAGTAGGGTAGGCGACTGACGAGGTGGCAATTGTTGCTCCTTTTTCATCCGCCCCCCTCCGAACCGAGCTTACGCTTTTCAGAGTACTCGGCTCTCCAGTGTATTCATGACTGTGGCAGGTTTTCGGGTCTGTTGTCCCGCGTGAATGTCCTGATGGCACTGTTGACAGACTATCAACGTTTTACGCTGACGGGCTGCCATGACCTG
>JADEWQ010000046.1 GCA_015207585.1 Pleurocapsales cyanobacterium LEGE 06147 | reverse complement strand
AAAACTTATTTGCTCTATTATCACAGATGTTGGGCACTTAGTGAGAAGTTCGCTCTCGACGCGGAGCGAACCTCTCTCAACGCTTTCCTAGCGGATAAGCGTGAGGCTTCCCGCTCACGGAGCTAAACTTTTCTTCATCTTAATAATAACTAATTAAGTATTTACTGTGATGGCTTAAGTACTATTGTACTAGTCGATAATGATAAAGGCAATCATGCCAATGGTAATTTCACTGTTGCTTTGTACAGGCAGAAAGACCGCAAAACCAACTTAACTTGCATAAATTTTCTAAATCCAATCTATATAAACCTAATCAGGCAGAGAGAGCAGAAAAGCAACTTGCTCCTCTGGATGTTAGCTCCAAATTTGAACTGCAGCTCTCCTTGTTAAGAAAGACCACACGAATGCCATCTTTAAGAGACTAAGGCTCTTAAGAATGAGTTGTTAGTTCAAAAAACACACAACCAAACTTATAATCTATAGGAGTTGTAGATGATGCAAAAAGATAGTACTACGAAAACAATCAATTCTCTGAAAATTAGTGAACTTTCTTTAATAGAAGAACTTTCAGATGAATCCGCTGCAGCAATTTCGGGAGGGCGGATCAATCTCAATCAATTTCAAACTTTCTCCGAGCCTCTTCCAAAGCTCATCACATCTGACGGAGATCCAATAGATGTTTATATCGATGGAGTCCGTGTTAATTCTGTCGACACTGGGTTTGCTGGTTGATTGACAAAAGTGGTTCTCGGCTAAAAGACTAGTTAATTAAGATTTTGAAAGTTTCTCGTCTTGCATTGACCTCGGTTACAGTGCCGAGGTTTTTATTCTCGAGAATTAAGAGAGGGCAATGAGAGTTAAAATAAGATCATTGAGCGACCTCATATCATTGCTTCAAACAGCAAGGAGGAACCGATGAAAGCTCAAAGTGATTCCACTCCAAGTATTCCTCACTACGATCCGCATCTTATTCCAGCCGAAACTATAGCGCGAGAAGCCAGAGAAGGTGCGAATTTCGGTCATATCGAGCATGATAACCCTGCCGATCGAGAACATATTCACATCCGAGATGGCTACACCATCGACCAAGAAGGACTGATTAATAACTACGCAGTTGAGCCGGAAATGTACATCTCTGAACCTGGAGATTTGAAAGAACAAGAGCTAGAACGGAAAGCCGAACGCCTTCACCTACTTCAAGATTTGTCGGAAGATGAAGAAGGTAAATTGACCATGGAACATGACTGGCGACACAAAGGATCTGGGCTAATCTAGTACAGTCGAACGGTCTAGTCTATTTGTCTAGAAACTCTCTAGATAGCTGGAGTAGCTGTAACAGCTAGCCAAAGTGGCGTACCCGTCGCTAAAGCGAGGGCTTCCTGTTTCATCTACACTGTTTCATCTACCAGTCGCCTCTACTAGCAAGCTAGTTTTGGACTTACACCATATCCACTGGTTTTGCTTCACCCCGAAAGGTGGCACTGACAGTCGTCTAGCTGAAGCTATACCCAGGCTACATTCCCAAGGTCGCGTCTACGGAATTTACTTCCGTAGTTTAAGACGACCGCTGCGTCCCAAGGAATATATCTGTTGTTTTACTTGGCTAACTTGTGTTTGGATTTATCGAAAGTGTCTTGGTTGGAAATCGCCGATCGCCTGCTCCAATACCTTGAAATCGTCGCTCTCCGCCAACTTTTACAGTAGGAGGCTCTATGGTTTGGCAAGAGTTAATTGAAGGTACTGATGTATGGGTTCATGAGTATGGCGTTCTTGGTTACAGCCAAGTCAACGCTTTCGCCGTTCTCCTCGACGATCGAACTCTAGCGGTCATTAGCCCACCGACTGAGATGACTGAAGCGGATTTTGCAGCGATCGAGGAAAAAGGTCGTGTGGCTGCACTCATCGCGCCGCACTCGGGGCATGACCTGGGTCAAGCTGAGTGGCAAGTCCGTTACCCTGATGCTCGAGCCTATGCTCCGACTGCCGCATTAAACCAACTCAATGCACTAGGACTCCGCCCCTTTGCTCCGCTGTCAGAGTTATCCTCTTCGTCGAAAATCGAGTTTCGAGAGGTTCCAGGGACAAGAAAAGGCGGAACGATCGCGATCGTAAAGCGGGGCAGACGACCAATCGTTTACCTGGATGAATTGGTGTGTAACTTGAGATCGCTACCGGAAGCATTTCTAGCTAAAGTTCTGTTCTGGCTAACTGGCAGTGCGCCTGGACTCAAGGTCAATCGGGTATACTCGAAATTGCTGTGTACTAATTTGCCAGCTGTGGCTCAAACAGCGATCGATGTTCTTAATGACGATCCGGCAATCGTGCTTGCTCACGGAGCACCACTAGTCAATTCAGAAGATGCTATGCGCGTGCGGGCATTGGTAGAGCCACTCGTCTGATGCACCCGACCGACTTCTTTCTTTGGAGTGAGAGCGAAACGACAACTAATTGTCATAATCTGATTATGGCTAAATCAGCGCGATCGCAACTATTAGGCGTGGGAGGTCAACAAAACCGCTCCTCTAGCTGTCCTCGTCCGCAAGCATCGTCGTGCCTTTCACTGATGCTGATTGCTGTCGCCTCGATCGGCAATGATTCAAGTCGTGAATAGCTCAAAACCTCAACTGCGGCTGGTATTGGGAGCTGATGCTCTGGATGTGATTCATGCTAAGTTGGAGGCTATGACGACTGAATTAGCGGATTGGAAGGATCTCTCGATTGACACCGCATTTGATGGTGTGGCAATGAGTGCAATTGGTGGTTAAAGGTTAGTGTTGACGAACATTGAAGAGTGTAGTTATTGGTGCCCGATCGAGCATCCATAAAAATTCAATCAGCTAGTTTTAGAGTTCTTAACATGATTGCTGTGTTTATATTTGTCAGCTACCTAACCCATAACTGCTTTGGTACAGACGGTTGAGAGTCTCGGTAGCGCGAAAACTCACTCGAGAGCAGGTAAAAAGATAGCTGAAATAGGAGGGAAAAGACGTTCAATCCCATGAGCCATTGCTGCCTACATCGTGCTGAGCGAGCAGGTGAGCGCAACAAAGGAAACGATTGGCGTGATGTTGAAGGTGTTTGCCATCGCCAGCTTATTTTGGCTCGCCTATCAGTTGACTCAGGGAATCCTCCAGATACTCCTTGCACCGGAGAATATCCCGAATGTTTTCTATGTTGGCTTCGCTGGCAATTTGCTGCCCTATCTGCTGTTTTTCTGGTGTATTCAAAGAGTTCAAGCAGAACGAGCGGCGATCGCTGCCACGCTGGAACCTGTCGTAGCGGGCGTACTGGCATGGGTTTGGTTCTTCGGTCAAACCCTGAACCTGATGCAGATTGTTGGTGGATTTCTAATTGTTGTAGCAATTACCTGGATGCAGTTTCAAACCGCAAAAGAAACACAAAGTTGATAAAGGAGGGATAGTTTATGTCTCAACACTTGTTGTTTATGGAAAACGAAGGATTTTGTCAGTTATCGAGGGCTGGTTCCTACTGGTTAGGTGATTCCCTGAGTCTAGTCGATTTGTCCTTCTATCCTTGGTTTGAACGATGGATAGCCCTGGAATATTATCGGGGCAACGCGCTGCCAACAGAATGCGATCGATTAAAAGAATGGTTGGGGATAATGCAGCAACATCCCGCTGTTCGAGCAACTGCTCAGCCTCCCGAAGTTTACATTCAGGATTACGCTCAGTATGCCAGTAATCAAGCTTCCGTGCAACAGCTGAGGAAATGTGACGTTACTAGGCAATGAAATTCAACATAACCTAATCAAGAAGGTGATTGTATGGTTCACATTTTACAGATCGATACTAGCCCTCGGCTCGAACACTCTCACTCGCGGATGCTGGCGCGAGAATTTGTTGAAAAATGGAGCAACTATCATCCTGAAACACAAATCATCCACAGAGATTTAGGGCTGAATCCCGTGCCTTACATTGATGCAACGTGGGTGAAGGCAAAGTTCACGCCCCCAGATCAATACACGCCAGAACTGGCAGAGACGATCGCACTTTCAGACGAATTGATTGATGAATTTTTGGCTGCCGAGCGCTACGTTATATCCACCTCAATGTATAACTTCAGCATTCCGGCTGTGCTCAAATCCTACATCGATCGTATCGTCCGTCCCAGACGTACGTTTGCAGTTGATATCAAAGGGTTCAAGGGGTTCCTTGCAGAAGCCAAAATGAGGATTCAAGAATTAGCGACTGATTGGTGATGAATTTAACATTGCAGCGATCGCTATCGCAGTTGGTTTGTGCAATCGAAGCCACTCACAGATAATCTCCTTCTCGATTAGCAAAATGTGGACTTTGTAGTCATATCCCACTTCATCTACTACGATTGGAAAGTAAATAGGTATCACGCGACAGCCTATAGAGCGAATTAAACTGATGAAAACACAACAGGATTTACTCACAAAAGCATATGCTGCTTTTAACGCCCGTGATACTAATACCGTCCTCGCGGTACGGTAATGCACCCTGACGTGCGTGGGCAAATGGGATGGAAGGCAGGTACGTTCGCGGACGTGAGGCAGTACGCGATTATTGGACTTGCCAGTGGAACTCGATCGATCCCCATGTTGAACCTCAAGGATTTCAATCTGATGAGAATGGGCAAATAGTGGTCGATGTTCATCAAGTGGTCCAAGATTTGGATGAAAACTTGATGGTGGATCGAATGGTTCGGCACGTTTACACTATCGAGAATGGTTTGATCCGACGAATGGATATTCAGGAGTTATAAAGCGTTTGGAGGAAAGCAGATGAAAGTTTTACAGACAGAGGTGATGATTCCTACACCGGATGGACAGATGCCAGCCTTTTTATTTACGCATCCTGAGAATAGCTGTAAGCCTGCTATCCTCCTGCTCATGGAAGCATTTGGTTTAACTTCGCACATTCGAGATGTAGCAGTCCGAATTGCCAACGAAGGTTATGTTGTTCTTGTGCCCGATTTATACTACCGAGAGTTGCCCAACAATAAGTTTGGATACGACAAGGTAGAGCAGGCGATGGCGATGATGTGGCGGCTCGATTTCGGTAAGCCGATGGAAGAAGACATTCGAGCAGCGTTAGCGTATGTCAAGTCTCGATCGAATGTGTACCCGGATCGGGTTGGCGTGACTGGATTTTGTTTAGGGGGTGGATTGACCTTTTTCACTGCCTGCAAATTTTCGGCTGAAATTTCGGCAGCAGCACCTTTCTACGGCATGGTTTTAGATGAGTGGATCGAGGCAGTCAAAAATATTACGGTGCCGATTTATTTGTTTTTTGGGGGTGTCGCTCCGTTCATTCCGCGCGATCGCATTCAACAAATTGAGGCACGATTTCAGCAACTTGGAAAAGAATACACGTTGAAAATATATCCAGATGCTAATCACGGTTTTTTCTGCAATGAGCGGTCTTCTTATCAGCAAGCGGCAGCAGCAGATTCCTGGCATGAACTCATAGGATTCTTTCAAAAACACTTGCAGAAGGCTATGTAACCCTTCTGGAAGATGATGTTGTGATGTTTGAGTATGATTTTATTGAACGAAAAGAGAACAATGAGTGGGGTAGTGACGGCGGTGAGCTGCAGCGCAACATTTCTCCAATGTGTCACAACCAATAAAACTCTTTCGTCTTATCTGTGAATACTTCATATTCTTCAACAGGAGATTGACAAATGCAGCCAAGAATGGAACTCGGCAACGTTGAACCTGCTGCCTACCGAGCCATGCTTCAATTGGAACACTATGTTAGAGGCAGTGGATTGAATATGGCTTTACTCGAACTGATTAAAATTCGCGCCTCGCAGATCAATGGCTGTGCCTTTTGTATTGATATGCACTCTAAAGATGCTAGAAACAATAACGAAACCGAACAACGGATTTACGCTCTCAACGCTTGGCGTGAAACTCCATTTTTCACTTCAGAAGAACGGGTCGTTTTAGCCCTAACTGAAGCGATTACACTCATTTCCCAGGACCATGTTTCTGATGAACTTTATGAGGAGATCGGTCGTTATTTCTCACCCGATAAAATCGTCAAAATTCTGATGGCGATCGTCACCATCAATGCCTGGAATCGAATTGCGATTACGACGCGAATGGTTCCTGGCACGTATGAACCGCAGCCAATTAATGCAGGGTTCTAGATTCGTTTTCGGGTAAGCGTCCTTTAGTTGACTGACAAAACTCGTTCCAAGGCAGAGCCACCCTAAAGGCACTTCCAGGTAGAACCTGGGAACGAGTACTACAAGGGAAAAAGATGAGCCATCTAGAAACATTTAATCAATATCGTCCTTTGCTGTTCTCGATCGCCTACCGCATGTTAGGCACGGTTACTGATGCAGAGGATATGGTGCAAGAAACTTTCCTGCGCTGGCAAAAAACTACGGAAGCAACGGTAAAATCTGCCAAAATCTATTTGTCATCCATCACCACACGCCTTTGTCTTGACCATTTGCGGTCTGCCCGCGTGCAACGAGAGCAATATGTGGGACCGTGGCTTCCCGAACCTCTGCTCACCCAGAAAACCCCAGACCCAGCTCATACGGTGGAATTAGCAGATACTCTCTCAACAGCGTTTTTAGTTTTAATGGAAAGACTCTCGCCGCTAGAGCGAGCCGTATTTCTGTTACGAGAGGTTTTTGACTACGACTACAATGAAGTGGGGCGTATAGTGAATAAAAATCCCACCTATTGTCGGCAACTGGTACGACGAGCACGACAACACTTAACCTCCCAGCGTTCCCGCTTTGAGGTTCCATCCCAGCGGCAGGAACAACTAGTGCAGCAATTCATCCAAGCGTGTCGTCAGGGTGACTTGCAGGGTCTAATTGGGCTACTCGGAGAGGATATTACACTCTGGTCGGATGGTGGTGGTAAGGTGCCAGCAGCGCTGAAACCTGTACATGGGGCAGTAAAAGTTGCCCGATTGTTGCTGAACATTCGTCGTCGCAAGCCACCCTCGACACGCGATCTACCGGCCGAGATCAACGGGCAACCGGGAATGCTTCACTTCGTCGATCGTCAGCTTTGTAGGGTGTACACTTTTGATTTTGCTAACGATCGCATTCAGTCCATTTACATTGTGGGCAATCCAGACAAACTCAAGTCATTGACACAGGATTTACCTGACAACCAATGACCTCAATTTTGAATACACATACAAGAAACCTAATATTTCTCAAAAGGAGTTTACCATGTCCCATCGACAGTGGGTTTGTACCGTTTGTGGCTATAACATGATTGGCGAGATGCCTGATGTCTGTCCGTTCTGTGGAGCACGCCATGATAAGTTTATGTCTTGGGATGAGGCAGAGCAAACTTATCGAGTGACGCCACACCCAGTCAATGACTACGTCACACAATTACTCTCTGTACCTCGTCTTGGTTTTGAACATGCGGCTTATCGCATTGAAACCGATGATGGTGCCGTTTGGATTGATTGTCCATCCGCATTCAATCGAGACTTGGAGCCAGTAAAAGCGATTTACTTTACCCATAAGGATTTCATGGGCGCGTCTAATCAGTATCGTGAACTCTGGGGGGCGAAAGTTTATCTGCACGCTCTTGATGCCAAACATCCGCTGGCTAAGCCATTTCCGGTCGATCGTCCCTTCGACGGTGACTTCAGCGAGCACGGCATTGAAGCATTCCATATTGGTGGACATTCACCGGGCTTCACTATTTATATCTACAACAAAGTATTGTTTATCTGTGACTATGCAGAACCTCCAGGACCTAAGATGCGACTCAATCCCTTTGGACCGCAAGGCGAGACCCGTGAAGGTGCAGCACGGATACTAGAGGTGATTTCCGAGCGATCGCTTGAGACAGTCTGTGGCTACAACTTTGTCACTGAATTTGATAGCTGGCGTGAGGATTTCAAACATCTGCTCGCTCGAGCTAAATCAGCCTGATAAGGCATAAAGCAGGCTACTGAACTCAACCTTCCCCCGAGCGGGTGAGTCATTTCTGGCCAATCGCCTTCGGCGCGATGAGCGTTGTGGTTGCCCAACTGTGGTGCCTCGATCGGATGGGTTTTCTGTATAAAGAGAATGAACGTAAGATCAGATGAACAATGGCTGTATTGATTGTGCTGCTGGCAACCTTTGCTCTTTCTATTCTGAAGAGGTCCGGAGCTGTGTGTTTAGTGGCACTTAACCCAACCTTTTCTGCTTCGGCAGCCTGCTCGGGTTAATCGCATCAGGGACGAACGGATTTGAGGGAATCTGGCAAGATATCGTGGATGTGGTCAAGCCGGACGCTCTTCGCATCTGGGGATACTACTTTTCATAACAGGATTTTTCCTGATGCTTTATGGTGTTCTGTGTTATTGGATCTTTGCCTTGGTTGACAGGGTGGGGACTGCTGGCGATCGCTGATTTTGGTATCTCACTGGACCTGGATACCGGATTCTGGCTGGTGCTAACCGTGGCAATCAATATGCTTTCCCAGGCAGGCCAATCGGACGTTGTTGGAAGCGAAAGCGATTAATTTGGTAGGAGTTGGATTTCATCCAGGAAATGGGCAATCACGGTTGATATCTTTTCCTTTGAGTTTTTTTAAGATTAATTTCGCCGAGCGATAAACTATAGTACACTTGAACTAAATCTAGGTCGATCGGCAGACAAATGTTGAGCAAGGAGGAAAACCATGGCTGACAACCCCAAGCAAACAGTAGCGACTGTAATTCTGACTTGGCGCTATAAAGACGCTGGTCGCTGCGAGCGAGTGATTTTGCCAGGCATTTGGGTTTGAGAAACACCTGGTTCCGGTGAGAATGGCGCAACGCCACTGGAGCCGAAATTGTGATTGAGATCGAAGACAAAGACTACGGCGGGCGCGACTATTTCTGCGGCGATCCGGAGGGATATCTGTGGAATTTCGGCACCTACGATCCGTGGAGCGCAGCATAACATAAGTACACAACCTATAGCACAGATCCCTGGAGAAACATCTTCGGCATTATCGAAAATCCCCATTTCAAGCTTGAGGATAGCCAAAATTTAACCACCTAAAGCTTTTATGACACTTGAAGAGTTACAAGCCAAGCTCGCAGAGATTAACCACCTGGTTTCTACATTTCAAACATCAGTTGCTTTGGAAAAATATTATGCCGAGAACATCGTAATGATTGAAGGTGATGGAACTGTTACTACTGGTAAAGAAGCCTGTCGTCAGGGAAGAGAAGTCTTTTTCAAAAACATGCTGGTCGAGTTTAGAGAGTCAAGATTGATTAGTCAAGACATCGCTGTTTCAGCAGACAAAGAGTATGACTTTGTAGTCATTTCCAATTGGTACAACGATTACACAATCAGAGTTGACAATCGGATCGTTAATAACAAGAGTAATCAACTTTCGATTGGCTATTGGAGAGATGGATTAGTCGTAAAAGAGAGTTATAACTACCCAGTGATTTCGATAGTTTAGTGCTTGTAATTGGAAATGAAGGAGATGAAGCAATGGAGACAAGCAAAACACAACAGGAGTCAACGATGAAGACTGAACCGCAGAACGAACACCATTGGTTACAGAAGCTTGTTGGCGAGTGGACGTATGAAACCGAGGTGACGATGGAACCGGATCGACCCCTTGAAAAAGCCACGGGGACCGAGAGCGTGCGATCGCTCGGTGGACTCTGGATTCTGGCTGAAGGTCAGGGCGAGATACCTGGCGGCGGTACCGCGACAACTATGATGACTCTCGGCTATGACCCACAGAAGCAGCGGTACGTAGGTGCATGGATCGGGTCGATGATGACCTGCCTTTGGGTATATGACGGCGAACTGCGACCACTGAAGGAAGGATGGCGAAATACAAAGACGCGATCGAGTTCAAAAGCGATGATTATCGGGTGTTTACATCCCATGTGCTGGTGATGACGGACAATGGCACCACTTCATGACCGCAAACTATCGGCACAAGCAATAGCGCAATGACAGACCCGAGCTGAAAATACAACGACACTATGCGCGAACAAGACTTTGGGCATTAATCTACAGGAGGTTTTAATGGTAGTTGTTGACAATTTGCGCTTCCTTTTGACGCTTTTCGCCACACTAGGCTGCGGACTGGTGGCTGGTGTTTTCTTCGCCTTCTCAACTTTTGTGATGAATGCCCTTGCCCGCCTTCAACCAAAGGAGGGCATTACTGCCATGCAATCGATCAATATTACGGCAATCAATCCGTTGTTTATGACGGCCCTCTTCGGAACGGCTGCGGCTTGCCTCTTTCTGGCGATCTCTTTGCTGTTGAATTGGCATCAACCAGGTGCTGCTTATCTGCTCCTTGGCAGTCTGCTCTATCTCGTAGGTACCGTTGGGGTGACGATCGCGTTCAATGTGCCCTTAAACGACGCGCTGGCGATCGTTAAACCAGATAGCACTGACGGCGCGAACCTATGGTATAGCTATCTTGCCAACTGGACGGTCTGGAACCACATTCGGACGATTGCAGCACTTGCGGCAGCAGCATCGCTCACCATCGCGCTCTGTTATCGAGCGGCACAATCGTAGAATTCGTGAAGAATATGCCAAGTCATTCCATTATGACTTGGACGCAATCTTGAGAGATTTGCAGAAACAGCAAGATGAAAGCAGAAGAGAAGTTGTAGAACTGTCGCCCAAACGTATCATAACAACCCGGTTAGAGCGGACTGATGTAAGATCTTGGTGTGGAAGCAAAGGTGACTTGCAGTCGCTCAACCGAACCGTTAACAATTGCTTATAAGAGCGAATGCGATCGCTACGCGCCTTGGGCAAAGCCCAAGATCGCTGACAATAACCAACCAATCAATTAACACTGGTTACTGAATACCAATAACTAACAACTGTTATGGCATGGTTCAGTAACCTTATCTTTTTTCTCAATTACAGGCAAAGTTAAATGATATGGAAAATGCGCTCAGCGGAGCTGCGCCTTCGGCGATCGCTTCCCTTTCAGTCGTCAAAGCTCCCTATGCTGGTACTGTGCGCCGTATTCGTTGAGTGACCAGTGAAGAAAAACTGATAACTGATAACTGGTTACTGATAACTGAACTCCCTTGTCTCGATAGCAGTAACGAGTGTGTAAACGAGTTAACCGAGAAGGCGGTCTCGCGAATGCGAGTGCTGCCGCACCGCCTCTTCTAATAAACTCAAGAAACTGGATGAAAAGATTGCTCTGATTGACCAGCGGTTAGAGTTGATGGACGATCGCCTTGAATACAGCCAGAAGAAAACCTGGACTAATTATGTGACCCTCGACCCAGTAAAGCTGCTACAAAACCTCTTCGGCGGTGGTGATGTTCAAAGAGATAGATTAGCCATTGCCGACCTCGAAATCAAGACAGCAGGAAGAGGAGAAGGTAAGGTTAGGGGATAAGGTTTTGCGACTACTATTCGATTATGAAGCAGCTACGCGCAGACACCAGTTACTGTCATCTCAGTTGGAGACATTAGAGCAGCAACTTCTATCGTGAGTATTTGAAAGCCGTAGTAACTAACACGAGAGAGAATATAAGTTTCCGGAGGTTCGGGCAAAGGTAACTTTCCTAATTTAGTTTTGATGACGATTTCCCAAGCACTGGCAACGCTGAAAAAGATAGTATTACCAGGGTCGCTAATGACCCCACGGGCTTCTTCAGAAAGTCGGTAATCATCAGTAGCCCACCACAAGAAGGCATTTGTATCGAGTAGCGCAAGCATTTTCAGTTCTAACTTTCACCCTCAAAAGCTTTGATTATTTCGGATGGTAAAGGGTCGTCAAAATCATCAGGCACAACAAAACGCCCTTTATCAATCCCTGGTACTCTTGGTCTACTCGTTATCGGAATCAGCCGTGCCATCTCAATACCTTGTACCGAAATAATAATTTCTTCTCCTTGTAGGACTCGCTCGAACAGTTCAGAAAATCGCTCTCTTGCTTCTTGTTGGTCTACTTGAATTGTCATGGGTTTTACTTTTTTCTTTAAATATTAATAAACTGACTAGAACCCTGGTCGGGATTAATATGCAGATAACGTTCTGTCGTCTCCAATTTGCTATGACCGAGAGATTGCTGTAGCAATCTTAGGTTACAACCCCCCTCTATAGCATGAGAAGCATGGGAATGTCTCAACCAGTGACAGGATGCTTTTTCGGATACACCAGAGCGTTTAGCGCACTGCTTAACAATCCTAAATACCATTGTCCTCTCTAAAGGTCTACCAGTGCGAGAGACAAAGACAGCATCAATAATTCTCGGCAGCCTCATCAGCTGTTGCCAAACAGACGCAGGAATCAACACCACGCGGGTTTTGTCTCCTTTACCGAAAATAGTAGCCTTACCTCCCTCCCCTTGCGGCTGTAAGTCATTCCAGGTTAAGCCGCACACCTCCGACACCCGCAAACCACAACCATACATCAGACATAACAAAGCGCGGTCTCGCGGAGCGAGTGCTGCCGCACCGCGCTTCTTAAAGAGCAGTATGCAGTGGGGACGGTAGAGGTGAAGATGGTTCAGCCTCAACCATTCAATTGATTAGGACTAGGTTTTTATTAGATTCGTTAGCAAGTTGATGAATTTGAGAGAAATTGTGCTTTGCACCATAAAATGTCCTTATTCGGACATTTTATGGTGTAAGTCACAGAAATTAACACAGTGAGGCTGATTTACAGTCCTAATAACACCAAATCAGGAACCTGGAATAAAGACTGATAAACTAACACAGCGCCACCAATGACAGATGCATCCTCACCAAACTCCGAGATTTGCCAACAGGAATGTGGTGTACTGAAAAACCCAGCTTGCCCATTTCGTGGCAATTCTTGCTCTAGCATTTGGTTCAACTGATTTTTAACATAAGGAAGCAGCACGGTGAGCGGCCCACCCACAATGACTTGCTCTGGATTGAGAATATCGAGAATGTTAATCAATCCTTTACCGAGTCGGTATGCCCACTGCGAAACAAGAGAATGTGCGATCGCATCTCCTCGCTTTAAAGCATCAACCAAATCATCTAAATCTGCTGCTTCACCTCCTCGTTGCCAATATTGCCGCAGCAATCCTGCTTTGCCGACCAGTGAGCCTAAACTACCGGGCTGACCATACTCACTACCAACTGAATCTTGAGCATCAATAACCAGTTCACAGACTTCACCAGCTGTCCCATTTGCGCCACGCCTAATCCGGTGCTCGACCACAATACCGCTACCCACACCTTCATTCAGCAGCAGAAAGAGCAAATTATTGCTCTGCATCGCACTACCAAGATAAACCTCTGCTAGAGCTGCTGCATTGGCATCATTGTCAATAAACAGCGGTAGATCGATCTGGGCTTCCAGATACTGCCGTAGATTTATCCCATACCAATTTAAACCAGGGACTCGAATCAGCACCCCGTCTCGATTAATGGTGCCAGGAATCGTTAGCCCAATGCCCCGAAGTCGCTGATTACCAAGGGGATTGAACTGACGTAGTTGTTCGATCGAACGGACAAGTTGATGAATAACAGTATCTGGATCGTTCTTCGTCAAAGGCTGCCAAAGCCGATGGGTTACTTGTGCTGCAAGATTCAGCTCCACGGCTTTCACATGATCTGCTTCAATCGCCGCTCCAATAAAAAAGGCACCGTCTGGATTGAGCTCTAGCTTCACACCAGGTCGCCCTCCTCCAGGTTGGGACGCCATTTCGGCTCCTTCACGAATGAGTTCGTCTGCCATCAGTTCGGCTGTAATCACGGTTACGGTAGATCGCGTTAACCCCGTCCGGCGAGCGATTTCAGCGCGGGAGAGACCCGAATGACAGCGCAATAATCCTAGGATACGAACGTAGTTAATCTGCTTTAGCAGACTTGCATCGGTGCTTGGTATTCGTCCAGAGTTTGCTTGCATAAGAAACAATCCAGCATTCCATTTGTTTCGATTACAAATTATCTGTCATAAGTTTCTTCGCTGTCTAAACAAACTAGCGTGAAGATAGTTGCTTTGATGAGACGAGAATCATGAGGACTCAACAGCAGCAGCTCAGATAAATGACTTGAATTTAAAAGGTCAGAAAATGAGCTTAAGTGTTCAATTCGCACAATCAATGAAAGATTGGCGCGGGCGGCAGCGGAGCAAGATTACGTTTACCGATCTATTAGAGAACGACTCAAGTGCAGTTTTTGCGTTCAACTTTCTTTACTTCATCACGCGGAATTTAATTTACTACTTTAACCAAAGTAATCCTCATTTTAATTTGGGAGAGAGATTCTTTGGGGAGTTTATAGGTCCTTTAAAGCTCAACTTGAATGGAGAAGACATACTCTATCCTCCTCTCTACTACAAGGGGGCAATAGGTAAGAAGAAGGACGGCTCATATGTATTTGGACGGCTAAAAGTTCCCTCAACCGGAAAGGTGATCATTCCAATTGGCGATCGCAATTCACACTTTCGACAAGAAATCTCGAATTATATCTTCAAAAACAATAAAATTGGGGCGAGTAATATCGCCCCAAAACGTTTAATTGCTTAACAAATTAACTAAATAAAGTTAGACCTCGTACCGCTATTATGCCAGCAAACGCAGCCATACCAGCCGAAGTCAAAGCCGTGCCAAAGAGCCACCAAGCAGCGGTAGCTGCAGCTTTGCGGGTTTGTTCGATCTGTTTTTTAGCGTTTTGCTTAATCTGGTCAACTCGTTTTTGAGCTTCTTGTTGAAGACGTTCGGCACGGTTGAGGACACTATCGCGCACTTGTTCGATATTATCGATCAGTCGATTAGCGTCTGCTTCCGATACTGCAGGGTTTGAACTGAGCAACGCTACTAAGGTATCGCGGTCGAACTGGGAGAGGCGATCGCGCAATGCCTCTAATCCTGCGTCTGGGTCTTCAAATAATTTTTGTAAGTCCCGCTTAATACCTTCATAGTTTAGCTCTGGACGCTCCATTGAGTTGAGGTAATTGCGGATTTTGTCAAAAGTGCTATCTACTATCGATTGCGCTTTGTCTTGAACCTTTTGTGCTTGTTGAAGCAAGCTATCGCGAACGGATTCAATCTGGTTGACGATTTGCTCGGCTTCTTCTTCGGAAATATCTTCCCGTTGGGATAGAAGAGAAACAATGGTATCGCGGTCAAACTGGGAGAGGCGATCGCGCATCTGTTTCCATCCAGAACCTGGTTCTCGCACTAACAATTGCAGATCCCGTTTAATTCCTTCTGGGTTCAGTTCTTCCTTATCGGTATTGCGCAGATAGTCTTCAAGTTGACTTTCCCAACTCTGTACCTGCTTTGTCGTCCGATTCGCCAAGCGTCGAGGTGCTTTAGCAATACTAGCGATCGCGTCTTGGACGTTATCGACAATTTGATTGACTCGTTCTTCACTCAAGTCTTCTCGTTGACTGAGTAGTTTTACTAAAGTTTCTCGGTCTACTTGAGAGAGGCGATCTCGCAGATTTTTAATCCCTTGTTCGGGTTCGTCAAACAGTTGGTTTAAATCTTGCTTAATTCCTTCAGGATTCAATTCATCCAAATTTGTGTTCCGCAAGTAATCGCCAATCTTGTTAGTAACTCGCTCGTACTCATCCTTTGCCTTACCGGCTAATTTTTGGGGAGCCTTCAGAATATTGTCTCGCACTTGTAAGAAGCGATCGACGAACCGATTAACCTCATCTTCGCTCAAGTCTCCTCGTTGTGATAGCAGTTTCACCAGCGTATCGCGGTCAAATTGAGAGAGGCGATGCGCGATCGCTTTTACACCTTGTTGGGGTTCATCAAAAAGCTTTTGCAGATCCTCTTTAATACCTTCGGGGTTGAGTTCTTCTTTGTTCGTATCCCGCAGATAGGACTCGACTTTATTGGCGAATTCTTCAGCTTGGAATTTGGCTCTTTCTCGTACCTCTCTCGCTTCCCCAAGGACGCGATCTCGCACGCTTTCTAAGCGATCGACAATATTATTAGCTTCTTCTTCACTCAAGTCCTGACGTGCTTGAGCCAGCATTTGTGTCAAAGTATCGCGATCGAATTGGGAAAGGCGATCTTGTAACTGCTCGAATCCTGCTTCCGGATCTTCCAAAACTTCTTTAAAATCTTTCTCAATCCCTTCAGGGTTCAATTCTTCTTTTCCGGTAGAACGGAGATAATTTTCAATTTCGCTGCGAAGCTTGTTTGACTGTTGTTCTGGTTCGGCAGAGCGAACCTGTTCGAGAACTTCCTGACGAATTCCCTCAAGCTGCTCGGCAATCTCGTTAATTTTATCAGAGCTAAACTCATCTCGTTGATTTAAGATTTCCACAAAAAAGTCTCGATTGAGTTGCTCTAATTGACGGCGAACTAAACCCGGATTCGCTTCTGGATCGTAGATAACTTCTCGAAATTCTTTTTTAATCGTTTCTCGGTTTAAATGCCAAGTCTTAGAAGAAAGCAGGTAGTCTTGTACATCAGCTTTAATTGTATTCTGGGGTGTCTGCCGTGCGAGCTGTTTGGCTCGATCCGTTACTTCCTCCGTAAGTTTTTTCAGGCGATCGCCAATTCCTTCTCCATCTCCATTTATTTCTGAGAAGTCTATACGGTTGAGAACTGTGCTGAGTAAGGCATTTATTCCAAACCCGATCGCTTGCTGTCCCAAAGCAGATCCTTGCTGACTTCCTCCTCCTGCTGGAAGGGTACTAAGAACTTTTTGCAATCCTTCTAAAGCTAAAGGAGTTGTTTGCTGTCGATTGACAACTTTTTGCCAAGCATTTTCGAGGGAATCGGCAATTCTCTCTATTTCTTGTTCGGATAAGTCTGTCCGAGTGCTTACTAAATCTATAAACGATTGGCGATCTATATTTTTTAACAGATCGCTATTGGCAATCGATTTTAAATCCGAACTTTTCAGCAAATTTTCAAAATCTTTGCCAATTTCTTGTAGATTTAATTGGGGTATTTGTAACTGGTTGAGATAATCCTGTAATCGATCTCGAATTGCAGTTGGCTCTACTACCGAACTCAACTCTCGCCTTACCGCAGCAACAGATTCCTCGACAGTATTCACTACTTGAGCATTAACCGCTCTTCCACCAAGAGCAGTAGTGGCGATACCCATAATTCCTTGAATACCAGAAGTTGCTGTATCGACAACAGAACCGACTAGAGAATTAATGGTTCTAGAACTAAGCCAAAGTAGTACTACAAAGAATGCCGACCAAATTACAACGCCGGTAATTGCTCCTAAAGTTACGCTATTAATTAAGGTCAGTTTTACTGCCAAAAAACAAGCACCAAATAGAGCAATATTGACAGTTATTAAAGCCCAAATTCCTACCTTAGATTCAATTTCTTGAACTTTGCCACTCCAACTGTCGGCTGCTTCAGCCTCTAAAGGATTTTCTCCGCTTGCAATACCTGCGGCGAGGCTAACAGTTGGTTAATAAAAATTGAAAAGCAAATGCCATCAGTATTCCGGCAATCAGGGCAACAAAAAATTGAGTTCCCGAAAAGGCATCTGCTGTGGTTGCTGGCGGAGTTATCGGTTGAGCAACTGGAACTTTAGCCAGCCAAAAATTGGGTAAATTGTATAAGTTTAGTATCATGATCGAATTTTGAAGCATTGTTTTTTTTTGTTTTCAATCAAAATATAGAGGACAAGAATTAAACTTCGTCCACATGGAGAACTGGAGTTTTTAGTAGGGGCAAATGGTTGTTTGCTCGTACAAAGTTCGCTCGTTCAAAATTGTCTGTTTTCCGTTCCTGACAAACTACTGTTTTCAAAGTAGACGGGGTTTAGTAAAGTTTTGCCAAAGAAATATTGAGGCGATTAACTTTATATTAGTATTGACAAATTCAAAATAAATCTCTCTACAGTAAGAAAGTAATTTAGCTAATTAAGCTAGCTATAGCTTCGACTTTAGATATAAAAATTGTGCCAAACAATTTTATGAATAGCTTCTTACTAAAGTTAGGAAGTTTGTAAAGTTTTCTTGTAAAAATCTATACAAATAAAAGATCTTCGTGTAAAAAATCCTTGCTCGATTGCTAGGAGAATTGCTTTTTAATTCCTTCTGAGTCGAGCATTTTCGGCAATGATCGAAACCTAATCCTTTTTCTGTGTTTGCTTCTACTACTTCAAATTTGACCCTATCAAAAAATTAAATTTTTATTAAAAGTTTGAAAATTTCTCCCTAGATTTTGATTTCCATTAAATATGGGTTTGAATCCATATGGTTTTTAGTCCATAATAAGGGTATGGAATGGCAAGTTTTATTGCACGATGAATTTGAACCAGAGTTTTACGAACTACCTGAAGAAGTTCAGGATGAGCTACTAGCTTATACAAAACTGCTCGAACGCTTTGGTTTTAATCTTCGTAGACCTCATGCCGATACGCTCAATGGTTCTCGTCATGCCAACATGAAAGAGCTTCGTTTTGAAGTTGCTGATGGAGTCTGGCGAGTAGCATTTGCTTTCGATCCAGAACGCCAAGCAATTTTGTTAGTGGCAGGAAATAAAGCAGGGATAAAACAAAAACGTTTTTACAAGGAACTTATTAACAAAGCAGACGAAAGATTTGATTCACATCTCGATCGGTTGAAAAAGAAAGAAAAATAAGGTTATGGCAAAAAAGCTAAATGAAATAATCAAAAAACTTCCACAGGAACGTCAAAATAAAATTGAAGCGCGATCGCAAGAACTTATTGCCGAATATATGACCCTTCAAGATTTAAGAAAAGCAAGAAAACTTACTCAAGAACGCATGGCAGAATCACTTAAAATTCGTCAAGATAGCGTTTCTAGGCTGGAAAAACGCAGCGATTTACTTCTTTCTACTCTTCGCAGCTATGTAAATGCTATGGGAGGAGAACTTAAACTAATTGCAGAATTTCCCGATCGACCGACTGTTGTTCTCACCGGAATTGCAGAATTGAACGATGAAGAGTCTAACAACAGTGAGAAGGAAGCTATTTTCAAATAATTGGAATAAGCATAACGATCGCTCATTAAATTTTCTAGTATTAAGCGAAGCCGTGAGAGTGTCAAGAGCGCGCTACTAACCGATTACACCAAAGACGAGATTCGCGATCTTTATGTCCGTCATTTTAAAAAGATGTCAAAGATCGACTAGCCAAACATTTTCCCGAACATCAGGCGATCGCCAAATAAAACATAATTTCTCATTCATCCCCATTGCCATTGCTGTTGTTGAACCTGCTCTTGTCCTACCTCATCAGCCTCGGGGGTCATCTCGCGTGCTGCAATTCGATCGCCCAAAACCGCTTCTAAATCTTTGGTCAAATCCAGACAGGACATTCCTTTGACTCCTCGTATCTCAATCTTTACCTGTCCGTCTTTTTCGATAAATACGTCGATTTCTTGAAGTTCCATCGTTAATTATCCTTGACTAAACTGTACGTCTCAGCACTAAATGAATTCGCTCTCCCTCTTGGTTTTCTTCGCTGACAAGAGAAAAACCTTGTTCTTCTAATTTGGCTTTGGCTGCATGGTAGGCGTAACGTTGAGAAACTTGTTGCAGAAATTGCTCTTGCTTAATATCTTTAATTCCCCACCAGTCGGCGACGATTTCGTAGGCATTACCCGACTGGCGAAAGCCAATGTCATAGCCCGAATTTTTGGTAAGGATTTTGATGGCTACAGGAGTTTGAATACCTTGATAGCCGCGAATTTGGACATTACCTTCTTGGTAAACATGACCGAGATCCGACAATGCTTGTTTGAGATATTGTTTTTCAACTATTTGGGTTTTGATGCTAGTAAAGTGGGACATGGGGGAAGAAGTAATAAGTAATAGGTAATAAGTAAGTAATAGGGCAAAATGAATTCTAAGTTAATTTGACGACTGGATAGTCGCGGTGAGTGATTTTCTGAGTTTTTAAGTCGCGGGAAGTCATCAGTAATCGTTTGTTACCGTCAATGGAAAACTCGACCTGAAATCGGGATTCTCCTTGAGATGCTGGAGGATTAGCATGAAGAAAAGTGGGACTGCTTTCATTCATCCAGAAGTGGGCGCGGTTATCGTCTTCCTCTGGAGTAACGGCTGAAAGTCTTGCTGCGCCAGAGGGGTCAAAAACTAATTCCATGGGTGCGCTATTATTGCGCTGTCTGCTTTCCCCCATTTCAAAGATGGCTAAACCTAACTGGGTTTGACCGTCATAAGAAGCTTTTACTGTTAGTCGTGCTAGGGAATCGGCTGTGGGATAGGGAGTACCCCGTTTGACTAATATTCGATAATCGTATTCTCCTTTTTGGCGGTTGAGAAAGCGAATGGCGTAATCGTGTTGGATGTGGTCGTAAAAATCAACTCCCGCTACAAAAGCTGCTGCGCCTCTGGCTACCGCATCGAGGGGACGGTTGAGCATTACTCTTTCTTTGCCAAAAATACGTCGTACCGTGCTTTGAATAGCGGGAATTTGACTGCTGCCACCCACTAGCAATACTGCTTTAATATCATCTTCCTGATAGCCTCGTTCGCGAGCGGAATTGAGGGCGCGACGGATGGTTTGGTCGATTTGGGTAAAAGCTTCGTTGTCATCGAGTAAATCTTGAAACTTGCTGCGGCTAAACTCTGCCGATAAGACTGCCCCTGTATTGGGATTCATTACCGTGACATCAGCCCGTTCGTGGGTAGATAATCTGACCTTAGCTCGTTCGCATTCTACTAGTAAGGAACGACTCAGTTGGCGCACTTCTTCATCGAGGTCATTCCGTCCGGTTTGTTTGAGTACGTCTTGAAACAGCCACTGATCTAGAGTAGCACCGCCAAGATCCAAACCAGCTTTACCCAACACCCGACAGCGGCGACCTACTTGGGATTGGTCGGATTCTTCAATCAGTACTACGGCTACATCTAAGGTTCCCCCACCAAAGTCAAAGATGAGATAGACATCTCCTGGTTGGATATGCGCCCCATAACCCAAAGCAGCAGCAGAGGGTTCGTCGATTAAGCGGAAACGTCTAATGCCAGCAGCTTCTGCCACATCTGCCAGCCAGTTTTCGTAATGCTCGAAGGCTTCGACGGGGACGGTAAAGGCTACTTCTTCATCCCCTAGATTGAGTTCGGTGGCGGCAAAGAGTAAGACGGTGGAGAGGAAATCTTTTCCAGCATCGAAGTGAGAAATTTGCTTGCCATCCAGCTTTCTCTGTACGGGACTGCGGTTGGAGATGTAGCGTTTCATCCAACGAAAAGTGCGATCGCTTTTGGTAAGATTTTGCTGTTCGACTTGATAGCCCAGCCATCTTCTTTTGTCGCTGGCGTAGTGAATTTGGGAAGGAATGACAGAGATTTTTTCGTGATCGTGTTGATAGAAATAACCGTAATCGGGTAGATGAAAGGGTATACCCGTCTGTTGAATTTCGTCCCAAAGGGCAACTACGGTATTGGATGTCCCGAAATCAATGGCTAGTCTTCCTGGCATAGTTCACTTTATTAACAAGCCTTCTGTTTTAGAGTTCCCAGGAATTTAGTAAAAGTAACTTGAAATTTTATGCCAAAAAAAGCATACTATAGTAATGAGTATTAACCAATCACAAAAGCGGTGCGTCGGCGAAAGACGCAAGGGAACGCGCACCAAGAAGCCAGTTGTTTGGATCGGAAGTTCTTTAATATCAAGAGAATTATTTTGAAAGCAAATCAAAAGAAGAAAATTAATGACTGAAGAAATCAAGGTTCAAGTAAGTAGTGGTAATGTTTTTGCCGACTTGGAATTACCTAATTCAGACGAGATGCTAGTTAAAGCTGAATTAGCTAGTAAAATCGGCGAAATTATTGAAGCAAGAAATCTAACTCAAATGGAAGCAGCAGAAATATTGGGAATAGATCAGCCCAAAGTATCTGCTTTGATTAGAGGTAGATTAACAGGTTTCTCAACGGAAAGGTTGTTTCGATTTTTAAACGCTTTAGGTAGTGATGTAGAAATTTCTGTCAAACCTAAGCCAGAGTCTCGGTCAGCAGGTATAACTACTGTAATTGAGAACTGATCGATAATGCCTACTAAAGATTATCAAACCGATTTACTTAAGCGACTAGCTAATCCTGAATACGCAGCACAATATTTAAAAGCAGCATTTGATGAAACTCTTGTTGACGGGAACAAGTCAGCTTTTTTATTAGCTTTGAAAAATGTAGTGGATGCGACTGGGGCGATGCAAACAGTGGCAAATGAAGCTAAGATTTCGCGTAAATGAATTCTGAATTTTTAATTAATCCTAAATTACCAAATAAAAAACACGATAATACGGTTTTAGACCAGACTCAGGAGATATCAAAACCTAAAATAGATCGGGTATTTCGTTGGTTTGAAAAAGAAGAGGATGAGTTGGTGGGAGAAAAAGTTATTTCTAATGTTAATTTAGAGCATCTACAAAAACTGTTTGGGATTGATTCAGAAAATCCGATGTATGATTGCTATTTAGTAGAATCCGCCGAACAGATGAATTATTTGCAGAATTTATTAAATTTCGAGTTGGATACAGAATCCTATGATTATTTTATCGAATGCGATCTCGCCCCATAGGCGCGGAGCGGTGCGGCAGCACCCTTAGCAAGGGGGGAATAAATCAAAGTCCCCCTTACAAAGGGGGATTTAGGGGGATCTCTCTTTCAATCAGATCGCAAACGGCATCAAAATTATGTAACACTTCATCATTGGTAAACCGAATCACTTTTAAACCATAACCTTCCAGAATGCGAGTTCTTTCTGCATCGTAAGCTTTTCCCGCCTCGGTAAAATGAACATCTCCATCAACCTCAATTACCAACTTCAAAGCAGCGCAATAAAAATCTACAATAAAAAAGGCGATCGCTCGCTGTCTTAAAACTCTAAACCTAAAAGTTCTCAAATAGTCATACCAGAGTTTTTTCTCGGCTGGAGTCATATTCTTCCGTAACTCCCTAGCTTTGGCTATTAAGTCAGGATTATAGGGAAGATGAAAGTTGTTACAATCGCGATCGCCCATAATTATTTGAAGAGTTTTACACTGTGAAGATCCCCCTAAATCCCCCTTACAAAGGGGGACTTAATTATTCCCCCCTTATTAAGGGGGGTTAGGGGGGATCAAACCTCTACTCCCGCCTTACGAATCACCTTGTCCTGATAAGCAACACCTGCAAATCTCACTACTACATCTGTGTCTGGGGTAATGGTAGTACTGGTACTCAAGGGTTCGTGGAGGTTGGAGTCGAAGGGAACGGTTTCGCCTACTTTGCCTGTAAGGGTTAAACCGTTGTCTTCCAAGGTGCGGATGAGGCGTTTGGCTACTAGCAGCACGTCTTTGGCTTGTACGGGTTTGCCTTGTTCGACCAGATGTGCCTGGGTGAGTAGTTGGGTGACGGGAGCAGCAGTATCAGTTAGTAGTTGTTCGATTTGGTTGTGGATGGCGGTAGCAATATTGTTGCTTTCGCTGGTGCGTTGCTGTTCTAGTTGTTGTTTGAGCTTGTCGATTAATTGGTCGCGTTCGGTTAGTTCTAGGCGCAATGTTTGTGTTTGTTGTTCTATAGTTAGTAATTTTTCGTCTGTTTGTGGTTGAACAATTAGAGAATGTCCAAACAATTTTTTTAGTAAACTTAACATTTAGACTATACCAAGATAATTATTTATTTTCGATACTCTATTCAAAATTAGATTTCTAAAGCTTTTTATAGAAAGATAGCCATTCTGGAAGGTTTTTGGGTGAGAGTCCAAGAGCTATTCCTAAATCGGGACTAATTTCTATATAATTATCTTTTGTATTTACATTTATATGATCTTCTAACGGTTCTAATTTTTTTATGCAATGGTTTAATTTTCTTAGTTCTATATAATCCAATAATCGAGAATAAAGATTGTATAAATCAAGGTTTGAATTTAAAGGTTTACGATGAATACGAAAAAAATATTTTTGGTTCATGGTTATCAAATATTATCTAAATAGACTTTTTAGCTAGGCTTTCATTGGTTTTGAAAATCTCTACAATCAATTTACATTATTAATATTCTTCTTCTAATTTAAAATCTATTTGATCGTAGGGTGGTTGGTAATACATTGTAATTCCAGAAATTGCTTTTTCTAGGGCTTCGTCAGGAGTATGATAAGAAGAATAATCTCTGTAGTGAGAAAGCTGATTTGTGTTTTTTATTGAGTAATTAGTTAAACCAGTAAATGTACCATCAGAATTTTCCCAAATATTGACTTTAATCGTTTGATTGGTTTGTTTTAAAGTAAATTTATACCTTGAATGTAGTTTTTGAAAACTATCTATTTCTGATTTATGATGATTAAAAATTTTTTTCCAATCCATTTTAAATTCTCCATAAATTGACTAAAAAAACAAAAAAGGCTGAGAGGTAATAGTATTTACCCCTCAATTTCAATATCAAACTCGCCAGTACTGACTAATCGAGGTGCATCTTCCACTTCCACATCGAATCGCCGATGCCAATTGCTCAATTCCTGCATGAATTCCAGCCAGTGTTGTTCTTCTTCAGTAAGCTCTTCATTCAATAATACTTTTTGGATAAATTCTCTATCCTGCTGACTTAACTGTCCGATAGGTAGACCGTTTAACCGAGGTAAATCTAATTTCCACAGCCTAAGCATCCACAGCCTGATGGTTGTGTCCTCACTAGAGCTAGCCAGCAGTCGTCCGTCGGGGCTAAAGGTTACGCCCCCGACCGAATCGGTGTGTCCGGTGAGAGTGGCGAGGGGTTTGCCGTCGGGCATTTGCCACAGCCTGATGGTTGTGTCCGCACTACAGCTAGCCAGCAGTCGTCCGTCGGGGCTAAAGATTACGCCCCCGACCAAATCGGTATGTCCGGTGAGAGTAGCCTGACAACTCGTTAACCCTCCGATTGGCGGTATCTTTTCTAAACACTTTTGGGCAAGCTGCTTTAACCTTTCAAAACCCACTCGTTCCTGTTCCTCTTTTGGCAACCATGCTGCTTGCTTTAACTGTTGCAATAACTGCTTACTCCAAATAGCAGGAGCTTTTTGTGCCAACCGCCACATTTCCTCCCATTGCTGAGTGCTATTGAGAACTGCCAGTGTTGTCTCCCATTCAGCATCGGTCATTGCTCCCAATCGCTTCTTGTGGTTTCCACCAGCAAGAACTTTCAGCAACTCAGCACGACCAGCTTTCCTGATCTGTTCTCTTATTCTTTGGCGTAGCTGCTCGCTACCATGTTCAAAAGCTGTTTGTAAAAAAGTATGTTCAAAATCTAAATTTTCGTACTCGTCCCATTGTTCGGTTAGGAAATAAAAAATGCTCTTTGACTTGGCTCGCGAGGAGCACATTTGGCTTTAATGGTAATCTGACGGGCTATCGGATGGTCTTGTTCTATCACTAAACGACAAAGAAACTCTTGATATTCGGGCTTCTCAAATAGGCTCGCACATTGACTCGCTCGACTGGCAATCTCAGAATCTTTATCTTTCAACGCTTCCAGTAATGGCTTGACTACTTCTTGACGACCATTGGTAATAATTTCTGAGCGATCTAACTTCAACGCAGTCAAAACCCTTACCTCAATTGGTTGTCTTGCTACATACTTACCCTGAGATAACACTTGCTCTAATAGCTTATTCCTAGTAGTTGCCCACTGTTGACAGAAATAATCTATAGCATCGGGATTAGTAAGCGCGATCGCGCATTGACTCGCTCGACTGGCAATCTCAGAATCTCTATCTTTAAATGCCTCGAGCAACGGCTCGACTATTTCTTTTCCACCCCCAGTTACTACTCGTAACTGTCCCGTCTTCAAAGCAGTCAATACCTTAACTTCAACTGGCGCAGAAGCAACCCAACCTTGCTTAACCAGCAAATTAGTTAACTTCTGATGGCGCGTAGTTGCCCAAACCTTACAAACAGCATCGATACAAAGTTGCTTCTTAAGCTGACTCAGTGCCTCCACCACAATTGCTAGGATTTCCTCATCCTCAAGACGAGTCACCCCTTGCGCCAACACTCTCACCGCATCGGGCGAACCATCTTGGGCTAATGCCATGGCTGCTTTGCGCTGTAGGCATTTACCAATAATGGGTATGGGGAGGGGTTCGTATAACCTGGATTCGTAACTTTTTAACTGTTCTGGGTACATTGAGTCCAGTCCTTTCAATTTCTTTGGCTTATTCCCCCCTTTCTAAGGGGGGCTAGGGGGGATCTCCCAACAAATGCTGTTGCTAGAGATCCCCCTAAATCCCCAATCCCTCCGCCTTCGGCACCTCCCTTAAAAAGGGAGGCAGGGGGACTTTAACTTTAAAAATCGCCCATCGCCTTTACCTCCCAATCTCCAACTGCAAGGGGACAAACTGCTGTTCCGCTTCCCGAATCTCTTGGAAAGAAGCCGACTGCGCCCTTCCTTCCCGCAACCAATTACGCAACGCTTCAATCGTCTCCTGAGAAGAAACCGATAGAGGTACTTGGCGCTTGAGGGCTGCGGCAATATCAACCGTAGTAAACTCCCGATTGGCATTAAAACCCACATACATCGCATCGATAATCGCCTGCTCGATCTCCGCCCCCACATAACCCGCCGACTGCCTAGCTAACTGGGCAATCTCGAAATCTTGGGGCATCCGTTGACGCTTGCGTAAATGCACCGAGAAAATCTCCTGTCGCTCTGCTGCGGTGGGTAAATCGAGGAAGAAAATTTCGTCAAAGCGTCCCTTACGCAGTAACTCTGGGGGCAAACTAGAAATATCGTTAGCGGTAGCTACTACAAAACAGGGTGCTGTCTTCTCCTGCATCCAGGTAAGAATCGTCCCAAATACCCGCTTGCTCACACCCCCATCATTACCACCAAAAGCAAACGCCTTCTCCATCTCGTCGATCCAAAGGATACAGGGAGCTACAGTTTCCGCTAGCTGTAACGCTCGCTGGGTTCTCTCTTCCGATTCCCCTACTAAAGAACCAAACAACGAACCTACATCCAACCGCAATAAGGGTAGCTGCCATAAACCCCCAATCATCTTGGCAGTGAGACTTTTACCCGTACCAGGAATACCGATCAAAGCAATACCCTTGGGCGCGGGCAACCCATAGTTACGGGCTTCTTGAGAAAAAGCCCGCTCCCGCATCCGCAACCATTGCTTTAATACTCCCAAACCGCCCACATCCCCTGGTGTTTCGTGGACGGCAAAAAACTCCAACGCCTGACTCTCGCGAATAATTTGTTTCTTTTCTTCCGTAACTAAATTAATATCGCGGTCATCTAATACCCCATCACTGACAATTGCTTTAGCAAATACCCGTTGTGCCTGGGCTGCGGTCAATCCCAATGCTGCCTGTACCAATTTTTCTCTACCCAAGCGCGTCAGATTAACTTTGACTCCTGGGGTTTGGGTCAATCTTTGCAGCACTGCTTCTAATTCCCCCGTTTGGGGTAAGGGAAATTCGACTATTACCGCTTCATCTTTTAACTCCACGGGAATCTTAGCCGAAGGGGCAGTTACTAAAATCGACTTTTTATTCAACTTCAGTTTTTGGGCGAGGCTGCGGAGTTTGCGTTTAACTTGAGAATTGCTCCAACAGTCGTGAAAATCTTTGAGGATAAATAAGCCATCCCCGTCGGCTTTATCTACCTGTTCTAGGGCAGTAAGGGGATCGCGGGCAACAGGAATCGAACCTAGCCAATTAGTTAAAGCCTGAAACCCATCGACAACATCCCAACTCAGACAGGGACGCTGGGCGCGATCGCAAACCACTTTAACACTTTGTAAAGCCCTTTCTTCCTCTGGCGTTACCAAGATCATCAAGGTAAAACGAGATCTCAAATAAATGTCTAATTCCTGCTCGAACGGCATAATGTACTTCCTTCTGCTTAGGCGATCGCCTTTCGGGTAATAGCCGTGTATTCCCGAATATAACTACTCATTCCTAAGAACGTAAATTCGGGAAATCGCGTAATTATGAAGGAAGTTTAAAAGAACAGGCGTTTTATTTACTTATGTTTATTCTTATCTGCAATAATTTGTTTCTTTTGGTGGCGGATGACTTAAAAATCAGGAACGTAGAGTTTCTGTTTGCCATTGCTGTAATATTCCAATGGAATGGCTGATGTATCATATGACAAAACTTCTGGATCGAACTCTAACCAGTACATAAAATCCTTTTGGAGTTACGAGTCGTACCAGAAACTCGTTCTCATCTTGCAACTGCTGAAATTACCAGTAGTCTGTTTGTATTTACGATTTTTGCGTTGCTGCAAAAAAAAAATCACAGAGCATCTCGTATAATTAGGAGATACTCTATGATTATCTAAGTAGGTCGGCACAAATAAAGCTAACTAGCGAAGGTTGTTATTTGTCTTTTGTCCTTTGTCATTGGTGAGGGTTTCAAGCGTATTTATGTTTCGTAACATAGTTTGATTTATTCCCACCGCCTTACTTAATATTTCAACTTATGAGTAAAACGACACAAGTTAAATATCTAGTTCGGCTAGATTTAACTTAGGTCCGTAAGCTTCAATAAATTCTCTTCTGGGAGCGACGCGATCGCCCATCAAAACAGTAAAGATGCGATCGGCTTCGGCTGCATCTTCTATTTCTACTCGTTTCATGCTACGGGTTTCGGGGTTCATAGTAGTTTCCCAGAGTTGAGTCGGCATCATTTCCCCCAAACCTTTAAATCGTTGAATCGTATAATTAGCATTGGTGGGAAACTCCCTAAGAATTTGTTGTAATTCGCGATCGCTATAACAATAGTAATGGCTGCGTCCCCTTTCTACCTTATATAAAGGAGGACAAGCGATATAAACATAACCTCGATCTACTAATTCCCGTTGATAGCGGTAGAAAAAGGTTAATAACAAGGTACGAATGTGCGCTCCATCCACATCAGCATCAGTCATGATTACTATACGGTGATAGCGTAACTGAGAGGGATCGAATTCTTCTCCCTTAATGCCCAATCCCAAAGCAGTAATTAGGGACTGGATTTCGTTATTTTTGTATATTTTGGCATCATCAGTTTTCTCAATGTTGAGAATTTTACCTCTCAGGGGCAAAATCGCCTGAAATTGCCTATCTCTTCCTTGTTTTGCTGAACCTCCAGCCGAATCCCCTTCTACGATGAAAATTTCTGATTCTGCGGGGTCTCTCGAACTGCAATCGGCTAACTTGCCCGGTAAAGGAGATGATTCTAAAACAGACTTGCGGCGGACTAATTCGCGGGCGTGACGGGCTGCTTCTGCGGCTTTAAAGGCTTGGACAGCTTTTTCAATAATTGTATCAGCAACTTGGAGATTAAATTCTAGGTATTCATTAAGAACTTCGCCCACTAGAGAATCAACAATACCTCTGACTTCTGTATTACCCAGTTTGGTTTTCGTTTGTCCTTCAAATTCCGGTTCGGGAACTTTAACAGAAATTACCCCTGTTAAACCTTCGCGGACATTTTCACCAGCGAGGTTAGGTTCGTTGTCTTTTAGCTTATTGCGTTTGCGAGCAACATTATTAATCGTTCGTGTTAGGACTGCCTTTAATCCTTCGAGGTGAGTGCCCCCATCAATAGTACGAATGTTATTAGCAAAACCTAGTAAGTTATCACTATAAGCATCCACGCACCATTGCAAGGCAACTTCAATCGTAACCCCGTTTTTTTCTCCCTCTACATAGATAATATCTTGATGCAGTGGTTCTTTTTCCCGCGTCATGTAAGCGACATATTCTTTAATCCCACCTTCATAGCAATAAGTTTCTTGACGGAGTTCTGCTTCCCGAGAATCAGTAAAAGTAATTTTGACTCCAGCATTAAGATAAGCTAATTCTCGTAATCTTCCGGCGAGAACATTGTATTCAAACTCAATTCCAGTAGTAAATATTTTGGTATCTGGTAAAAAACTTATTGATGTGCCAGTACGTTCTGGTTCCTGTTTGTTAGGTTGAGTTCGTAAATCTGTAACTGGAATACCTCGTTCGTAGCGTTGGGTATGAACTTCCTTGTCTCGCCAAACGGTAACTTCAACCCACTCGGATAAAGCATTAACTACCGAAACACCAACCCCGTGCAATCCACCCGAAACCTTATAGCCGCCTCCACCAAATTTGCCGCCAGCGTGCAATACCGTCATGACTGTTTCCAATGCAGATTTGCCTGTAGTAGGATGGGTATCTATCGGTATACCCCTTCCATCATCAGTCACAGTAACAGAACCGTCAGGATTAAGATCGATTTCTATATGCGTACAGTAACCGGCTAAGGCTTCGTCGATGGAATTATCCACGACCTCGTATACTAAATGATGGAGTCCTCTAGGACCGGTTGAACCAATGTACATGCCCGGGCGTTTTCGTACTGGCTCAAGACCTTCGAGAACCTGAATTTGATCGGCACTGTAGCTGCTAGTCATGCAATTTCTCCAAAAATAGCGTAGAGCGTGTTTTTTGCTTTTTTAGGACAAAATCTTCAAAAATTCTAACACAAAAGGTTAAAAGACAATTTTGGTGCAGTTTCCAAGAGAATTTCTTAGGAAATGTACCCCTATCTAAAAAGCTATTGCTAGAGAGATTTAATGATTGAGGATTTTGTTTAATACTAATGTACTACATTAAAGATGTTGTGATGTGGTTAGTTTAGTTTGATTAGCCCTTGACTGTCAGCGATTTGGCTCAAGCAGAGACAGAAAGGATTAGCCTGAACCTGACGCTCGCAATTGATTGAATTGCTATAAGTTTTGCTGATATCGCAGATTTTGATTTCCGATCCATAACAATTTTGATAGGAAAACCATGGGTGTTAACATAATTGTCATATAATCTTGACTTTTGTTGACTCATTGCTCTGCCGATTTATAGGGTTGATTATTTAAGCCGAGTTGCTCAAGTTTTAGAGCCAAATCTGCAGAATGTAAAGTGAGTTGAAATATCCAAAATTCCATGCCAAATCCCAAAGAACATTTTGAGCATCTACGTCACGCTGAAGCAGCCGATCGCACGATTCGCTTAAAGCAGCATAAACGCCTGTTTACTTTACTTTCGATTGCGGCGGGTCTAATTTTTCTTCAGGGTTACATGATAGCTCCGTTGATTCCGCGCTTAGCCGAAGTGTTTAACGTTCCCGTTCAGGAAATCGGATTTATCGTTCCAGCTTATATGCTGTCTTATGCATTGATGGCATTGTTCTATGGAGTGTTATCAGATCGATTTGGACGATGATCGATCATTCGTATTTCGCTGGCCATTTTTGTCATCTGCACGGCACTAACTGCAACGGCTCAAACCTCGTCACAAATCGCAACTTGGCGACTGTCGACTGGAATTGGAGCCAGCGGCGTGATTCCACTTACCTTTGCATTAATCGGTGATTTATTTCCATTCGATCAGCGAGGCGGTAAGCTTGGATTGGTATTTGCTGCGATGGAAGGAGGAATGGCAGCTGGTTCTGCGGGAGGTGCAATTCTTGAACCTTTTGTAGGTTGGCGATCGCTGTTTGTCGGTACGGCGGTTCTTGCTGCTTTAGTACTGTGGCGGCTCCATCCTTACGGTGCTCTCTTCGACACCGCCAAGCTCGAAAAACTTCCCAACATTCGCCAGGTATTCAGTGGATACAGCCAGATTTTAGCTAGTTTTCGAGGACAACGAACCTATGCATATGTTTTATGGAACGGCATTTATCATTCTGGAGTATATACCTGGCTGGGGTTGTATTTATCGCAACGTTACAACATGGATGCCTTGAGCATCGGTTTGACCATTCTCGGCTATGGCATTCCTGGATTACTGCTGAGTTCTCTGATTGGTCGAGCTGTGGATCGTTGGGGACGGCGTTGGCTAATTCCATCAGGGTTAATTATGGCTGCCTTAGCTGGGATTGTGATGATTTTTGATATTCCCCCAACTGCAACGACGATCGCGGTTCTCGTTCTATCTTTGGGGTACGACCTGACCCAACCTTTGTTTGTCGGTATAGTGACAGACTTAGGGGATGACAATAATTTGGGACAAACAATGGGACTAAAGGTTTTTACCCTATTCACTGGATTTGGTGTTGGCAGTCTTATATTTGGAGAACTACTACGCTTTGGATTTGGACTGTCTCTTGCCATTTTTGGCGGTCTTCAGCTAGTTTTTGGTGCGATCGCAGTTCCTCTATTCTGGCAAGAAGTCCCCTCTCGATTACGCTCAGACTAACTTCGAGCGCTTAGCCTGTTTGTTTAGACAGTCTAGCTCTTCTTAGTCTAATATCAATTTCTCGAAATAATACCACTTCTGTTGCCAAAGAATGGAGCTAAACTTGAGGAACCCTACACTAAAAGCGATCGCGCTCACTGGGTCAAGATTCATTATTTATTGATGAAATGCTAACAGGTAGCTTTGCAGACTTGTCTTTCCTCCAGTGCCCTTCAGATGGGTGTAGCGCTAGCAGAACTTAACCAATATCAGAGCTACTAGGCTTTTGATTGTTCCAGGACGATCGCCCTGGGAAACAGCACATTGTTTTCCTTGTGGATACGTTGGTGCATATCCTGCTCAAAATTGGCAAGAGCATCGAGCATGGCACGATAGGAATTGCACCCAACGATGCAACACATCTGCCGTCCAGTCGAATGAGAGTTTATACTCTCTGCTCGATTACTTTTTCAAAAGAAGAAAATAGGTTTGCATAGGCGATCGCTAGAAAACTTACACTTCCTATTATCTTAATTTTGTGCAATGCCGAAACTGAGCTATCTCAATGAAAAAATCAAGACTGTTTGTCAGACTAAAGATAAAACTGCTTTGCACAATTCCATAAAGTTTGAGGAGCGAGAGAATTATGACAGTACTACAACGTACCGCATCAGCTGTTTGGAATGGCACATTGAAAGAGGGTCAAGGTCAAATTAGTGCGACAAGTGGTGTGCTCAGCAGCACTCCCTATAGCTTTGCCACTCGGTTTGAGAATCAACCTGGAACGAATCCAGAAGAACTGATTGCCGCCGCTCATGCCGCGTGCTACAGTATGGCACTCACCCTCACGCTAAACGAAAAAGGATACCAACCCCAACAGGTCGAAACGAAAGCCATCTGTACGATCGAATCACAGGATGGAGGGTTCAAAATCACGAAGATTCATTTAGAAACGCAGGGTCACGTATCAGGCGTTGATGCTGAAACATTCAATCAAATCGCTCGGGAAGCTGAACAAATTTGTCCCGTCTCTAATGCATTACGAGGCAGTGTAGCGATCGAATTAAAGGCTTCCCTAAAGTAGCGCCAGCTTTTGATAGTAGCCTGAAATAAACTGTTGCATTATCTCTGTAAAGGAAAGAAAAGTCTGCAACCAGTCTTTTTGGAACGATCAATTGAGATTTGCCTATACGACGATGTCTGTACTGTTTGGTCAAACAAAAATCCAGACCAGTACAGACCTTTTGGAATTGAAAATCAAATACAAATTTCCAGGAGGGGAATACAATGACCTCTAAGCTAGAAACTCTAGCCAAACTTTATCTAGAAGGCGAGCCTGCTGAAATTTCCGAACAAACTAAACAAGACTTTTGTAATTGGATGATGTCTGAATTTCAGCAACTTCCATTCGCCGTTCAAGCTTCAAATGCCATGGAATATGACACTGTGACCGACATGTTTGACGACATCACCCAAAACCACCTTTGGGTATCATTGGAGAACTATGGTAGTGACATTTATCCTAACCTCTTTTGCGGATTTGCTCTACTAGCCGTACATGATTATGACCATTACCGAACTGGTACGGATTTTAGTCTCGAAGGTGAGATCGCGGCGTATCGAAGACTCGCTAATCGATCGCCCAGTTTAGAGATTCAGAAAATTCTTTACTCTGAACTAGTTTTGAAATCTGCAGCTCATCTCTATCTCGAGCATAAACCAGAGCCAAAAGTTGTTTTTCCCTAATTTATTTAGTTTTCCTATTTGAAAGTTGAGGTAGCTCAAAGAGATAGTTGAAAAATTTTAGCAATATGTAAGTAAGATAAGTTTACAAGGAGTATGCTCATGAATAGCAACTCATCAATTCTCCACGATTCTCAACTGAAAGGTGCTCTGCTTCAGCGGGGAGACAATGCTAGCAAGATTGCGTTACGAGATCTCAAACGCTATTATGCCCTGCTAAAGCGTTCCCTTTCTGAACTCTCCTTTTCGATTGGTGAAGCCGCACTAATTTGCGATGCTTTAAAAGGCTACAATCTTGAAGACAATCTCGCTCGAATAGAAACAGTTTTGCCCTGGATTCATGAGGCAATCCAGCGCGATAGTTTCGATCGGAAATGGAAGGTTAACCGTGAAGTACTCGCTAATAAACTGAAAGCATTATACCCGTTCCAAACTTTGGCTTTAGTCGATGCAGTCGAACAGTTTTGGGTTAAACAACAGTCAAATCCCAACCAGAAAATTCAAGAGATACTACTACAAGTAGATCTACTCCATTGTTGTGATTTTGCCCTTTGACATTCTCTCCTACTTAAGCCACTGAGCGTAGCTCAATGTCTTTAAAGTAGGGGATTCCAGCATCTCGCGATGATAGATTTCTGCTTCGTCCCGTGCCAAAAGCGAATACCGTAACCGATACTCCCCGTCGCATCCAGTCCACAGACATTTTCAACTACGCTATGCCCTAGCGCAGTGATACCTCGATTTCTTACTTCTTGGGCTGCTGCCACATCTCTGGTAGTTGTATATTCGCATGAATCACAGCTATGGACACGAAGTAAAAATTTAATCTTTGCCGATCTCATCCCCATCGAGGGAAATCGATAAGCTTGAGGGAGTCCATGTATCCCCGCCCTATGGCATCTTGTTCTGAATGAACACTCGCCATTGAGGACGGAAACTCCCTCATTTGATAAAACAGCGGAGCTTGAATTAATTTTAATTTTTACCTCTCTCATTCGACGAAGTCCAAGCAGGCGAGGGGCTGTCTCCGGAGGTTTCCTCCCAGTGCGCCGTCTCACAGCGGAGTAGCTTGGAGTCAATTCAATTCAGGATTTAATTACCTCCAAAATTGCCTTGCCATCCTCTACAACTGACATGCTTTGTTTGGGTATTAAGAACTTGCCAAACTTAGCGTACAAAGCAGGTAATACTAACAAGGTTAACGCTGTGGAAGTAAACAACCCTCCTAGCACCACTACGGCTAAAGGTTGCAAAATTTCTTTTCCCGCACCTGTTCCGAGAACTAGAGGGATCATTCCTAACGCAGAAGTCAAAGCTGTCATCAATATAGCAACGAGACGCTCCATTGAGCCTTCAAAAATGACCTGCCGTAAAGGCATTCTCCGGGCCAACTTGTTGTTGTAATTATCTACCAGCAACAGACCATTGCGCGTAGCTACACCAAACAGGGTAATAAATCCCACCAGCGAAGCAACAGAGATTATTCCCCCTCCTATGGCAATAGAAAATATACCTCCCACCAGTGCCAGAGGCAAATTAATAATAATCATCAGCATGGCGGGGAAAGACTTAACGGCGAAGTACATTAAGACGGCAATAATGACAACTGCTAGTCCGCCATAGATTAATAAATTCTGAGTTGCTCGTTGTTCCGATTCAAATTGACCGCCATATTGGATAAAGTAACCGGCAGGTAGCTGTAACGACTGGCTTACTCTAGTTTGAATCTCATTTACTACAGAGCCTAAATCTCGACCCGCAACATTGGCAGAAACTACAATTAAACGAGAGACATTTTCTCGATTAATCGTGTTGGGTCCAGTTCCGTAATCGATGTTGGCGACTTGAGCGAGGGGAATTTTTTGACCTGTAGGTGTATCTATTAATAAGCTGCGGAGGATGTCTAAATTATTGCGCGCTTCTTCCCGTAACCAAACTACTAAGTCAAACAGTTGCTGTTCTTGGAGAACTTGAGAGACGACTCGTCCATTGAGTGCTGTTTCCACCATCTCAGCAAGATTACCGACGGTTAACCCGTAGCGAGCGGCTGCTTCTCGGTTAAATTGAATTTGTAGCTGTCTGATGGGAACTTGGGGTTCTAGTTGTAAATCCACCAGTCCCTGAATGTCACTCACAGCCGCCTCAACCTCAGACCCCAGACGGCGCAGTTCTTCTAAGTCAGGACCGAAAACTTTGATCGCGATCGCACTTCTAATCCCAGACAATACTTCATCCATGCGGTGAGAGATAAAGCCGCCGATGTTAGGTGCCACTCCAGGAATCTTAGCAAACTCTTCTCGTAGTTTTTCCACACTCGCTTCTCTATCTTTCAATCCTTCCTCGCTCAATTCCACATCTAAATGACCCAGATTGACCCCACCTGCATCGGCATCACCTGGGGCGCGTCCGGCACGTAACTGCACTGTCTTAAAGCGCTCGTCATCTTTGAGAGCATCCTGCATGGCGAATCCGACTCGATTGGTTGCTTCTAAAGAACTGCCCGGATAAAGGAGCATCGCATTTACCAATGATGGTTCTTGAAACTCCGGTAAAAATACCCGTCCTAAGCTCGGTAAAATAATCAAAGCAGTTATTAAAGAGGCTACTGCTACTGCCAAAATGATTGTGGGAAAACGGGTAGCAAAATTAAGCAGAGGTCGATAGAGACGTTGCGATAAAGCACTGACCCAACTATCTTCCGATCGCAGGGGTTGTTTGGTTAGCAAAATCGCGCACAGTGCTGGGGATAGCGTCATTGCAACGAGGGTAGAAGCAAAAATTGATACCAGGTAAGCAACCCCCATTGGCGCAAAGATACGCCCTTCTACTCCTGTCAGCGAAAAAATCGGCGCGAAGACAACCGCAATAATGACTGTTGAGAAAATAACGCTGACTCGCACTTCTACTGATGTGTCGTAAACCACTTTAAAAGGATGTACCGGAGTTCCTGCTAACTGATTCTTTCGCAAACCCCGATAGGCATTTTCCATATCGACAATCGAGTCATCCACAACCGAACCAATCGCCACCGCTAAACCGCCTAGAGTCATGGTGTTAATTCCCTGACCGAACCAGCCTAAAATCAGCATTCCCATTAGAACCGATAAAGGAATCGCGCTGAGGGTGATAATGGCAGTGCGCCAGTTCATCAAAAACAGGAACAAGATAATCGAAACGATAATAATTCCGTCTCGTAGAGAACTGGTAACGTTTTTAATCGCCGCGTCGATAAAATTGTTTTGACGAAAAGTCTCTATTACTTCTATGTCTTTAGGCAACCCAGCTTTAACCTCTTCCATCGCCTTAGCGATCGCTTTGGTGACACTAGGCGTATCGTACTGAGGCTGTTTGTTAACCATTACCACAATAGCGGGTTGACCGTCTAAACTGCCATCTCCACGCTTTAATGCTGCTCCAATCCTAACTTCTGCTATATCTTTAAGCAGTATTGGCATGCCGTTACGAGCCGTTATTGCTGAATTTGCCAGTTGCTCGATTGATTCAATGCGTCCCAAACCGCGAATCACGAGCTCTTGGTCGGGATTAATTAAAAAACCACCAGCCGCATTGACATTAGCTTCTCTCGCTGCTGCCGTAACTTCCTCTAAGGTGACGTTAAAAGCTTGTAGCTTAGCTGGATCGACCAAGACTTGATACTGGCGCACGTCCCCCCCATAGGCAATAACTTGAGAAACCCCCGGTACGGCTAGCAATCGGTTAGTCACATCGCGCTCGATTAAGCGTCGCACTTCCATCAGTGAAGTCGTTTGGGCAGTGAAGGCGTACTGAATGACTGTACCGATAGGAGAAGAGATAGGCGAAATTTGTGGGTTTTCCACGCCTTCTGGTAATTTTTGCTGCACTTGTTGCAATCGCTCCATTACCAACTGACGCGCTTGATAAACATTTGTCCCCCATTTGAAGATGACTTTGACCACAGAAATCCCAACGGCAGAAGAAGAGCGTACCGTTTCCACTCCCGGCGTACCATTGACCGCGCTTTCAATTGGCAGAGTAACTAGCGACTCGACCTCTTCGGGAGCTAGTCCTGGAGCTTCTGTTTGAATTTCTACCTGTGGGGGAGCAAAGTCAGGAAAGACATCTAGGGGCATTTGGGTGAGATTATACGCTCCCAAGACAGTAACGATAACTGCACCGATTACCACCAGCCAGCGTTGGGCGATCGACCACTTGAGGATAGAGTTGAGCATTTTGAGATGTTTCAGTCAACGCCATCTAATTTCCCATAGGAAAATGAAATCAGGATGAAATTTGTCTTTTACTAAAAAGAAATAGGGCGATCGCGCAAAGCGGGTGCTACCTAACCGCTAGACTTCGTCACCCTTTGGGAAGACTTTTACTCCATAGTCGCTTTGCGCCTCAGCTAGTTTTCAAAGCACGCTAGCTTGCCGCTCTTTGAGTCTGTGTCTGCTGAGATCGCGCAGTAATATTTAGCGACCATTCAAGGTACCCTTTCATAGGTAATATCTAGAAACATGCTGGATATCATGCCATGTTGAAGATATATATCGAGACAACTTCCGTCTAATAAATAAGAAAGATGACATCAAAGGCATCACAGTATGGAGGTAATTAGTACCGATGAGCATTGTTGATAGCATTTTGATGCACATGTTCGGTCGTCCTCAGGGTATTCTGGGCAGGTTGGGTGGCATTATCCTAGCGTTTACGAATCGAGAGTTTACCTATTCTGTTATCAACCTGCTCGACATTCAGGCAAATGACAAAGTACTGGAAATTGGATTTGGACCTGGAGTAGGCATTCAACTTCTGGCTAAGTTAGCGTCAGCGGGATATATCGCAGGCATTGATTATTCTGAGGAAATGGTCGAGCAAGCTACAGCCCGGAACAGGGAAGCGATTGAGGCTGGATTGGTCGACTTGCGGCAAGGCTCGGTAGAGAGCTTGCCGTTTGAAGACAACACCTTCGATAAAGCACTGGCGGTTAATTCCATGCAAGTCTGGTCAGATGCCTTAGTTGGGCTACGGGAAATACGGCGAGTCATGAAAGTTGGTGGCAGGATTGCACTGGGTTTCACTCCCTATTCGGGGCAGTCGAGTACCGGATTGACTGAGATGCTTACAAACGCTGGGTTCATTGAGACGCATCTTATAGAAATGGATCGTAGTTTTGGTGTGCTGGCGATTAAACCATGACCAACATGACCAAAGATGTAGGTAAATCTCACATGAAGCGGTGCGGCAGCACTCGCTGCGCGAGGTGATGAAACATAAAGATTTTTAATAGCGAGGTTCTTCGAGATCTTTCGCCCTAGCGATCGCGCCAGACCGAGTTGTCTGTTTGTGATTATCGAGGTCGTCCTCTATATCAGAAACGAACCCTTCGGACTCTGAATTACTCCTTCTTCCCAAACGAGAAGAAGTCCGACGACTCGACCAAAAAGCACCTGTCACGAAAGCTGCCCCAAATAGGGCTGCTCCTCCTGTTGCTCCCATCCACCAAGGAATTGGGAAGTTAATTGTTTTTGTCTCCGTTGTCTGCCTAGTAGTTTCTTGACTGCGTTCGACATGATGTTCCTCGGCGGGAGATTGATTTTCCCCTCGCAAAGATTGTGCGTAAAGTTGCGGCGCGCGTTGAGTAACGATCGCATCCCCTTCAAATAGACCGCTTTTGACTTCAACCCAATTCCCAGCAGTTTGACCTAATGTAACTTCAACGGATTGAAAAACATTACCATTTTGAAGATAAATTAATTGCTTGCCATTAGCTTCAACAACTGCGGAGTTGGGAATTGCCAAAATTGGAGTAGCCGTCCGATCGGTTAGTACTTCTAGTTCGGCAAACATCCCCGGTTTGAGAAGTCCACCCGAGTTTTCGATTTCTGCTTTCACGGGGACTACTTGCGTCTCGCCTTGTACGACAGAACCAATGATGGTAATTTGTCCGCTAAAAGTGCTATTTGGTACGGAAACTAATCTCAGGCTAACTCGTTGACCGATTCTTATTTTATTCAAATCTTTTTCATAAATATTAGCCGTAGTATAAACGCGACTGTCGTTGACAATTGTCATCAGCTTGCCACCCGCATCTTGAAATGACTGTCCGAGGGTAACTTCTCTGTCAGCGACTCTACCAGAAATTGGTGCAGTTATTGTGACTAATCCCTTAGCATTAGCGCGAGTTCCTA
Organism: Pleurocapsales cyanobacterium LEGE 06147; assembly: GCA_015207585.1. Lineage (GTDB taxonomy): Bacteria > Cyanobacteriota > Cyanobacteriia > Cyanobacteriales > Xenococcaceae > LEGE-06147. The sequence goes on along the minus strand of JADEWQ010000046.1, from coordinate 2,277 downwards.
GTTGTGCCAGTCGAGTTTGATAAACCGAATCGCTCAGTTGCAGGCGCGATTGGGCTACTTCTACTGCCGCCCGAGCGCGTTTGAGTTGGGCTTCGGCATCGATTACTTCCCTACGGCTCAAAGCTTTAGTAAGGTTGGCTTGTGCCTCTTTGTACTGAGTTTCGGACTCTAAAGCATCGCGCTGGGGCAAAGCTCCAGAATCGGCTAACTGCTTGTCCTTTTCATACTTTTCCCGGGCAAAGGCTAGCTGACTTCGTGCTTGCGCTATCTCATCGGTGGCTATTTGGGAAAATTTTTCGTAATTTTGTCGGGCTAGCTCTAAATCTGCCCGTGCCTGCTGTAAATCTGCCTCTGCTTCTGCCCTTTTTTCCTGAGAGTTAACGCGCAGTTCTACTAACTGAGGACTATAAAGGACAGCGACGGGTTGACCCGATTCTACTTTGTCTCCCGGTTCGACTAGAAGTTCTACGACTTTTGCCCCTTCAACGGGCGTAGTTACTTCTACTTGTCTGCTAGGCAGCGTTTCAATCTGTCCGGTGGTTTTAATGATCGCATCGAGCTGTTTTTTGGTAACGGGTTCGACTGTAATCCCCAGACGTTCGACAGTTTCTGCGTCAACTCGAACAGAATCGAGAGTTTCCCCAGTGGCGTTCGAGCCTTGAAATTCATCCCCATGTCCGGCGTGAGCTAAAACTACAGTAGGAGCAGTTAAAAGAATTAGACTTAGAAATGCTCCAGAAAGACGATAGAACAGCCAAAGAGGTAGAGGTAGGTCAGTGTTGCCCATGCTTGAAAAAATTCTTCGGTTGTGAGTTCGAGAAATTTGCTCCAACTCAAGTTTTTCTGATGAAAATGAAATTAGGATGAAATTTTGAGTTAATTCTAATTAGTTAAGACATTTTTGAGAAAAATCTGATATCGGCAAAACGCAGTAGTGGCTTTCGTCTTTTAGCTGCAACGTATTGGGCTGCTGACCGGGTAAGATCATTTCCTGGATAGCAAGAAACGGGTGGCATTGAACCACTATTGTCGATACATTGATGGGTATGTGATTTATGTGCGAATAAGCTGACAGCATGAAACCCGTGATAGAAGCCACGGCTTATGATGGCGAAACCTATGAATGCATTACACGAGCGATCGCTTTTATGCGTCAAAATCACTTGAACCAGCCTGACTTAAAAACGATCGCTCAGTACGTACATCTCAGCGAGTATCACTTTCAGCGATTGTTTACAAAATGGGCTGGCATTAGTCCGAAGCGTTTTTTGCAATATCTTACGGTTGAATATGCAAAGTCAAAAATCGCTGAAACCAAAAGTATTTTAGAGCTGACTGTAGATACTGGTTTATCAAGTCCGGGGCGTTTACACGACCTATTTGTCAAGCTAGAAGCCATGTCACCTGGCGAGTTTAAGACAGCAGGCGCGGGATTGCAGATTCGGTATGGAGTTCATGAAAGTCCTTTCGGTCATTGTTTCATTGCAACGACAGCGCGTGGCATCTGTAATCTGCATTTCCTTAATACGATAGACGAAAAAACGGCTGAACATCATCTCCGTAAAGAATGGGCAAAGGCTGAAATCATTCGCGATCGGCAGGGGACTAGGGAAATTTGCGATCGCATCTTTCAACCAGTTGCTACTAATAGTTCTCCTTTGGTTCTCCACGTCAAAGGGACGAACTTTCAGATTCAAGTTTGGCGTGCGCTTTTGAGAATTCCCTTTGGAGGGATCGCCACCTATCAAGGTTTGGCGCAATTAATGGGACGTCCAACTGCCGCTAGGGCTGTAGGTAATGCACTGGGCAATAATCCAGTCGTATACCTAATTCCGTGTCATCGGGTGATTCGAGAATCGGGTGAGATGGGCGGTTATCGTTGGGGACTAGAACTTAAGGCTGCTCTTCTAGGTTGGGAAGCCAGTCGAAATCAGTACCTAGAACAGGAGCGAGCGTGAGAATCTCAGACATCGCCGAGCTTTTGCTGCTTGCAGCACTGTGGGGCGGCTCATACTAAATCCGATTGTCAAAACCTATTTATACCAAATCCGATTCTGAAAACATACTTTTCGTTTGGGAGTTTTAATTAGGCTAAAAAGCTTCTGCCCAATAACAATTGGCAGTGCTGCTCCGCAATCTGAATGGAACGCAGTATTAGTGACAAGTTAAGCGTGAAAGCTAGTTGTCAAGAGGGAAAAGGAGATAAATCGAGAGGTAGTTTGGCTCGTTTCGGGCGAGGGGATTTAACTATCCCCAAATCGCGATTTTCAGGTACAG
>JADEWQ010000222.1 GCA_015207585.1 Pleurocapsales cyanobacterium LEGE 06147 | reverse complement strand
CATTAAGTTTTGGTTAAAAAGCTATTATCAAGATAGGATTCAGTCAGTCTTGTTAAAGGCTTTTAAAGAATTAAATTCTGTCGGGCAAGAAATTTTGCGAATGCAATATTGTTACAAGATGGACGAAAGCAAAATTATTAGTTTTTACCCTACCCTTAACACAACTCAAACTATCCGCGAAGCTAAGCAGCAGTTGCAGCGTTCTCTACTTGATTGGATCGATAAGACTCTAAATATTTCATTAGATACAGAAAACCAACAAGTAAGAGAAATAGTAGAGGTCTGGCTGTCAAAAAATTTAATTTATATTGAACTATAAACAGAATAAAATAAGTAAGTCGGCACAAATAAAGCTAACTGGCGAAGATCGTCATTTGTTCTTTGTCATTGGTAAAGATTTCAAGCGTATTTATGTTTCGTAACATAGTTTGGTTTATTCCCACCGACTTACTTACTAGTCTTAAGCTAACGCGTATAGCTTTCAATGGTTATTAGTCAAATGAGGTCAGAGGTGCGGTCAGAAGAGGTCACAGGGAGATGAGGGAATAGGGGAAAATTAGCCTCAATTCCCCAAAACCCAAAGCCCCAATGGCGAAGCCTCCTCTCCGCGTCTTCTTCCTGACCCCTAACCCCAAAAGACAAAGGACAAATAACAATTACTAGAAGGAATGAGCGCTCGATCGCTTTCTGTAAGCCCCGCCCCGTCCGTTTAACGGTGCGGAATGCACTGCTGCGAAAGGCAGTAGCAGGCAAGCGGCTACCGCAAGGTCTCTGGAATTCGATTCCAGGTCGGTCGGCAGCGGAGTACTTGTTACCTGAAAACTGCTGTAATATTAAATCCGTCTAATTAGTTGTGATAACTTTCTACCCTTAATTCTTTTCTTTCCTTCTGCTCGGGTGACACTTTCCCGCCGAGACGCTCCGCGTAGTGGGGCGACGGCGGGAGAGGACGCACCTCCTCTGCCTCCTGGAGGGGCTGTCTTTTGAGGAAACCTCAAAAGGAGGACGCGATGTCGGAGGTCTCCTCCGGCATTCCAGCCGTCCATCTTGTACGCCCCATCCTTCTGCCTTTCTCCACCGATATTATGGTTGTTTAAGAGGATTTGATATAAATAGTAAGACTGCAGCTAATTATCTTTGTTTTTCAGTGGTTTTAACTCCGTGTTTAACTTTGTGGTAGCAGTTCTGACTTTTTGTTTTGCTCAAAATCTTTTTGAGCGGAGACTTTTTGCCTAGACTCGTCATTAATGTACTGAACTGAGTTTTTAAACTTCCTCTGATTTTCCTTAACTGCCTGCTTAAGAGTCCAATTTTGCCACCGAGCGATCGCACGACTGACTGTTTGAGGATTATTGTCTCCAGAAAAGCAAATACGCCCCATTCTTTCACAAGTTATTAAAATTTCGCCATTTCCTAGAGTAGGTGCAAACACAAAAAATCCCAAATTTCTATTAGTATACTGGTTGACTAGGTAGGTTACAATTCCTTCGATTCCTTCGATTTCTATTGGTTTGCGCGGTTTGGAGATAGACTGATGGGAAAAAACCGCCACGTACAGCTCGCCCAGTAATAGCTCAAATCTAAAAGGCATCTGTTGGCAAGTACAAAATTCGTGAATCTGACCCTCTCTCATTACCACCGCAACAACACGAGCTTTATCGATCAAGTAGTCATGATGCCAGTTTGAAGAGGGAATAGCGATCGCTAAAGCTGCCTCAGAAGGGAGAAGATTAATAAAATTACTACTAGAAGTGTCTCCACAGTAAACCATGTGGCGATCTAAAAGCCATTCATCACCGATTCGAACGACAGGCTTGTCTGAAGATTGAACTTCATCTGATTGAACTTTTTTAGCAGCCGATTTCGCTTTTTTTTTCTGAAGTTCAGCTAAGGTTAATAATTGTAGTTCCTTCTGTTTAGCTCTTGACTCAGCTACAATTATGGATTGTCGTTGAGCTTCCTCTTTATCTCCTTTAGTTTCGGCTTCGCGTGCTGCCTTTTCTGCCTCCTCCGCTTTTTTATGCTCTTCACTGCCAGCTCTTGCTATCTTTAACAACGCTGTGGTTTTTGTTGCTATCTGAGTACCTTTAATTACCTGTTTTACTTCTGGAAGAATTTTACTAGCAATCTGTTTGCCATACTGATACGTTCTTTTCGTATATCCTGTCTCTTTAGCCAACTCTTCAGTAGTTTTTGGTGGTGGCGAGATTGTTTTATTTTCTTTGCGAGCATGTTGATTTTCCCCTGGTTGAGCTCTGAGTCCCATTTGTTCGAGAATTTGCTCGCGCTCCAACCAAAGCTCGGCACGTTCTAAAGCTTCTAACTCACTACGAATCAAATTTTCGTCAATCTCTGCCAGACGCGCTTGATTATTATTTTCGCAGGTAATGATATTGCACTCAATTCGGTCAAACCCAAGCATTTTACAGGCTGTAAGACGGTGTAATCCTGCAATTAAGTTGAGTTCTCGATCTAAAGTAATAGGATTCAAAAGTCCATTAGCTTTGATAGACTCCTTTAATTCGGCGACTTTTTCAGGCTTAAGCGGCCGCCTTGTGACTTGAACTTTAATTCGATCTATCCCTACGGTTGGCATTTATCAAATTCTTAATGTTAGAGTTACTGTAGCTTTTTTTACTTAACTTTACTTTTTAAGAGCACTTAAAATTTCTCTGCCTTCAATTGACATAGTAAACTAGAGAAATCAAAGTTCAGTAGAGCTATTGTACTCTCGAAACAATATTTTTAGTTTTACTTTTAATTTTTTGCTCTTTTAATATTATGCCCTCGATAATATTATAGCAATCCTAAATAATGCATAATCAAAAACCACATAATTTATAAGAAAAAATCATACATAGACAGTTTGGGAAAATTTAAAACTTAATAATGAGTAACAAACTTTAAATCTCTCGATGTTAATAATCTTGGCATACCAGCTGTACGCCATCTAGCAAACTCAAAATCTTTTCTTCTTGGATACCAAATTCACGTCTAATCGTGTCAATTAGAGGAGAGCATGTGGTGAGTTATAGTATCTGCCTCCCTATTTTTCAGACTTATACCAGAGCGAGCGTTGATGGTTTGTGCTGAAGAATTGGATTAAGCAACGGTGGGATGAATTTGATAGCTTTCGTGATTGTGTGGATGTCGCCTTCAAGCAGTTTCCTAACGTTCATCTAGTTTCTCGGCAGGAGACTCCCGCTATACCCGTCGAGGGTTAGCGGCGAGAGGAATGCCGAGTCCTCCATAATAATGTTTACAGATTTCGTGATAAAATGTAAGGCATGACTGAACGGGC
>JADEWQ010000045.1 GCA_015207585.1 Pleurocapsales cyanobacterium LEGE 06147 | reverse complement strand
GAAAATCGCGATTTGGGGATAGTTAAATCCCCTCGCCCGAAACGAGCCAAACTACCTCTCGATTTATCTCCTTTTCCCTCTTGACAACTAGCTTTCACGCTTAACTTGTCACTAATACCTAATACCTGTTCTGTTCCCTGTTGCCCGTTCTCTGTTCCCTATTCCCAATGATTAATCAAGATATTACCGAAATTTTGAAACAAGATTATCAAAATTTTCCGGAGAATCAGACTTTTGATATTTATGCCAAGGATGTTTATTTCAAAGATCCTCTTAATGAATTTCGAGGAGTCGAACGCTATCGCAAAATGATTGGCTTTTTAGGTACCTTCTTTCAAGATATTGAATTAGAACTTCACGACATTAGTCGCAACGGAAATATTATTAAAACTGAATGGACTCTTAGAATGACTCCTCCTCTACCGTGGAAACCTCGTCTTGCCATTCCCGGCTGGAGTGAACTAAAGCTAAACCCCGAAGAATTAATTATTTCTCACATAGATTACTGGCATATTTCTCGATGGGATGTACTCAAACAAAATTTCATTTCTGTAAATAAGGTTCATAATCATAATAAGTAATGTAAAAAACTCTCAGATAAAATCGAGTCGCTCTATGCGCGTAATTTTAATGACTGGAAAAGGAGGCGTGGGGAAAACCTCCGTAGCAGCAGCTACTGGTCTCCGTTGTGCCGAACTCAGCTATAAAACCCTAGTATTAAGTACCGATCCGGCTCATTCCCTTGCCGATAGTTTTGACCTAGAATTGAGTCACGAACCGCGACAAATTCTTACTAATCTCTGGGGTGCAGAACTGGATGCATTAATGGAACTAGAAGGTAATTGGGGAGCAGTTAAACGTTATATCACTCAAGTTTTGCAAGCTAGAGGCTTGGAAGGGGTTCAAGCTGAGGAATTGGCAATTTTGCCAGGAATGGATGAAATATTCGGCTTGGTAAGAATGAAACGTCACCACGACGAGGGAGATTTTGATGTTCTCATTATCGATTCTGCTCCTACGGGAACGGCATTAAGGTTATTGAGTCTTCCCGAAGTAGGAGGTTGGTACATGAGACGCTTTTACAAACCTTTACAAGGAATGTCAGCAGCTTTAAGACCTTTATTCGAGCCGATTTTTCGACCGATTGCTGGATTTTCTCTTCCCGATAAGGAAGTTATGGACGCTCCTTATGAATTTTATCTACAAATTGAAGCGTTAGAAAAAGTCTTGACGGATAATACCCAGACTTCTGTGCGATTGGTAATGAATCCAGAAAAGATGGTCATCAAAGAATCTCTTCGCGCTCATGCTTATCTCAGTTTATATAATGTGGCTACAGATTTAATCATTGCCAATCGCATTATTCCAGAGGAAGTCAACGATCCTTTCTTTCAAAAGTGGAAAGAAAATCAGCAAACATATAAACAAGAAATTTACGATAACTTTCATCCTTTACCAGTTAAAGAAGTTCCTCTTTTTTCGACAGAAATGTGTGGTTTGGCTGCTTTAGAAAAACTGAAAGAAACTCTTTATGAAGACGAAGATCCAGCCAAGGTTTATTACCAAGAAAATACAGTAAGAGTTGTTCAAGACCAAAATAATTATAGTTTAGAACTTTACTTACCAAATATTCCTAAAGAACAAATACAACTGAATAAAACAGGCGATGAATTAAACATCCGAATTGGCAATCATCGGCGTAATTTAGTTTTACCTCAAGCTTTGGCTTCACTAAAACCAATCGGGGCAAAAATGGAAGAAGATTTTTTAAAAATTCGCTTTGCTGATGTAGCTAAAGAATAATAAGAGGGTGGGTATGCCCCACCCTGTAATATGTATAATTAATTTTGGGATTTTTAGGGTAATACCTAAAGCGGAGGAGCAATAACAGAAATATTCTAAGAACAATAATAATTGATTCTAAGGATTTGAGTTTTGCAGGTTAATTAAAACATTTTGAACTTGATGATAAAAATCTCCACCGCGATCGTAAACTTGCTTTAACTCATTAAAACGAGGAACGCTTAAGTTATTATTTTTGACAATTTGACTGGAATCATTACAATATCTAATCGCAATTTCTTTCACATCACTAGAGAGATTCTGAAAAGTCTCTGGTTGATTGCAGACAATATCGGGGGGCGGCTCATTGATAATTTCTTTAATTTCTTGATAAACTTGTTGCCGCAGCATCTCAACGGCAAAACCCGCTCTAGCATAGTTGACTACCTCTTCTTTAGTATAATCTTGAGCATAGGCATAAGCAACAAAACTAAAGTTAGGAAATTGAGGAAAAATTTCCGGAACTAGACCGCTAAAGATACCCATTGCTGCTAGGATACCACTAGTGAAAAAGGGAGCCAAGATTTTATTTAATTTGCAGGAAGTAAAGTTAATCGTCAACATAATAAACAACAAAAACGCGATAAGCTCGGTCGAGCATTATTAGTTAGCTAGTTGTTCTTGAATTATTTTTGGTGGCATAAGTTCCTTTCTTTTCATTTTTACAAGTAAACTTAATCAAATTTTTAAATATTCTAATTGAATCAACCTTTTGATTTTAGGACTGTAGCAGCTTTGCTTACAGCAAAATCTTTTCTCTGGGATTTAGAAAAAGACATAATTCTTATAAACTGTAGCTAGATATGCTAAGTCTGTCTAAAAAGATTTTGGATTAAACAATTTAATTCGTCCACAATTAAAAGTTCAAGATCGATCTGCGGCACAACGAAAGCCAGCTAAAATTTGTCTAACCCAAGGATGATACCAGTTGCGGAAACTTGTTCTTAAACTCCAAGAACGAGTTGCCCAACTTCCTCCTTTAAGGACGCGGTGTTGTTTATCAAAATAGGCTTGGGAATAACCCGGATAAGGATAGCTAGCAAATCTATCGTATCCAGCAAACCAAGATGCTGTCCACTCCCACACATTACCAAGCATATCATAGCAACCGTAAGGACTTTGACCGTCTGGATAGACATTTACAGGGGTTGTCTGTCCGATGAGACAATCATGATTGCAAAACCGTTTGTTTGGTCGATCTTCTCCCCAAGGATAAGTGACTTTTTTTCCTTTGACTGCATTCCAACTAGCGGCTTTTTCCCATTCAGCCTCGGTGGGCAATCTTTTTCCCGCAAAGTTAGCGTAGGCTTCTGCTTCATACCAGCTAAGACTACAGACAGGATGGTTATCCCAATCTTTAGAATTTGACCAATATAAAGGCTGAGATACGGAATTAGCTTGTAACCATTGCCAACCCTCCTCAGACCACCATTGATGATTTTGATAACCCTCAGTCGTCATAAATTTTCTATATTGCCTACAGGTAACGGGATAGCGATCTATCCAGTAAGTATCTAAATAAATTTGATGAGCAGGACGTTCGTTATCCTGAGCATCAATGGCATCGCTTCCCATCATAAACTCACCAGCAGAAATTTCTACCATATCTGAGACATTGGGAATTGAGTAACTTTTTTGACTTTTTACAGAACTTGAAATTAGGTTTTTTTGCCAGTGATGGAGTTGCAAGATAAAAATAATCGTTTCGTTATGTTGACTTTCGTGTTGAATTAACCAACGCCAAAGACGTTCTTCTTTTTCTAGTGGTGCAGTTTCCAAATAACGAAAAACTTTACTCCTGACTGTATCTAAATAATTTTGAATAACCTCTAAAGAAGGTAAATTTGCTCGTTCTGCTTTCGGTAAACCATCAGCCGCAAATAGCTTTCGATACTCAGGAAATAAAGGCGCATAATTAGCACCTTGTTCTAAAATCCAATAAGCTTCTGTAAAACCAATATGACCGAGATGCCAGCCAACAGGGCTAAAATCAGGATGGACTTGTAGATAAAAAGTATCTGAGTCAATGGCAGCAAATAAATTTAGAGTTTGGCTGCGACACTGATGTAAAGCCTCTAGAATCTCTTCTCTACAAGATTGAATCGATGTTAACTTCAAGATCTTCCCCCACACTAATAATGCTCTTTTCCGGGCAACTTTTCCAGTTTCCCTCAAATAAAGGTTCAGAAGCAATAATGACAGAATCGGAATAGATAGGATCGTCGCGCAACCAATAAAGAGAGGGAGTTGGGAATTGACTCGAATAACGAGAAGCAACTAATTGGCGACCATTACTGACAATGAGATTGGCAGAGAAATAAGCTTGATAAGTTTGGGCTAAACTGGTTAGTTCCCTTAAGGCATTAGCTAAGGCTTGTTCGAGATTGGGAGAGGGAGATTTATGTAACTCATTGATAATCAAAGCAAAAATATGTTCAGAGTCAGTAGTACCGCTAATTGCTTGATAAGTAGAGTCATTTAAAGTATTGCGTATCGGTCGATATAAACTCTGACGAAAATTCTCGATGTACCCATTGTGAATAAATAAGAGATTTTCGCGAGTAAAAGGCTGACAATTAATTAAATCCACTGGCAATCCAGGAGTAGCACTGCGAACATAGCCTAAGCTACAATGAGTTTCCACATAGCGACTGAGCTGAGGAAGATTAATATCACTCCAGATTGGCAAAGTATGTTTGTAGGTGTAGGGATATACCTCTTTCTCTGGATGATACCAACCAATACCAAAACCATCGGCATTAAGTAACCCCGAAGTCATTTCACGGGGTTGATAACTTTGAACGATGAGAGAGTGTTTTGGCTTGTATAATAATCGATCTAGTTGAATGGTCGAACCAATATAGCCCAGTAAGCGACACATAAAAAATTAGAGTTTTACCAATGAAAAGTTAATTTTTTTTAGATTACAGAAGGATTGTAGTTTAATCTGACAGGGGTTTGCCACAGTCACCAAAAACGCAAAATTTTAAACCTTTACTAGGATATGCAATTGTTTACAAAGCAGTCACCCCAAAGTGGACACCCGCTTCGGTAACAGAAACTCTCCTGGCTCAGTATCGAAATCGAGTTAACATCGCCTCCACTGACGTGGTGATTATTCCTACTTCAGTCGTCGGGGATGCTTGCTGGGAAACAGGACGCTACCCCGATGTCACTCAGTGGTTAAACCGAATGTATAGCAAAAGGCTCCTCGCTCTGTTCAACGTGTTCTGGGGCACCCTGCTGGCTGAAACCGGGATTTTAGATGGCAAGGATGTTACGACCCATTGGGTGCTGGAGGACACCCTGAAGAAAAACTTCCCAAACGTCAATCTGAGGCTTGAGCGTGAACTCATTGTCACGGGTGATGATGAACGATTAATCATGTCGGGTGCTTCAGCGGCCTGGCACGATCTAGCTTTGTACCTAATAGCGCGATACGCTGGACCAGCGACGGCACAGGCGGCGACCAAGTTTTTCATGCTGCAATGGCATACAGACGGACAAGCGCCCTATCTAACTTTCAAGGACATTAGAGATCGTGGAGATAGTCCCATCCTCAAAACCCAAGTATGGTTGCAGGAGCATTGGCGAGACCCTAATCCTGTCGTTGGCATGATTCACGAGTCAGGTTTAACGGATCGGACATTCAAACGCCACTTTCAAGATGCTACGGGCTTTACACCCATCAAGTATGTTCAACACCTTCGCATCGAAAATGCCAAGCAATACCTAGAAAACAGTGAAACTGCGATCGATGAGATTAGTTGGAAGGTTGGGTACGAAGATCCGTCATTTTTCCGCCGCTTGTTCAAGCGAATCGTCAACGTGACACCTGGGGATTATCGGCGTATGTTTCGTTCACCCCGATAGCTAGTAAGAATTTGCTGTATTTTAGCAACCCCAGAATTGCCGCCTAACTTATACTGACGTTTTCCAGATAACTACAAAATGAAACAGCCCTACCCTTAGAATCGAGTGTGCAGGTTTCCAGGCATTTGGCTCAAGCAATGTCTCTCTTTATTATTGAAATAGAAAAGTATGAAACCAGAGGCATCAAGGGATTTATTGATTAATTTGTTATTTCCTCTAGCACTTATTAAAACCTTTGAGAGGTACGAATAGCTCGCTCCGCAGTGCCTCAATTGGAAGGGTGAGTATAGCATTACCCACTGCCCCAACAGTGGTCATATTGAGCGTGTTTGCCCTAGTGGAGGTACTAACCCGTCAGCGTTTGTTGTTTGCGTCTCTTGCCTCTAGTGCCTTTCTCATTTATCTCGATCCCCAGCACGGTACAAATACGGTGCGAACTCTAGTCATTTCCCAAATGATGGCAGCGGGGATCGGTTTTGTAACATAGATGCTGTTAGTTCGGGTTATGTGTCTGGTGGCACCGCAATGATCATCACAATCGTGCTGATGATCCTGTTAGATGTTATGCATCCTCCAGCCGTTGCCACATCCTTAAGCTTTGCTTTAAGAGCTGGCAATGAAAACAACCTAGTTTTGTTTGGTTTGGCTGTGGACATCACTGCTTTGTTGGTTGGACTAGAACGCTTTGCCTTGTGGCTTCTGGTATACCTTAGCCCGAAGTAGTTCCATTTTGTCGAGAACCAGATTATACAAAAATTATGCCACCTCAAATGTGGCAAACTGCTATTGTTTCTGAAACTTAACTACAAGAAAGTAAATCTACCTAAAATAAAGACATAGACTGGTATTAATCTTTAGTCTTGCTCAAACTAAACAGAGATTCTACCAAACTCTGGCAACCCTCTCCAAGCCAACCAATTACAATAATCAGTAGAACAAAGACTATTCTTTTGAAGTAGCGTAGAGACATATTTTATTTATGGCTGCTGCCGTTTTAATTAAAAATCTGCAAAAAAGCTATGGCGATGTCCAAGCGGTAAAAGACATCTCCTTTACTGTACAACCAGGAGAAATTTTTGGTTTACTCGGTCCTAATGGTGCGGGAAAAACAACTACTATTCGTTGCTTGTGTACCCTTGCTAAACCTGATGGGGGCAAAATTGAAGTTAGTGGTATTTCTGTCGTCGATCGTCCAAAAGAGGTGCGACGCAGGCTGGGTTATGTAGCACAAGAAGTAGCGATAGATAAAGTATTGACAGGAAGAGAATTATTGCAACTGCAAGCTGCACTATATCATCTTCCTAAAGCGGTGGCGAAAGAAAGAATCAAGCAATTACTGCAACTGTTAGGGTTAACAGACTACGCCGATAAAAAAACCGGTACTTATTCTGGTGGTATCCGCAAGCGCTTGGACTTAGCGGCAGGATTACTACATCAACCGGAGTTACTAATTTTAGATGAACCGACTGCAGGCTTAGATATCGAAACTCGGATCGTAGTCTGGGATTTTTTAAGGAAACTAAAAGCATCAGGAACGACGGTTCTTATTACCAGTCACTATTTAGAAGAAATTGATGCTTTAGCCGATCGCCTGGCAATTATTAATAGGGGAGTCGTTATAGATGAGGGTACTCCTTCCCAATTAAAAGATAAAATAGGTGGCGATCGCGTAACTCTGCGCATCCGTGAATTTACTCCTGTTGAAGAAGCCGAGAAAGCAAAAGATATATTGCAATCCCTTCCTTTTGTAGAAGAAGTAATTATCAACACCGCTCAAGGCAACTCTCTCAACCTCATAGTCAAACCAGGCAACAACTCCTTGAGTAAAATCGAACAATCTTTAGCAGAAATAGGTTTGCCTACCTTCAGCCTCGCTCAATCTCGTCCTAGTCTAGATGATGTCTATCTGGCAGCTACGGGACAAACTTTAATGGATGCAGAACTTGCTGCTGTAGAAACCCGAGATTTAAAAAAAGAAAAGAAACAGCAGATGAAATAATTTGAGTTGATTGTTATTTAGTAGTAATTATTAATTAAAGATCGCGGGAAAAAAATTTATGAGTCAGAGAATTACATCATCAAAAGCCAAGTCAATTCTAGCTCCTAATTCTTCGCCTGCCAAACAATTCAACTATACTGGTAGTCTCTGGAGAGATTTTATTCAGGAAACTTTAGCTTTAACGAAGCGTCTGTTTATTCAACTGCAACGTCGTCCTTCAACTCTGATAGCAGGAGTGATTCAACCGTTTATGTGGTTGGTGCTGTTTGGCGCACTATTCAGCAAAGCTCCTCAAAGCTTATTTGGAGACGATCTCAGTTATGCTAGATTTCTCGCTCCTGGTGTGATTGTCTTTACTGCCTTTTCTGGAGCATTAAATGCTGGTTTACCCGTCATGTTCGATCGCGAATTTGGCTTTCTCAATCGTCTGTTAGTTGCGCCTCTAGCTTCTCGCTATTCGATTGTGGCAGCTTCGACAATCTATATTATTACTCTCAGTTTTATCCAAACAGCAGTTATTATTGCAGCTGGTGCCTTTTTAGGAGCAGGTTTACCCAGTCTGGAAGGTTTAAGTGCGATCGTGCTGATCGTTTTCCTGATCGTCTTGGGGGTAACTGCTGTGAGTCTCGGTTTAGCCTTTGCCCTACCCGGACATATCGAGCTGATTGCGGTTATCTTCGTAACTAACTTGCCCTTGTTGTTTGCCAGTACTGCTCTAGCACCCCTAAACTTTATGGCAGGATGGCTGCAGGTTATTGCCAGTCTCAATCCTCTCACCTATGCGATCCAACCCATTCGCTATCTTTATCTCCATAGTGATTGGACATTAAGTAGCATGGTAATGAATACTCCTTGGGGATCGGTCAGTTTTGGCAGTGATATTCTGGTATTGTTAGCATTTGATGCTTTAGTCTTGTTTACCATTCAACCTTTATTACGTCGCCGTTTTGCCTAAAAATTAACTGCATAAAACTTAGATTGATTAATTTAGTTGATATAGTATGAAAAATAAAATTTTTCCTTGGGGAGTTACTCTGAGTTTAGGGTTTGCCTTAGCTCTAATTTTCGGTTTAGATCGAGCTACCCTAGCCCAATCTCAAACTCCAGAAAACGATGGCTATCAATCCAACGAGCAAGATGCATTGTTTGGTAATAGTTCTAGTGGTTTAAACCCTCTAGAACTAATGCATCGAGTTAATATGATGAATCGTCGTGGTATGGACGAATTTAATAATGACTCGCAAATCAATATCCAAAATTCTGCAGAAGAGTTTAAACGACTGCAACAAGAGCGGTTTAGGCAACAAGAGCAATCGTCTTCGTCCGAATCTAAAACAGAAAATAAATAGGGTTGGGGAATAGGAAAGAAAGATCTTACAGGTGTAGGTTTTTGACATTAATGGCTCTGATTAAATAGGGAAAACCCTAATTTTTCTTGCCGACAAGAGTGCTTGCTCACTTTGAGCGTTAAAAACCTACCCTTGTTAAAGGAGATGGGCGAGCGCTAAAAATTGTTTATAATGATTTTTTGCCAGCTAACTTATCTTGTAAACTTTCATTTACAACACAGAGGTTATTCTGTCCAAGAGCGTTAATTCTTGCGCTTCCCGCAATACTCAATCCTTCTTTACGCTGGCGACTTACTTTTAAATGCTTTCTACCTAGTCTATTTTGAGCTTTTTTCCGATTGTTACTACCTTTAACCTTCTTCGATAACCTACGTTGAAGTTTTTTAAATCTCTTCTCAGATTTTCTTAAAAATCTAGGATTCTCAAGCTTTTTACCGTTACTATCAGTTAAAAAACTTTCTAAACCTAGATCAATTCCAAGTAAACTCCCTGTCTTAGGTGTAATCTCCTTTCTATCTTGGTCTAGACCAAACTGAGGGTAATATCCATCAGCTTTTTTAACAAGTCTGATTCTTTTTATTTGCTTGATTTGATAAAAGTTTAAATCAATTGAGCCAACTAACTTTAATCTACCAACTCGTGTTTTATCGGTTATTGTTAAATACTTTTTATCTTCTGATAACTTCCAACCACAAGTTTTATATTCAACACTTCTCGAGAATTTTTTAACTTGGGAAAAACCTTTTTTACCTTTTGTTTTCTTTTTCCAGTTTTCGTAGAATCTTGATATAGAGCCCCAAGCTCGTTCCGCTGAAGCTTGTCTAGCCGTTGAATTTAAAGTTTTAACCAAAGGAAATTCAAGCTCATCTGCTAAAACTTTTGTATATTTATTTAAGGAAAATCCATTTATTTTATCTAAGGAATCGAGAGTTAAGCACTCTATTCTATTGTGTCTATTTCTGGTTGCTTTGTTTCGTTCTCCTCAGCATTTTCGATTACTGTTGAGGAGGCAGTCTCCTCTAGTAACTCGTCGGCATTATCCCTAATCCGTTGAATACGACTGCGGAAGCTTTTGAGCCACTGAGGTGTTTTAAACTCGCGTTTTTTTTCTTTTAGAGTAGTAGGTATTTCCGTAGTAGTTTCTACTGTTTTTTCTTCAACAGAAGTTTGTTCGGAAATTGGTACTGCATCTAAGGTTGTTTCCCTAGTTTCGATTATTTCTTGGGTTGGTGGATTTAATTTCTCTGTCACCGACGGAGGGGTATAGGTTGTTGCTGGCTTCGATCGCTGGCTTTTTTCTTCGATAATCTCTTTTTCTTCTGATGGTGCTTGTGGTTTTACAATAGGAATTTCTGTTTCTGGAGATGGAATTCTTTCTGAAGAAGGTAATTCGGTTGTAATTTCTGGTTCTGTAGCTTCCTCTTCTTGTTTAATCTCTGGTTTAACTGGTTCCTTTTCTTCGAATATGGGAGTTTCTGTAGCTTCAGGAATAGGAGCGACCTTAGCTCGATATCCAGCCTCTACGATGGGACGAGCTTCCTCTACAGAAATCTTACCCTCTACTAATTTAGCTAGAGTATCTTTTTCTTTGGGTTCGTAATTTACTAACCTCACCGTATTATTAAAGGCATTCTCAATATTATTGCCATCTTCATCGAGCAATTCTAACTGCACCCAATTGTTACCTTTCTGAAAACCCTTAAGATACATTGGTTGCCATTCATCAATAATAAAACTTTCTCCATTGACAGTTGCCCGAATGCGCCAGTCTTTAATTTCATCTTTGGGGTTTTCTTGGGCTACTAAGTGTAGGGGTGTGTTAGTAAGGTAAAAATCGAGCATGATTGGCTCTGCTCCATAAGTACCTTGGGGACGGCTGTAAGTTAATAAGGGTAGAGTCGGATCGGGTCGGTTATTGTTAGTTTTGGTCAAAATATGAAAGGTAGTTTGGGCGTAAGCTCCTTCATTTTTAAAACTTTCATACCAGGGACGAGAGGCAAACACCCTTAGAGTATGGGTACCTGGAGCTAAGTTTTCTAAAGCGATCGGTTTATCCGAATCATAGATAGCTCGATAGGGTTCATTATCTAGAATTAGATGCAAGTGTGGACCCATACCTAATTGTTCGTCTTTGAAGATTGGCAAGTCTTGCACCTGTAGTTTGACACTTACCGTTGTCTGTTGAAAAACTTCGTCGGCTCGGGGAGCAATAATAGAGACTTGAGGATAATATTGGTCTAAATTTTTACGTAGTTGTTGAATAACATTAGGAGGGGCTACTTCTGAAAGCTTACCGGAAAATGTAGCTGTAGATACTGGTTTTAGGGACAATCCCGGTGTTGGTTCAAAGCGGTGCGCGCCAATTTTTTGTTCTCCACAACTCAACAAACTCCAACTTAAACAAATCAATAATAAATAAAAACAAATATTTTTCATTGAAATTACTCTATCTTTCAAGCCCAACACTTTAATCCCTCCTAACCAGATCGAACCGCTAATTTCTAATGAATAAACTACACTAAGATGTTGCCAAACTTTATATTTGAACATCTTATTTCGTTTTGTAAAGAAAGTTGGTTTTTTCTTGACTTTAGCTCGATTCGGTTTTGTTACAAACAGCGCGAAATCAGTAATTACAATGGTTTAAAATTTGTTAAGCATATCCGGTATCGCAGATGGCTAAGTCTTATCATCTTAATTAATGCTTGCGGCTAAAATTCAATTAAGCTGGGCAGATCGACCTCCAATGAGAAAAGCAGTGGACTTAACCGAGCTTTTCTTATTCAATACCAATTAATTGAAAACCAAAAACCTATTACAAATAGGAAAAATTAAATTTATTGTCGAGAGAGGAGAACCCTCATGACAATCAGTCCTCAAAAACAAGAGGCGAAAGTCAAAGTGGCGGTTGATAAAGATCCAGTACCTACTTCTTTTGAAAAGTGGGGTAAGCCTGGACATTTTGACCGTACTCTAGCAAGAGGTCCCAAAACCACTACCTGGATTTGGAACCTCCACGCCGATGCACACGATTTTGATAGTCATACCAGTGACCTAGAAGATATTTCCCGGAAAATCTTCAGCGCGCACTTCGGTCACTTAGCAGTAGTTTTTGTATGGTTAAGCGGCATGTATTTTCACGGTGCTCGCTTTTCCAACTACGAATCTTGGCTAGCAGATCCCACCACTATCAAACCTAGCGCGCAGGTAGTATGGCCGATCGTTGGTCAAGGAATCTTAAATGCCGATGTAGGCGGTGGCTTCCACGGAATCCAGATTACTTCTGGTTTCTTCTATCTCTGGAGAGCCTCCGGTTTTACTAACACTTTCCAGCTCTACTGCACGGCAATAGGTGGTTTGGTAATGGCTGCCTTGATGCTGTTTGCTGGTTGGTTCCACTATCATAAAAGGGCTCCCAAACTGGAATGGTTCCAGAATGCGGAGTCGATGATGAACCACCACCTAGCAGGTTTGTTGGGTTTGGGTTCCTTGGCTTGGGCCGGTCACCAAATCCACGTGTCTTTGCCGATCAACAAGCTCTTGGATGCGGGGGTTGCTCCTAGTGATATTCCTCTACCCCACGAATTCATCCTCGACAACAGCAAGATGGTGGAATTGTACCCAAGCTTTGCTCAAGGATTAAAGCCATTCTTTACTCTTAACTGGGGAGTTTATTCTGACTTCCTCACCTTTAAGGGTGGTTTAAATCCAGTAACCGGTGGCTTGTGGCTATCTGATTCGGCACACCATCACTTGGCGATCGCGGTACTATTCATTATCGCCGGTCACATGTACCGTACTAACTTCGGTATCGGTCACAGTATGAAGGAAATACTAGAGGCGCACAGAGGTCCCTTCACTGGTGAAGGACACAAAGGTCTCTATGAAATCCTGACTACTTCTTGGCACGCTCAGTTGGCAATTAACCTAGCTTTGTTAGGTTCGCTGAGCATTATTGTGGCGCACCACATGTATGCTATGCCTCCTTATCCATACCAGGCGGTTGATTATGCTACTCAGATCTCTCTGTTTACCCATCACGTCTGGATTGGTGGCTTCCTAATCGTAGGTGCAGGAGCGCACGGCGCGATCTTCATGGTACGGGATTACGATCCGGCCAAGAATGTAGACAACTTGTTAGACCGTGTGATTCGTCACCGAGATGCGATTATCTCTCACTTGAACTGGGTATGTCTTTTCTTAGGCTTCCATAGCTTCGGTTTATACGTACACAATGACACCATGAGAGCCTTGGGTCGTCCCCAAGATATGTTCTCGGATACGGCGATTCAACTACAGCCTGTCTTTGCTCAGTGGGTGCAAAACATCCACACAGTAGCTCCTGGCAATACTGCTCCTACCGCACTAGCACCCGCAAGCTATGCCTTCGGCGGAGATGTAGTCGCTGTGGCTGGCAAAGTAGCAATGATGCCCATTACTTTGGGTACGGCAGATTTTCTGGTGCATCATATCCATGCCTTCACCATCCACGTAACTGTCTTGATCCTGCTTAAAGGCGTTTTATTCGCCCGCAGTTCTCGCCTAATTCCCGACAAAATGAGCTTGGGCTTCCGTTTCCCTTGCGACGGTCCGGGACGGGGCGGTACTTGTCAGGTATCTGGTTGGGACCACGTGTTCCTTGGTTTGTTCTGGATGTATAATTCCCTATCGATCGTGATTTTCCACTTCAGTTGGAAGATGCAATCGGATGTATGGGGAACGGTATCGCCAGATGGTACTGTAAATCACATCACCAACGGCAACTGGGCTCAAAGTGCAATTACGATTAACGGTTGGTTGCGCGACTTCTTGTGGGCGCAAGCTGCTCAGGTGATTAACTCCTACGGCTCGGCTCTGTCAGCCTATGGCATTATGTTCCTAGCCGGTCACTTTGTCTTTGCCTTTAGCTTAATGTTCCTCTTCAGTGGTCGTGGCTACTGGCAAGAATTGATCGAGTCAATTGTTTGGGCTCATAATAAACTGAAAGTGGCACCGTCAATTCAGCCTCGTGCTCTGAGCATTATTCAGGGTCGAGCAGTTGGTGTAGCTCACTATCTCCTGGGAGGAATTGTCACAACTTGGGCATTCTTCTTAGCGAGAACTCTTTCGTTAGGTTAAAACTATTCCCCTTTCTCGACCAATCCTGTTGGGATGGTTACGGTTAAAAGCTTTTGCTATCCCGCAGAGATTGGCAACTTACTTCCTAACTCGAAAGGAAGTAAGATCGATAGATAAAACAAAGCGTCAAAGTTCTGAAAAGAACCTTTTTAAGACTCGTACTACCTAAAAACTTTTAGTTTTAGGTAGTAAATAAAGCAGAATAATGAGCGGCAAAAATTAATTTGTATTAGTCTCATTTTTCCCTACTAGGAGAATTCCTAAAGACCTATGGCAACTAAATTTCCTAAATTTAGCCAGGATATTGCACAAGACCCAACAACACGGCGAATCTGGTACGGAATTGCCACAGCTCACGACTTTGAGCTACACGATGGTATGACCGAGGAAAATCTTTATCAAAAGATTTTCGCTTCTCACTTCGGTCACATCGCTATTATCTTCTTGTGGACTTCCGGAACCATATTCCACGTAGCCTGGCAGGGTAACTTTGAACAGTGGATTAAAGATCCTTTAAACGTACGTCCTATTGCTCATGCAATCTGGGACCCTCAATTTGGTAAAGCAGCTATTGATGCGTTTACTCAAGGTGGAGCTTCCTATCCAGTAAATATTGCCTACTCTGGCGTGTATCATTGGTTTTACACCATTGGTATGACCAGCAATCAAGATCTCTATCAGGGAGCGATCTTTTTATTACTACTCGCTTCCGTGTTCTTGTTTGCTGGTTGGTTACACCTACAGCCTAAATTCCGTCCTAGCTTGGCTTGGTTCAAAAATGCCGAGTCTCGTCTCAACCACCACTTAGCTGGTTTGTTTGGGGTTAGTTCCTTGGCTTGGGCAGGTCACCTAATTCACGTCGCCATCCCCGAATCTCGCGGACAGCACGTAGGTTGGGACAATTTTCTATCTACTCCTCCCCACCCAGCAGGCTTAGGACCCTTCTTCAGTTTTAACTGGGGTGCATACGCTCAAAATCCAGATACAGCCAATCACATATTTGGTACTTCTGAAGGAGCGGGAACGGCTATCTTAACATTCTTAGGTGGTTTCCATCCCCAAACAGAATCTCTGTGGCTAACGGATATCGCTCATCACCACTTAGCGATCGCCGTTATCTTTATCATTGCCGGTCATATGTACCGTACCAACTTCGGTATCGGTCACAGCATCAAAGAGATTCTAGAAACTCACAGACCCCCAGAAGGAACTCCCTTTGGTGGCAGGTTGGGTGCAGGTCATAAAGGTATCTACGATACTTACAATAATTCCTTGCACTTCCAGTTAGGATGGCACTTAGCTGCTTTAGGAGTAATTACTTCTCTAGTAGCTCAGCACATGTATGCGATGCCTCCCTATGCCTTCATGGCCAGGGACTATACAACTCAGGCTGCTCTCTATACTCACCACCAGTACATTGCAGGCTTCATTATGGTTGGTGCTTTCGCCCATGGAGCCATTTTCTGGGTGCGAGATTACGATCCAGAAACTAATAAGAATAACGTATTGGCGCGGGTGCTAGACCATAAGGAAGCAATTATCTCTCACCTAAGCTGGGTATCTCTCTTTCTCGGTTTCCACACCTTAGGTCTCTACGTTCACAATGACGTAGTGGTTGCTTTTGGTACTCCCGAAAAGCAAATTCTGATCGAGCCAGTATTTGCTCAGTTTATTCAGTCAGCTCATGGTAAAGCTCTCTACGGCTTCGATACACTGCTATCCAATCCCGATAGTATTGCTTACACCGCTTGGCCTAACCACGGTAATGTCTGGTTATCTGGTTGGCTCGAAGCAATTAATAGTGGCACTAACTCCTTGTTCCTGACCATTGGTCCGGGAGATTTCCTCGTTCACCACGCGATCGCTCTCGGTCTGCACACTACTACCTTGATTTTGGTGAAGGGTGCTCTAGATGCTCGGGGTTCCAAGCTAATGCCCGATAAAAAAGACTTTGGTTTTGCCTTCCCTTGTGATGGTCCAGGTCGGGGCGGTACTTGCGACATCTCTGCTTGGGATTCCGTCTATCTCGCTGTTTTCTGGATGCTGAATACCTTGGCTTGGTTAACCTTCTATTGGCACTGGAAGCACCTAGCGGTATGGCAAGGTAATGTGGCTCAGTTCAATGAAAATTCTACCTACCTCATGGGTTGGTTCCGCGATTATCTCTGGGGCTACTCTGCTTCTCTGATTAACGGTTACAACCCCTACGGTGTTAACAATTTGTCTGTCTGGGCTTGGATGTTCCTCTTCGGACACTTAGTTTGGGCAACAGGTTTCATGTTCCTGATCTCTTGGCGCGGTTACTGGCAAGAGTTGATCGAAACTCTTGTTTGGGCACACGAGCGTACTCCTCTAGCTAATCTAGTTCGCTGGAAGGATAAGCCGGTAGCCCTGTCTATCGTCCAAGGTCGTTTAGTCGGTCTAGTTCACTTTTCGGTTGGCTACATACTAACCTTTGCCGCTTTTCTAATTGCCTCTGTTGCTAGTAGAGTCGGTTAAGAAGCTAACGAGCGATAGAGTTAGATAGTTAAACAAATCCCCTATCCCTATAGGGGATTTTGTTTTTTTTGGATAGTTGGGTATTGTTTAATATATTCGTTCCAAATAAAAACAGTAAGCTATAGCTCAAACTCTTCTTTCCCGTTCCTTGTTTGACACACTACAAGGAAATTAATTGGAATGACTATAAATGGTATAATTGGCGGCTAGAATAAGTATTTTTCTTTAAAATTTAAGATTTGAAAAGTGGTATTGCCTTGGAAAAACTCCTGAAAAAGTCGGTACATACTAGTCAGGACAATACTGTATTGCCTCTAAAATGATTTGTGTACCTTTTTCCTTGCCTGGAACGCGATAATGAATAACTTGCCTCACAATAATCAAGCTCATCTGTCCGAAGAAGAAGCTCAAGAATTAATGCGATCGCTACGACAAAAAAAAGGTACTTGGGTAGACTGGGGAAAAGCTTGTCAACAATTGCAAAAAGCAGGTTATAGTCCGCAGCAAATCTTTGAACAAACCGGTCTTCAAGCAAGTCAGCAAAATTTAGTTATAGTTGCCGCTCAAGTTTACGACAGTATAGTGCAAGCAGGGGTTTCTGAAGAAGTATCGGCTTATTTTCAAGGACCCAAGAGCGATGTTTTGTATGAATTTCGCATTCTTAATCAAAAACAACGAGCAGCAGCAGCAGAATTAGCTTACGAAAAAAAGCTAGATGTAGATGGGGCTCATGAAGTAGCCAAAGCAGTTAAAGAAGTGAGTCGCTTCTCTCAACTACCAGAAGCTTTTACTAGCGATCCAGGGGATGTAGTCGCTTATCTGTGTTGGAAACGCGCTCGACAAAAAAAGGATTTACAAGAGCGATCGCGCTTGATTGCTCAAGGATTAAAATTTGCTCGCTCCCAAACTGCTAGAGAAGCCATCGAAACACTACTGAGCGATTTTACCGTCGTTCCTACTAAAACTGCTCCTCTTTTGCCCGTATATCGTTTGGAATCAGATAGTGAATTGCCCCGCATTATCCCCGTAGCTGGTTCTTTTCCAATATCCCGCCAGGAAATAGAGATAGTTGCTCGAATAGACGTACAAGAACCTTTTCGCACTATTCAGGTTGTTAGTTATGGCACTTTTGTTCCCGTTCCTGGCTGGCAGGTCGTACTAAAAGCAGTCGATCCGGTTGGTTTTTTTTGGCCGAGCCATCGCTTACCCAAACCCCTTCCTGGCAAAGTAGAAGAAGTCTTAGTAATTTTAGACCGAGCTGTTCAACAATGGAACCCTAACAGTTATTTTTTAGTCGAAAAAGAGGAAAAATTAGCATTGCAGTGGTTTGAAGAAGAACCTAATTTATCTATTCTGGGTCAATTGATTTTAGTACTGCGACCGAAAAAGATACTAGACGAAAACAATATTATGGAGCCTTGGCAAATGGATGATTGAAGAATAAAAGTGAACGGTAAGCAGTTTTCAGTCATCAGTTTTATTAAGTTTGAGGTGGCAGAGTCGCTGTAATTTGATTCCAGCGTCGGGGCGGTTAAATAATAATTTACCTAAAACCTACCACCTACCAGCCAACACTAAATTAATGTGCTCTGCCTCTGGTGCGATCGCAATATGTAAGTTAAGTGCTGTCGATCCAGCAGATATTTTTTAGTATTTCTCTTTGTTGTTAGAGTCGTTACACTTGTTCGAGGGTAACAGTTTCTTCTTCGCCAACCGCTTCTAAAGAACGACCCATAGTTTCAACCCGAAATATATAGGTGATAATCGCCGCCAGTACACAGGTAAATGCCAGTAATAACAGCAGATTGGCAACGCCTACAGACTGCTTGAGAATTGGCAGTGCAAAGGTTCCGAACACGGCTCCTGCTTTTGCAAATGCAGCAGCAAACCCTGCTCCACTTGCCCGGATGGATGTGGGAAAGACTTCCCCAGAAAGCAGAAAAGTGGTAGAGTTGGGACCCGCGTTCATTAGTAAGTTGAAGATGATGAAGCCAGTCAAGACAAGACCTAAATTTGACGCGCCAGCCATCATGGGATCTCCAGCCAGGGCCAAAACGACTAGACCCACTGCCATGCCCAAAAAGCCAACGATTTGTAGCCGAATGCGTCCTATCCGGTCGATTAGAGCGATCGCCAGCGAAAATCCCAGAATCAAAAAAACGTCCACAAAAGCAGAGCCGAGGGCAGCATTCATTTCCCGCGTCATTAAGTTACCCTCGTTGGAGAATGCGAGGGTAACAATGATCAGCGGTGTAAAAATGCCGATGCCATAAGTGGCAATATCTTGTAAGAACCAAGGGATTGAAGCTAGTATAGTACGTCGGAAATAGCGGGGGGAGAAAAGCGCGCCATAGCTCAGGCTGGGTTCTCGGCTAGGTGGATCGGTTTCAGGAGTAATGACTATTGGCTGCTCTAGTAGTTCTGCAGCTGCTTTGGAAGCTTCGTCATATTCTCCTCGAGCGATGTAATAGCGAGGACTTTCCAACAAGAACTGAAATCGAAGTATGCCTACCAAAATTGCCAATAACAATCCCATCCCCAACATCCATCGCCAAGCATAGCGAATGGCTGGTTCTGCCGAGTCGGGATAGAGCTGCTGAAATGCCCAAATAACGACCAGACCGACTACAGCTCCTAGCAAGGCTCCGACCGCCTGAAAACTGAACGCTCCAATTACCATCCTTCCCCGAAAACGGGAAGGCACGTTCTCGGTAATGTAGGAAACGCTAATGGGATAGTCTGCACCAATACCAACTCCCACCAGGAAGCGGAAGAGGATCAGAGACGTAGCATTCCAAGATAGAGCAGTAGCGGCTGAGGCAATCACGAAAATGAGGATATCTACCACCAGCATACGCTGACGACCCACTTTGTCAGTAATAGGACCAAGAGTTAAGGAGCCCACAAGAGAGCCGGCGACGGCAGCAACAGCGATAGTTCCCACATTGGCAGCATCGATGCCAAAATCCCGCTCGATAAAGGGCATGGCTACGCCAATAACGAAAAAGTCGAAACCGTCAAGAGCAATTAGTCCAGCAGATAGCAGCCACAACAACCACATTGGACGAGTCAACCGGGACTGGTCGAGCTGCTGTTCAAACGATAAGGGTTGATTGCTAGCGATCGCGATCATGCTTCTAAATAATTATAACAATACCCTCAACTTTACCCCGAGCGAGATTACACTAACATTATTGAAGTGAATAGCTTGAATTTACTTGTTTTGGCAAAAAAAGCGAAAAACTTAAATAGAAATTAAAATAATCTTAACTTTAGTTGAATAAGCTAGCTCCTGGTAGTGAGGAGTTGGCTGTGTTTGTGGTTAAAATCTTTCTAGTTGCCCTGTTTTTATTACTTATTGCCGATTTTTTATCTACTTTCCTTTATCATGTACCAGAACACGTTTTTGGCAAGTTTCATACCATCGTTCATCATGGCACAAATCGCAGCTTTGTGCGCTATGCGCTGATAACTAAAAATCCTTTAGTACTTTTTAACGGATTTCTCGGCGTGCTGCCTTATTTTCTTTTTATACCTTGGTTTTGGTCTATTTCTCCTTTAGGCACTGTTTTAGGACTAGTTTTGGGAGAATTGCACGTTTTGTGGCGACACCTTTCCACGAATAAATGGCAGACTCCTAAGCCGATCTTGAATTTATGTAATTGTTTGTGTATTACTACTCCCGAACGGCATTGGTTACATCACCAAAATGCCGATTTAGCCTACGGAGACATTTTTACTTTTTACGACCGTCCCGCCCGATCGTGGTTGAGCTTTTTATGGTCTATTAAAAGGAAATACGAACAATCGATCGAGACATTTAAAGCTTAACCTAGGGATTATTCTACGTTTACTTTAACTAGCTAAACTATTTTTACCTCAATTATCTAGATTATCATTAAAAATGATAATCATTTGCGTTCACAAGGGAATTTGCCAACTATGCTTCTGACTCATCAATTAATGCCCATAGCAGTCTCAGAGAGAAATGAGAAAGAACTTCTACTACACTCTTATGAAAAAGGAGAAGAAATACCTCTTTTGGAGCCTGGATGTTGGCAGGTTTATCGAGGAGTAGTACAGCTCAGTAGAATTAAT
Source organism: Pleurocapsales cyanobacterium LEGE 06147 (assembly GCA_015207585.1). Taxonomy (GTDB): domain Bacteria; phylum Cyanobacteriota; class Cyanobacteriia; order Cyanobacteriales; family Xenococcaceae; genus LEGE-06147. The sequence goes on along the minus strand of JADEWQ010000045.1, from coordinate 22,353 downwards.
CAAAAAGGACAAGAGGTGATCCTAGGATGGGCAACAGCTAACAATTGTTTTGGTAATTGGTTAGACCATTCTCCTAGTTCTAGTTATCGAGCTCAAGCTTTATCAGATGTATATATAAGATGGTTTTCACCCACGGTAATAGAAAAGTATCCCTCTTTAGCGCACATGTTGTTGACTCAATTAAGTCTTCGTTTAATTAGAGCCGAACAATTATTAACTGTAACAGGACTGCGACGAGTTGAAGATCGTCTATGGCAACTATTATTGTTGCTTGCAGAAGAAATGGGTCAGTCCACTTTAGAAGGTACTCGCTTAACCGTTCGCTTTACTCATCAAAACTTAGCTAATGTTATTTGTACTACAAGAGTAACTATTACTAGAATTTTAGGAGATTTTCAGTGTCGGGGATTAATTGCTTTTGATAAAAATCGCCATCTAATTATCAAAAAAGCGCAATAGTTAGTGCTGAGCGATCGACTAAAGACTTCTTGCTTTTATCCGGGGGAAGAGAAAAAAGAAATAGGGAAAAAGGAAAACAGCAAGTATTAAATTAAGTAAGGCGGTGGGAATAAACCCAACTATGTTACGAAACATAAACCCGCTTGAAATCTTTGCCAATGACCAAGGACAAATGACAACCTTCGCTAGTTAGCTTGATTTGTGCCGACTTACTTAATGCGGCTTAATACTACAATCAATCCAGCTCCTATCTTAAAGAGGGAAAATTGTTATGTATTAGAGCACTTTGCATTGTGGAAGTTACTACTACGTAGCTATAAAAAATACTTGTTTTAATTGTCAGTTTCTATTGCTTTTTTCTCTTCTAAACTTTCATTATTAAATTGTTGTTGAAGAACATTTAACATTTGATGACGAACAGCGATCGCCCATAATTCAAAATTAAATTTATCGCTGTTTGGGTTCACCAATTCCCCATAATTTTCTTTGTGTTGTTCTGCAATACTATTCATGCTAAATTCAGAGCTAAAATTGCTCGGTAAAATCAAAACAAAAAAATCTGTCAAAATAGTTACAAAAACACTGTATATTATTGTAATACTTTCAGGGATTATGTAAAGTTAATTTTTAGTTAGGTTTTGATTATAGTTAAACTTACGACTCAATGGCTACTATAAAATGCATTAAACGCAGCTGTCCAATGCGTTGATTACATTATACTCTTTCAAAGTATGCTTGTCGTTTTCTCGCTAAATTCTCACTCGACTTAAGCGATCCCCGCTCACAAGTTTCTCACATTTGCTGCTTAATCTAGAAGTGCAGCGATCTTAGGATTTTTGGGATTTTTGGTAAGACAGTTAGTAATTAGACCTGAAAAGTGAGAACAGCTAAAAGAGCATAACTAACTATTAATTAACATCAACTCTGCAACGGGTTTAGATAGATTCCAAGATCGCTAAAGCTAAAAGAGTGAGAAGCGATACGTTTGAATAAAGAGGGAAAAAAATGTTAGCGGACAGTACTATTACTTCGAAACCAGCAATCGATTTGCAAGAGACAGAAACCGACTTAATTTTAAAAGCAGAAGTCCCTGGAGTTAGAACGAGAGAGTTGAGCGTTCGCATTGAATCAGAAACAATTTTAATTACTGGAGAGCATCGCGAACAAAGCTGGGATCCTAAAAGCTTGGTTTGTCAAGAATTACATCCTGGTAGATTTCTACGAGTCGTTCCTCTGCCAAAGCCTGTCCGTTCAGAGCGAGCGATCGCAGAATTAATTGACGGAGTTTTAACAGTAATTATGCCAAAAAGTGAAGAAAATTAATGACGAAGTCGAAGGTCTCCGGCTTGGAAAATTTTCCAAGCAGAGTACCTTTAACCACATGGTAATAGTTATATAGGTTGGAACAGAATATTTAATGGTGGGGACGAATGACCATTCGCCCTTTTGCTATTTTGTGCGTCCTAACTTTTCTGTCTATTGGTATATATACTATAAAGTTGTTTATATGACAGTAGAACTTGTCTTCCGAGTTCAGCAGACCAATAAAATAAAGATTCTAGTTAATATCTATAATATGAAATCTATACTTGAAAAGCTAAAAAATTCAGTTAGTCAAGCATTAATTACTGCTTTTGGGAAAGAATTAGCGAAGAACGATCCTTTAGTTGTTGCTGCCAGCAATCCTAAATTCGGAGATTATCAGTCCAATGTTGCCTTATCTCTTCCGAAACAATTAAAACAAGCACCAAGAGCGATCGCCGAACAAATTGTCAACCATTTGCAAGTCAATGATTTTTGTGAAACACCAACAATAGCAGGTCCTGGCTTTATTAATTTTACAATTAAACCCTCTTATCTCGCCGCGCAACTAAGTGCTATTCAAACAGATAAACGTTTAGGAGTAGCTAAAGCTAAAGAGTCACAAAAAGTAATAGTTGATTTTTCCAGTCCCAACATCGCCAAGGAAATGCACGTAGGGCACCTACGTTCTACAATTATTGGTGATTCTATCGCTCGCATCCTCGAATTTCGTTGTCATGACGTCCTGCGTCTAAATCATGTTGGTGACTGGGGTACGCAGTTTGGCATGTTAATTGCTTATCTGAGAGAAGTCTATCCCGAAGCTTTAACTACTGCCGATGCTTTGGATATAGGAGATTTAGTGGATTTTTATAAAAAAGCCAAAATTCGTTTTGATGAAGATGAAGAGTTTCGAGAAACTGCCAGAAAAGAAGTAGTGAAATTACAAGCAGGTGCAGAAGATAGCCGACATGCATGGCAATTGCTTTGCGATCAATCTCGCCGAGAGTTTCAAGTAATTTACGATCTACTTGATATCGAGTTACAAGAAAGAGGAGAATCATTTTATAATCCTCTTCTACCCGATATTGTTGATGAGTTAGAGCAAAAAGGTTTATTAAAAGAAGATGCAGGAGCAAAATGTGTCTTTTTAGAAGGATTTACCAATAAACAAGGTGAACCATTGCCGCTAATCGTGCAGAAATCTGATGGAGGTTATAACTACGCTACTACCGATTTAGCTGCTCTCAAATATCGCATACAGAAAGACGAAGCAGATAGAATTATTTATGTTACCGATGCGGGACAAGCCAATCATTTTGCTGCAGTATTTCAAGTAGCTAAACGGGCAGGATTTTTACCAGAAAATGTAGAAGTCGAGCACGTACCTTTTGGTCTAGTATTAGGAGAAGATGGCAAAAAATTAAAAACTCGTTCTGGAGATACAATTAAACTGAAAGATTTATTAGATGAAGCGATCGCTCTTGCTCGTGCCGATCTAGAAACGAGACTAAAAGAAGAAGGTAGAAAAGAAACGAAAGAATTTTGCGATCGCGTAGCTAAAGTAGTCGGTATCAGCGCAGTTAAATATGCCGATCTCAGTCAAAACCGCACTACCGATTACAAATTTAGCTATAAGAAAATGCTTGCTCTTCAGGGTAATACTGCTCCCTATTTACTCTATGCCTATGTAAGGGTACAGGGAATTAGTCGCAAAGGTAATATTGATTTTCAACAGTTGAGACAAGATAGCAGCATTCTTTTAGAAGAAGAAACAGAATTAATTTTAGCAAAACACATTCTTCATTTGGGAGAAATAATTGAAGAAGTAGAACGAGATTTATTACCCAATCGTTTGTGTCAATACTTATTTGAACTGAGTCAAAAATTTAATCAATTTTACGATCGCTGTCCAGTTTTACAAGCAGATGAACCCCAGCGTACCTCTCGTTTAATACTAGCCGATCTGACAGCGCGTACTCTGAAACTCGGTCTTTCTCTCTTAGGTATTTCTGTTTTAGAGAGAATGTAAGTAGTGAGAGGATGTCTGAATCGAGTCCGCTCGAATAGTTATAAATAAGATTGACGCTCCAAACACGGGGATGCGGAGATTGATGTGTAGCAATAATTTTTAAAATTAGTATAAGACGATAATTCAGGTTGCTATGATGCGAATTATGCTGAGACGTTTTGCATAATTTTTAACTATTCAGAAATCCTCTCACAATTAAATTGCATTGCTATTCAAAAATTAAAATAGTAACAAACAATAGCATCTCTCTAAATTATTGGCTATTAATTCATGAAAATATCAAATAAAAATAGTTGAATTTAAAGCTTTTACTAAAAAGTAGTGTTACCTCTTTTCATTATTTATTAAATTGAATATCTTAGGACAAGATACGTAATTACCGATACGTACTTACACACAGACAAATAATCACAATTATTTTTTAAACACAAGAATAATTTCCATGAATAAAACACTTATTGGTTCTCTTGCTACAATTCCTTTTGCTACTGTTGGCTTTTTTGCTTTGACTGGTTCTGCTAATGCAGCCGCATTAATAGGTGAGTTTCAGCTAAATGGTGGCTTTACTGTTCCAACAGGAAATAGCTTGGTTACATTATCTAGTAACGCTTTAACTTTTTCGCCTCAGCCCATAACACCAATTGCACTCTCTGCTCAAACAGATAGTTTCAAAGGGTTTAACACGGCAAACATAGGTAATATTATCTCCTTTAGTTCTCCTTTCCAAGCAGACAATCCTTTTCTTGATTTTGGTCATACTCTTCTTCCAGGTGTAATTGGTCTGACTCCTGGTGATGCTACCTCAATAATAGACGGAATCAATACGTTTACTTTGCAGTCCGCTAGCTACGGACTGAAACAAAGTGGTGCCAACGTAGCTATTGACTTAGCATTATCTGGATTCTTTACCAGTACTGATGGAACTACATCTAAAGGACAAGGTAATCTAACTTTCCAAGTTAACAATACAAACGTTACTAATGTTCAAACGACTCTCAGTAGCGGAGGTTTGGTAAATAATCTGGCTTTTTCTGGTGGTTTGTTCACCACTCAACCTGTTCCCGAACCTGCTACTTTACTAGGTTTAGGATTAGTAGGTGCAGCATTGGCTACGTCTCGTCGCCAAAAGGTTTGAGTGCGCTGGCGCGGGAATTTATTTCCAGCGCAGGAAGCGCAGTGCTTTCACTATTCCGAGAAAAAACTAGAACTTACGCATAATCAGGGAATTTGGTCATCCTTTAATACTTATCGGTTAAGGGGAAATGAAGAACAGTTAAAATAGTTTTCAGTTATCAGTCATCAGTTTTTATTTACACTCTCTGCTGATGACTGTTGACTGGTCACTAACTTTACTTCTGCAAAACCTCTAATTTTTCTTTCACTGCGTAACTCTTAGGTTTGTTTTCTAGCTAGATTAAGCTTAAATTTAAATGAGAAAAGTTTAGAAAAACTAAAACTGAGTCTTCAATAACGAGCTTGATTTCAATTTTGCTTGACTTGTTTCCAAACCCGATCGAAAAAGTCTTACCTATTGAAAAAACTAAAGATATGGAATCAAATGGCAAAAAGCCTTTAGTAGATTACGATAGCTTATATGAGACGATCGCCGAATTGGTGTTGCATCATTCTCCTAGCGGCGTAGAAGAAGAAATCGACCAACTCTTACTCAGTCGTTTTACCGCTTTGGGAGTAGAAACTTGGCAAGATCGAGCGGGAAATATTATTGCCCGAATTGAAGGGCGAGATCCAGAAAAAGCTATTGCCATTACCGGACACAAAGACGAAATTGGAGCAATTGTCAAATCTATTGACGAGAAAGGATGTTTGCAAGTGCGGAAGCTGGGAGGATCTTTTCCTTGGATATATGGAGAAGGAGTAGTCGATATTTTAGGGGACGAAGAGACTATTAGCGGTATCCTCTCTTTTGGTTCCCGTCATGTTTCCCACGAATCGCCTCAGAAAACACAACAAGTAGATGCACCTCTGTTATGGGAAAATGTTTGGGTAGAAACTAAGCGCAGTCTCGGTGAATTAGAAGTAGCAGGAATACGTCCTGGCAGTCGGGTAGTTGTAGGAAAGCACCGCAAACAGCCAATTCGTCTCAAAGAGTATATTGCTAGCTATACCCTGGATAACAAAGCTGCTGTGGCTATCTTATTAGCATTAGCAGAACATCTAAGACAACCAGCGGTTGATGTTTATTTAGTTGCTTCAGCAAAGGAAGAAGTAGGTGCAATTGGGGCATTATATTTTACTCAAAACCACGATCTCGATGCATTAATTGCTTTAAAAGTTTGTCCTCTTTCTGAGGAATATCCCATTCAAGAAGGAAAAGCACCCGTGCTGCTCTCTCAAGACGGTTATGGAATTTATGATGAAAATTTAAATTCTCAATTACTAAAAGCGGCAGCAACAAAAGGTATTCCCCTACAATTTGCTACGATTAGCGGTTTTGGCAGTGATGCCTCCATTGCCATGAAATTCGGTCACGTAGCGCGGGCAGCTTGTTTGGGATTTCCTACTGCTAATACTCACGGTTACGAAATCGCTCATCTAGGTGCGATCGCTAACTGTATCACCCTTCTCTTAGCTTACTGCTCGATGGTCTCGGATTAAACTACAGAATAATCGCAGATACTACAACCCATAAAGCAACAAAATAAACAATGGCGTAACTACTGCCATTAGAAGGCTAAGAGGTGTTCCCAATCGAATAAAATCAATAAATCTATATCCCCCAGGACTATACACCATAGTATTGGTCTGATAACCAATTGGGGTCATAAAACTATTAGAAGCAGCAAAAGTAATTGCAAACATAATTCCCAAAGGATTTAAACTGAGAAATTTAGCTACCTCAACGCCAATCGGAATCATTAGTAAGACTGCGGCATTATTAGAAAGAATCGATGTCAGTATAGAAGTAGCGATGTAGAAAAACAATAAAATCCAATAACCAGATAAATTACTACCTGCAGTTAGGATAGGTTTTGCCAGCCATTGGGTTGCACCAGAATTCTCCATTGCCGTTCCTAAAGGAATCAATCCAGCTAAAAGGAAAATTACATCCCAGCGAATCGCACCGTAAATTTCCCCTGGTTTGAGACAGCCAGTTAATACCATCAAGATCGCTCCTGCCAAAGCACTGACAAGAATAGGAATCAAATTAATAGCAGCAACAGCAACTACCCCTACACAGATAGCCACAGCGATTTTTGCCTTATCCATTCGTAAATTTTCCACATCTCGCTGTTCGATTACCAGTAACTCTCGGGTGGTTTGCAACCCCAAAAAACTTTGTTTGGGACCTTGTACTAACAATAAATCGCCGAAACGTAAGGGAACTTTCCCCAATCTTTCTCGCAACAACTCTTGTCCGCGACGAATAGCTAATACCGTTGCGTTATAACGTTGACGAAAGCGTAAATCTTTAAGAGTAGAACCAATTAAGCGGGAATTAGACAGAATCAAAACTTCGCCAATCTTTTCTTCCCCAGTATTTAGTTCTGTTTCCAGAGATCCATTATTGAACTTAACATCCGGTAATATTTCCAGTCCTCTCTGATCTTTGATACTTAGCAAATCTTCCCGACTGCCATGGACGATGAGAATATCTCCTGCACTGATAATCTTATCTGCAATTGGTTGAGGGAAATGGCTGCCATTATGGATTAACTCAAGTATGTCTAAATCGAACTTGCGTTGAATCTCGCTTTGGCGTAAAGTTTGTCCGATCAAACTCGAACGAGACGTAACTACAACCTCGGTAACATAGTCTTTTAAACCATAATCTTGACTGAGCGAACCGCTACTCGGTTTTTTGCGATTGGGTAAAATTCTCGGAGCAAAAAAAGCTAAATAAAATATTCCTACTAAAAAAACAATTATTCCCAATCCCGTAAATTGAAATAATTGGAATTGTCCATAACCCAGTTGTTGGGATAAGCCACTGGCTAAAATATTAGTGGAAGTACCGATTAAGGTAAGCGTGCCACCCAAGATAGAGACATACGAGAGGGGCATTAAAAGTTTAGAAGCAGAAATATTTTGTTTTCTACACCAATCCTCAATAATGGGTAAAAAAATAGCTACCACGGCAGTATTGTTGATAAACGCGCTGATAGGACCGACAAGCAAACCCATAACTAAGATTTGCTGCGAAATTCGCTTTCCTCCCCATTGCATCAGCCAGTCTCTGATTACTTGAATTGCACCAGTACGAGTAATGCCAGCACTGAGAATAAACATCGCCATCACCGTAATCGTGGCTGAATTACCAAAACCAGCAATTCCCTCTTCTGGCGTAACCAAACCCAATAACATCAAGACAACGGCAACCACGAGTGCTGTCAGATCGATAGGTAGCCACTCAAACATAAAAGCGATTAGAGCTAGCGTTAAAACGCTCAGAGTTAAAACAATAGACATTCGGCTTGATTAAAAAAGATCGACTTTCTTTAGCGATCGCTGTATTGATTGCTAGCAATTAATATCAAGATGTAAATTATAAGACCCCAAAGGTAATTTACCCGACCACAATTCGTACTCTATTCTTAAATTTGTTGGTAAGGGACAACCGTCTAATTTTAAATAACGAGTATAGTTACGCAATCGCAAAGAGCCGCTTGTTTTTGGCGGATTGCCATTGAGCCAGTAGCGACTCACTCCATAAATCCCTGCTTCCCAGAAATGACGGTAACTAAGACTTTCATTTCTCTGCATCGTCATGATTACTCGATAAGGAGAAATTTCTAGCCACAGCAATCCTTTTTTAGAATTAGCTTCTTTGCGAGTGGAAACAGTGAAAGATGACGGCGAAATATTGTGTAGATTTAATAACAAATGAAACTTCTCTCGATCTTTTTGATATATGTAAGCCGTACTGTCGAACTGCTCTCCGACAGGCAAGTTGGTAGAAAAAAGGGATAGACAAACGCTTTTACGATAATGGGCGAGCATGAAGAGTTATAAATTTATCTAACATTCCTAAGATATCTCTAATATCGGATGGATCGGTAGACTAAAAATTGCGAAAAAAATCTACGGAAGTACTTGTCAAGGGATTTTTTTCTCGCTATTATAGATAATCGTTGCTAACGTTCCTCAGTAGCTCAGTGGTAGAGCGGTCGGCTGTTAACCGATTGGTCGTAGGTTCGAATCCTACCTGGGGAGTTTGATGTTGCCGTAGTTTTAGTATCTCTCTATCTGCTGTTGCAAGTGGACAGTCGTTCATTCTTTCTGTAGCCACAACTAGCCTGTTGGCGGGATCTTGATGAAAGTCACTGTAAGTCAATCGTATCAACAATAATCTTAGGTGTAATCGAAATCAGCATTACATCTTCAATATCCAGTGCTAGAGAAAACTATATAATTTTGTTTTACTTTTAAATTCATGATTAATGCTTTTAGCTAACCACTAACTTAACTGGCGATCGCTAATAAGATAGATATTTGACTGCTAAACCTTTAGAAAATATAAAATATTGCCCCATTGAAATTATGAGCCTTAGAGGTTATCTGAGAAGTCTTATTTGCTACATTCGATCCCCCCTAGCCCCCCTTGTCAAGGGGGGAAAAGAATCGGGGAATTTTCCCCAAATACGCTAGATTCTCAGATGATTTAGTCAACAATAATTTGTGTCAGTTAACGGATTTTTAGTAATTTCAGTTGATTTAACCAGAATACTTAGAAAAAGGTTAAAAACTAAATTAACCTAAAAAAAAGCTAATTTAGGTTAATTTACCCATTACCCCAGTTCCCCATCCCTTTATCTTCTAAAATCATTAATTTATTGGACTTGGCAACAGCTCTACCCTTTGTAAGGGGGATTTAGGGGGAGCGAAAAACTTAAAACTGAGCTGAATCTACTTTTCAGACATCCTCTTAGCTAGCCCAGCTCAAATAGAAAAGAAATCATTCCTAAAATGCTATTGAGCATTTGTCTAATCTAGACTGTACTCTGAGATTTCATAGTTTTATTGCCTTTTCCTGCAAGTGAATCCTGGAGAGTTAGCAAGCTAAAAACAGTTAAATTTCTTGGTTTGCCAAGGATATCTTTGATTTTGGATATATTTATTCAGTATAAACCGCTATTAAATACAAGATTTACTAAATATTTTTCAGTGCTTTTTCTGATTGTGACTGAGTTTTCATAAAGCAAAATAAAAACATCAAATTGAGGCTAAGAAATGCAAGATTTTAATTTATCTTTGCACTGATTACCGATTGAGGTATAAGAATTGATGAAGTTCAATCTATCATTGATGTCTTTGCTTTCATAAAGAGCATGATACTAATCATGAATTACCAAAAATTAGTATCAATAGCTAAGGCGATCGACATCACAGATGGATTTGTTTAATTACTTTATTATTTCTTTATGCTGATTGGATTTATTTCATGATTTTTCTTGCCCATTTCTCTAGTAAATAACTAGAAAATCACGGTCATTTCAACTCAGTCAATTTAATTAGCAGAGCAAACTTTAAGGAAAGCAATGAAACAACTAATCAATACATTATTATCTGTAACTGCTATTAGCCTCAGCGTTTTACCAGCTCAAGCAGTAAATGAGCAATTGACCGCAGAACCCAATGCTCAGCCATCGCAATCTGCTCAAGAGCAAATCAAAGAAGCTACTACCTCATCTTTTTGTACTGCTTGGCCGGGCTTTTGCCGTTGGTAGTTTTAAAGATGTAAGGATAGAAAAGGGGAAGTTAACTTAATTGATTTATATCGGTTACATTCTCTGTTTGTCCTGCTTGTATCTCAATTCATACCGTTAACAATGGCAAACTGATAACGGAAAACAAAATTTTAAGTACCAATTAATCTTTTAGTTCGATGAGCTAAATTGTCTTAGAATATGCCGAACGAGTAGTAGAAATTATACCTCTCTGAGCTTGAATAGGTTACCATTGCTTCAGAATTTTATACTGCTGAAGCAATGTCTTTTTCTATTTTTGATGTTTTAGTAAACAAGCCAAGTATTTGGACATTAATCGCTATTGGCTTTGGCTTTAATTTATACAGTTTACCAATTCAAGCTCAAATTACTAGTGATGATACCTTAGGTAGTCAAATCAACGAGGTGGGTAATCAGCAATTGATAACTGGGGGAACACGGGTAGAAACAAATTTATTTCATAGCTTTTCTCAGTTTTCTGTTCCGACCGGTACTGTTGCTTATTTTAATAATAACCCTGCAATTAACAACATCTTCAGTCGCATCACCGGAGGAGCAGTTTCAAACATAGATGGCATTCTCAAAGCTAACGGAAATGCTAGTTTATTTTTACTCAACCCAGCAGGAATTATCTTTGGTCCCAATGCTCAATTAAACTTGGGTGGATCGTTTATCGCAACGACAGCTAATAGCATTATTTTTGCTGATGGAACTCAATTTAGTGCAGTAGATTCCTTGGCAGCACCTCTACTAACTATAAATATTCCTATTGGTTTACAGTACGGAACAACACCAGGAGCAATTGTCAGTTTTCCCTCTGCTCAATTAGCAGTAACTTCCGGTCATACTCTCGCTTTAGTAGGCGGAGATGTTGAGCTTAGAGGGACGAATCTTAATGCCAACTCAGGCAGCGTAGAGATTGGGAGTATAGTGGGCGAAGGACAAGTTAATTTACAGCCTTATAGTGATGGTTGGCAGTTTAGTTACGATCGAGTAGAAGAATTGGGACAAATTCGACTGATGCAAGGAACCACAGTTGATACTAGTGGTTTCGGCGGTACAATTCAATTCCAAGGTAAAAATATTGAAATAATAGATAATTCAAGAATTTTAAACCTTACTTCTCCCGAGCGAGATGGTGGCAATATCCGCATGATTGCCAGAGAATCAATTTATTTAGATAGAAGTGGTTTGGCTACCCAAATAGAAGAAAATCAAAACCCTGAAGAAATAATTGCTGGCAATGACGGAAATAGATCGGGCGGAAATATATCCATGGAAGCCAAAAAAATTACTCTTAATAGAGGTTCTATTGTCTCCACGGATACTCTCAGTCAAGGTAATGGCGGTAATTTAACTATTAATGCTACGGATTTAGTTGAATTGTCAGGTAAGGATGAATCACTATCACTCTCTAATCTTCTAACTACTTCTACCGCAGGTGAAGGAACAGGAGGCTCTTTAACTATTAATACGAGCAGACTAGTAGTTCGAGATGGTTCAATAATAGGAGCGGCTTCTTTCGGTGCGGGTCAAGCAGGCACTTTAACCATCAATGCTACAAAATCTATCGAACTATTCGGCAGCCCTTCTATTATTGGTGGCAGAGTATTTAATGGTGGTTTATTTGCTTCCTCTGGCTTTGAAAATGTACCTCCTGAATTACAACCTGGTGGTAAAAGCGGTAACTTAGTTGTTAATACCCCCAAGCTCCTCATCGAAAATAATGCCCAAATATCTGTCAGCAACTTTGGACTTGAAAATGCAGGGGAGCTTCAAATTAATGCTTCTCAATTGACTTTAAGACAAGGAGGTAGCATTATCGCTACTACTGCTTCTGGTGAAGGTGGATCGATTGCACTGACCGCTGATTCGATCCTATTGCGCGACGATAGCACTATTTCTACTACTGCTGCTCGAGATGGAGATGGAGGAAACATTGGTATTACTGCCGATACTATCGTTTTGTTGAATCGAAGTGAGATTGATGCCAATGCTTTTGCAGGAACAGGGGGTAACATTCAAATTAATACTCAAGGTCTATTTATTGCTCCTGACAGTCAAATTACAGCTAGTTCTAACCTAGGAACTGATGGAGTGGTGGAAATAGTTACTCCCGAGGTAGACTCAAAAATTAATATCGTCGAACAAGAGCAAGCTCCTCTAGCTTCAGAAGATACAATCTATACTGGTTGTGGTCCAGGCACCGATTTTGCTCATAACCAGTTCAACTATATTGGTCGTGGCGGATTACCATCAAATCCTCTCCAAGAAGTTGTTATGGAAGATGTTTTAGGAGACTTAGGAACTGAAGAAGAGACTGCACCCTCAATTGTCTCCGATCCTTCTTTGCCTTTAACAAGAAGGACTGTAGGAAAAGAAGATTCTGACGTAAAGTCTATTCTTGTAGAAGAGGAAACTTCTTCTGTCAAGAACCAACCAATTGTGGAAGCGACAAGTTGGACGATCGATCGAGAAGGTAATATCGAATTAATTGCCCAAACTCCTGCATCTTCTCAGTTGCAATCTTTTGCTTGTCAATTAAATTCTGGAAAGCCATCTATGGATAAGCCATAAATTTTTGGTTTAATTTTAATGCTTTAACTAGCTGTTGGATGTGTTCGGGTTGATGGGTTGCCATTACCGAAATCCGAATACGACTGGTAGGTACGGTAGGAGGACGAATAGCAGGAGCAAAAATATTTGCTTGTTTTAGTATTTCTGCCAGATTAAGTGCTTCTGCTGGGGTAGAAAGACTGATGCAGATAATTGGGGATTGGGAAGGTAATAAATTTAGTTTCGCTAGTTGCTGTTTAAGAATATTAACGTTTTGCCATAACCTTTTTCGTCGCTGGGGTTCTGCTCTAATAATTCTAATAGCAGCTAAAGCGGCGGCTGTATCTGCTGGAGAAAGCCCCGTAGTATAGATCCAACTGGGAGCGCGATTGCGTAAAAAATCGATAAGAGTATTAGAACCAGCTACATAACCGCCTAAACTGCCTAAAGCTTTACTGAGAGTGCCAATCTGAATTAATTCTTTGCCCGTACAGCCAAAATGTTCGACGCAGCCAGCTCCAGTATTACCTAATACTCCCGTTGCATGGGCTTCATCTACCAATACCATGCAGTCAAAAGCTTCCGCTAGAGACAGTAATTCTGGCAAGGGGCATAAGTCGCCGTCCATACTGAAAACGCTATCGGTAATAATGAGACAGCGACGGTATTGAGAACGATATTGATGCAATTTAGCAGTTAAATCGGTAATATCGCGGCGATCGTACCCGATAACTTTTGCTTCACTCAGTTTAGCTCCATTTTTCAAACTGGAATGATTGTATTTATCCGAGAGAATTAAATCTTTCGTTCCTACTAAGGCGGCGATCACACCTAAGTTGGCTAAATATCCCGAACTAAATATTAGTGCATCTTCTGTTTGTTTGAGAGAGGCGATCGCTTTTTCTAATTCTTTGTGCAATTCTCGATGTCCGCTGAGTAAGCGAGAACCAGTGCTACCCGTACCATAGGTTTGAGTTGCCGCTACTGCTGCTTGAATAAGCCGTTCATCCCCAGCTAGTCCCAAATAGTCATTACTGGCGAAATTAATTACCTTACGTCCTTCTAACTCTACTACGGCTCCAGGACGACCAGCGATCGCTTTAACAGAACGATACCAGTTGGCACGGTGAATAGTCTCTAAAGATTTTTCTAACCACTTATAAGCAGAATGTTGTTTTGCTGCCTCGTTCACAATAAGTATTTTCCACTTTGCCCTAAACTAAATTTTAGTGCTTGATGTGAGATAATTATTTAATATTAATTCCCTGCTGCTGCATATAACTTAAAAGCCAATTAGCAGCAGTAGCGCGACGAGTTTGCCTAGGTCCAAATTCGCCAATTTGATAACCTTTAAAGCCTAATTTTTCTTTTAGAAGTTGTTTATTTTCTTTAGCAATCGAACGAGTCAATTTAACTGTTGGCGGACGGTTGGCAATAAAATCGGGGGGTTCGGGATATTCTTCGCGCCAATCTTCTGCTACATTACTGGTATCCCAACTTTGACTGGATTTATTGTAACGATAGCCCAAATAATGCCACACTAATCGATTGACAGTAGCATCATCAATTTCTTCCTTGAGAATTGCCCAGATGGTATCTGCATTTAAAGGTGGTAGATCGGACATAGATAATTGATAATTACTTCTAGTAGGTCGGAGTCTAGCTGAAGCTACTCGCTCGCACCTTATTTTACTCTATCTTTACACCATGCCGGATAGCCATAAGACTTGTCTGCTGCTAGTTGTGGACCTCGATAAGTTATGCCGATCTCGCTGACAATGTTCTCAAAATAGTCGCTGTTGTTTGTCTTATTTTGTTCCATTTCCAAACCGATAGTCCACCAAATGCGATCGCTGACAGTCAGTTGAGTTAGTTCGCAAGCGACATCTTGATAGCTGCGTTGCCAGCGAATCTTCTTAACCTCAATCCAAGATTTTGCAGCTAATCCCTCTGCATAGTCATAGTCGATCTTCAATGGCGTTAAGTCTTCATAACTGCACTTGAACCATTGTTCTAGTTTTCCTTCCCAATAATTTACCTTTGCTTTACCAAATTGCCTGGTTCCAAACTCTGCCTTACGCCATTTAAGTTCCAATTTTTCTTGGCGTAGTTTAAAGCTCACAACTTCACAATTTGGTAAATAGAGATACAAATCTTTCCGTTGTTCTGGAAATCCCAGCGGTTCACCAGGACAATCTTGATAAAACCAGTTTTTTACCACTGCAGGTATAGTTCCCTCTTCGAACCAGCGGACTTCGACAGTAGGAATAGTTAGCATTGCTTAATTAGTACAAAAAGATCTGTCCATCATTTTGAATTCTAATAGTATTTTCGCTCTTGTCTGGAGATGGTACTTCATTCAAACTGACTTCTAAAAAGTCTGATTCAGAACCCGTGACAATGAAATTGAGTAACCCGTCATCCTCGCGAACGGCAACAATCGTTATGGGAACTGGTAAATCCCGAAGCACTATTTCTTCTCCACCTAGAAGCACTCTATTTTCTGTATGTCCGATTGCTCTATAAGAAATCTGGGTGTTGGTATTATTGCTCAATTTAACCATAACCGTACCATCAGTCGATGTAACTGCCGCAGCTGTTTCTTGTTGCTTTTCCAGGGGTGGTCGTTGTGCCAGTACTGCTAGGGGAAAGGAAATAGCTGACAAACTCATAAGTATGCTGCCACAAACTAATTTTACAAGTCCGCCATTGCGCAGATGCATTTAAACTCCTTCTTGTCAAACTAAATTGGAAAATATATTTTTACCTCCGCACCCGTGCTTGGACTTCGTCAAGCTGCTTTGACTAAACGTACTGCTTCTTTAACCATCTGACTGGCATATCCCCACTCGTTGTCATACCAACTCATGATTTTGACCAGATCGCCATCAACAACTTGGGTCATGGTTAAATCGACAATTGAGGCACGGAGATCTTGAATAATGTCTGAGGAAACGATTGGGTCTTCAGCAACGCCCAAAATTCCTTCATACATATCGTTCACTGTTTGCTTCTTCTTGAACTACAGTCTACTTTCTTGTCATATCTCCCATAAACGGTATCGTATTTTAACAAGTAAGCCAAATTGTCGGGGGATACTAAGTCGTTAATCGCAACTAATTCTAGTGTTGGTGTATCTAAAATAATTTTTAAGGCGGCTCTGCCAATTCTGCCTAAACCATTAATTGCTACTTTTGCCATTGCTAATCTTTTGTTTGCTAAATTTTTGGGTTTTCATTTATTTGAGAAAAAATAATTAAACTTTTCATCCCTCATTTGATAGGCAAATCTTTTAATTGGTTGGAATGAAACCATAGATGTAAATAGCAAACATAGATTCAAGTATTTTTTTACTATCAAGCAATTTTTGATTCAGCATAAGTATTAATTTTATCGCTATAACTGCTCGAGCTATTTTTTTTAAAATTAATCCATCTAAAGAAAGAAATCAAACAAAAAATAATTACTGGGCTAAGAAGTCAACTAATTTAAACTAGCAAATCTAATTTTGAGCGATTTTCAAGAAATATATAGCAATAATTCATACTGCTAATAACAATCTAAATAAAACTCTACTATAGATAGAGGAAAAAAATAGAAAAATAACTTATATAAATTACCAACAGGAAATCGATATTGCTCGAGAAAAATTTGGAATTTGGGAGATGTAAATGCGTTGAAATCTATTCGATGGCTTGGTATAGTAACTTTTCTTATTGCACTCTACATTTTGTGGCAAATTAGACAAATTATTTTACTAGCATTGACCGCAGTGGTTCTGACAACTGTTTTGAATCGAGTAGTGCGATTACTGCACAAAAATGGTATTAAACGCAGCATTGCCGTTTTGCTTACCATTAGCTTCGTTATCGTGCTAATAGTTATTTTTATCTTGGCGATCGCACCTCCTCTAGTTACTCAATTTCAAGAGTTAATCGAACAAGTTCCTCTAGGAATCCAAAAATTGAGTGAGTGGTTTATTCAATGGCAAACTCAACTACCCGATTCACTTCTAGAAGATCTACAGGATTCTCTAGAGAGGGCAATCAGGAGACCTCAACCCTTGATTGAGCAAATTTGGGAAAACTTTTTTGCCTTTTTTTCTAATATCTTGAATGTAATCTTGAGTACATTGCTCATTCTGGTTTTGAGTTTAATGATGCTCGAAGATCCATCCCAGTATCGAAAGGCATTTATTCAGTTGTTCCCTGCTTTTTTGCGCAGACGAGTCGATCGTGTTCTTACCCGCTGCGAAGAAGCGATCGCCGGATGGTCCCTCGGTACCCTCTTTAACATGAGTATAGTTACAATTTTTACTGGAATTGGTTTGTCTATTTTGAGCGTACCGCTAGCGTGGGCAAATGCTTTCTTAGCAGGTTTGCTGACCCTAATACCTAATATTGGACCAATTTTAAGTGTCATTCCTCCAGTCATACTTGCTTTGCTCATCACTCCTTGGAAAGCAATAGCAGTAGTAGTTCTTTATATTTTGATTCAGCAAATAAAAAACAACATTTTAACCTCTCGAGTTATACAGAGACAGGTATCTTTGTTACCGGCATTTGCCCTATTAGTTCAATTAGTTTTTGCTATTTTTTTTGGCTTTTTAGGATTATTACTAGCTTTGCCTTTAGCTATCACCGTTCAAATACTGTTACAAGAGTTTCGGTTCAAAAATCTGTTTGATAAGCCTTAAAGTAAAGATAAACGGCGAATAATTTTATCTCAACAGGGAGATGCACGAATACAATTGCTGACTCAACTATTTAGCCAGTAACTAATATTTATAACTTAATAGTGAATTAGATTGCTTCCTATGCAATCATTACCTGACAATAACCATTAATTTTTTCAAGGCGATCTCGTATCGAGCTTAGTCTTGCTTCTTTTGTTTCTGGTTGGCGAGACGAACCCAAAAAGATCATGTCTGTAGTCAACAGGCGCAACTCTCGCCTTAATTCTGTCTGTAGCGATTGCCAACGAGGAGCAATCGACTCATCCAATTCCTCGTTGGTTAAAGGTACTATTCGCTGCTCGAAGTATGTTTGCATCGTCTGAAACTGTTGTTGTAGGGAAGCTAAGTTTATCTCGTTAGCATGAATACAGCCTCGTTGAAGTTGCTGAAGTAAAGATAAAAATTCCTGATATGCTTGATTATGTGAAGTAGGTAACATTTTTTAGGGATTTTAAAGTAAAATTTTACTAAATAGACTCGATCTTTAGCTTGTCATGAGATCTAGATATCGTCTATTTTTAGTTTCATATTTTAAATAAAATAACTGTATAAATTATCAATTTTGGCGATTAACACCTAAACGGTGGGGCAAATAGGAAATACGAAAATTAAACACGAATTTTTGACTGAATGCATCGGTATTGCAAGCGGATATAGATAAAATCAATAAAATCATCCCTAAATTTTTCAAAAAGTTTTTTTGGATTTGTAAATTTACCCATTGACCGTTCTATGACTGCTATCTCCCTCTTGCAAGAACCATCTACCGACCTCGAACTTCCCCCCTGGTTACAAGAATGTCTTATTAACCAGCAGTCTGGTGGGGAAGATCGAGATACCGACTTGATCTGTCGCGCCTTTAATTTTGCTTATCAGCTACACGAAGGTCAATATCGAAAGTCGGGAGAACCTTATATTGCCCACCCTATAGCGGTAGCAGGACTATTGCGGGATCTTGGTGGAGATAGCGTTACCATCGCTGCAGGATTTCTTCATGACGTAGTAGAAGATACGGATATCACTTTAGAAGAAATTGAAGAACGTTTTGGAACGGACGTACGGCAGCTAGTAGAAGGAGTAACTAAGCTATCTAAGTTTAACTTTTCCAGCAAAACCGAACGCCAAGCAGAAAACTTCCGCCGGATGTTTTTGGCAATGGCAAAAGATATTCGCGTTATTGTGGTGAAGCTGGCAGATAGACTGCATAATATGCGCACTTTAGAGCATCTCAAGCCAGAAAAACAAGAACGGATTGCTCTAGAAACGAGAGAAATTTTTGCTCCTTTGGCTAATCGTTTGGGAATCGGGCGGTTTAAATGGGAACTAGAAGATCTAGCCTTTAAATATCTCGAATCAGAAGCCTATCGGCAAATACAAGCATTAGTAGCAGAAAGAAGGACTGACCGCGAAGCCAGACTGGAAAAAGTAACCGAACTCCTGCGATCGCGCCTCGAAAAATTAGGAATTCACGTTTTTGAACTCAAAGGAAGACCAAAACACCTTTATGGCATTTATCAAAAAATGTATCGGCAGCAAAAAGAATTTCACGAAATCTATGACATTGCTGCTGTAAGAATTATTGTGGAAACCAATGAAGAGTGTTACCGCGCTCTTGCTGTAGTTCACGACGCTTTCAAACCAATTCCAGGAAGGTTTAAAGACTATATCGGTTTACCCAAACCCAATCGCTATCAATCCCTTCATACCACGGTAGTCGGATTGAACGGTTGTCCTTTAGAAATACAAATCCGCACCATCGAGATGCACCACATCGCCGAATACGGAATTGCCGCTCACTGGAAGTATAAAGAAACTGGTTCGAGCGAGATAAAGCTAAGTTCCGAAGATGAGAAATTTACCTGGCTGCGGCAACTAATCGAGTGGCAAAACGACCTCAAAGATGCTCAGGAATACATTGATAGCCTAAAAGATAACTTATTTGAAGATGATGTCTATGTCTTCACCCCGAATGGAGATGTAATCGTCTTGGCACAAGGAGCAACTCCCGTTGATTTTGCTTACCGCATTCATACTGAAGTAGGCAATCATATGAAAGGAGCGAGGGTGAACGGTCGTTGGTCAGTTTTAGACCGACCTTTACAAAATGGGGATATTGTTGAAATTATTACTAGCAAAAATAGTCACCCCAGCCTGGATTGGTTAAACTTTGTCGTTACTCCCACCGCTCGCAATCGGATTCGCCAATGGTACAAGCGATCGCGCCGAGAGGAAAATCTGGCTCGCGGACGAGAATTACTGGAAAAAGAACTGGGTAAAAGCGGTTTAGATGCTTTGCTAAAATCCGAACCGATGCAAATAACCGCTCAACGCTGTAATTATCAAAACGCTGAAGACTTACTGGCTGCTTTAGGATATGGCGAAGTGACTTTAAGTCAGGTAGTAAATCGTCTGCGAGATGTAGTCAAAGAACAGCAACCAGTTGAAGAAGTTGAAACGGAATCAAACATAGAAGAGTTAATTACTTCTAGTTCGCTTCCCAATCCACCCAGTACTACCAATAGCAAAAAGTCTCCTATTGCCGGAGTAGAAGGATTACTATATCATCTAGCTGGCTGTTGTAAACCCTTACCAGGGGAATCAATTATCGGCGTGGTTACTCGCAGTTCGCGAGGAATTTCGATTCATCGTCAAGGCTGTCATAACGTCGAAAATGTACCGGGAGAACGGTTAGTTCCCGTTAACTGGAATCCTATCGACAACAATGGAAGACCCCTCACATATCCCGTAGATATTCAAATTGAAGCGATTGACCGAGTGGGCGTACTTAAGGATATCTTGGCACGCTTGAGCGATCAAAACATTAACGTACGCAACGCGGGAGTAAAAACTAGCCCGGGTAAACCAGCCTTAATTCATCTGAGTATAGAGATTCGCGATCGCCAACAATTCGAGTATATTCTCAACAGAATTAAGAATATGGGCGATGTTATCAATATCCGTCGTATCAGTCAGGTAGATGGTGAATAGGCTCTCACGCATTCATTTTAACCCTTGTGGGTAGAAAGGAGACGGGGAGAGAGTTTGACGGTTTATTTCCTAATTAAATAATATGCAATTTAAATGAACAACAGCTTAGACTGCGAAAAAAAGAGGAGATTGATGTTTGCATAGGTTAGGGCAGTGGTTGTCCTTTTCGATCTAAATAATTAGATTCAATATTCAATTAAAAAAGCTTTCATGATGAGCGATCGCCATCAACAGATTGTCAATGTTAGCATAAATGTAATTATTTCTTTTACCATATACCTCTCCAAATTTTCTCACTGGAAGGGATTTTATTGCTTAACTTACATCTTACGAGCGCTTGGCAGCATAACTAGCAACTTGGTTATTAGTGAGACCTCACATTAATTCTTATCAATTCAGTTGGTTTGATTGGTTTTGTCTGATCTATCCTCCAGGCTGGCTGATTTTATTTAACCGCCACTGGCAACATTATCATGTCGATCGCGATGGTTGGAATTGGCTTGAATATGGCTTATTTCTTCTTCCAGGTGGCTTTTATTTAGCACTACTGCTGCGTTGGTTGCGCCTTGGCTGTCGTTCGCCTCAGTGGGAAGAGCGTCAGTTCGATCCTAGTTATCAACAAGCCTTCCGAGATGAAATCCTCGCTCCTATCTTGAAGTATTATTTTCGCGGTTCACTCCAACAAATTGAGAATTTACCGCAAAACGGACCATTAATTGTTGCTATGAACCATGCGGGAATGTGTTTTCCCTGGGACTTTTTAGGATTAGCTTGTCTGTTAGGTCAAAATCGTTCTTGGATGGTTCGCCCCTTAGCTGGAATTTCGTTGTTTGAACATCCTTGGGTTAAGTGGTGGTTGCCACCAGGATGGTCACAAGTTTTAGGAGGTGTCAAAGCAGAACTAAATGATTTTAAAACAGTTTTAGGCGACTGCATTGTTCTACTTTACGCTCCCGAGGGGCTGCGCGGTCCTCAAAAAGGTTGGAAAAGGCGTTATCAATTAGAACGCTTTCATCCAAGTTTTATTCAATTGAGCGATCGCTACCGCATTCCAATTCTACCAGTGGTTTGTTTGGGAAATGAATCTCTTCATCCTTGGTCGTTAAATCTGAAAAGATGGGCGAGACGATTGAAACTTCCTTTTTTGCCCATTTCTATTTTGATGTTTGCTTTTATTCTCTTTCCCTCAATGGGAGTTTGGGCAAGTAGAAGCCGCCTCAGTTACTATATTCAGCCTCTCTACCAGCCTTGGTCTGAAGTATTCCAGTCTAAAACACCAAAAGATTTTCAGAGTTCGTCAGAACAACAACGGGAATCCGAGCTGAAACAATTAAATCGTTCTTCAGCTTACCTTCAAGCACAACAGTTGCGAGTCAAGCTACAAAATCAAATTGATTATTTGCTCAAAAATTAGCTAAATCGCGTCTACTTTGAAAACCTTAGTTTTTCAGATAATGTCTTTAGGAACAGGGATAGAAACAGTTAGCTAAAATCTAGTAAAATCTGTTATAATCTCTAACTATGGAAAACAGATTTATCAAGATTGGAGCAGCAGCTAACTTGCTAGGCGTGTCAGTAGAAACGTTGCGTAAGTG
>JADEWQ010000221.1 GCA_015207585.1 Pleurocapsales cyanobacterium LEGE 06147 | reverse complement strand
AGCTGATAACCATAGTGTTAGAAGCCAGTGGCGAAATCCTCGTAAGGGAAGGAAGCAGAAACCTAAGTCGTGAGTCTTAGGAATCCCCCGCTACAATCTCTGATTTAGCGGCGGGAGGATGTCAATAGCAAATTCTTCAGATAATGGATTCCAATATTGTTTCGTTGATTTCATTTTATTTCTTATAGTTGTAGTCACGTCCAGAGATAACGACCAAAATGAGCATCGCGACTAAGACTCTTCAACTGCCTGCTTTATGAACTTGTTAGAGGGTTTCGCAATAGCGATCTTTGTAAGGAAACAAATCATCATGAGGTTAATCGACTGTAATAAAACACCGATGCTTGATTAATTCAATTCGCTCTTGCAATTCTAAATTATTGTTTTCAACTGCGTTTAATTGCATAAACACACGTTGGTTTATTCCTCCACTGTATTTCCTTAATCAATGTCATTCCATTCTTTTCAGCGACTCGGCGAGAAGCAAGATTGAAAGGATGAATTAGTGAAATTAGCTTGTCACAATTTAACTGATTAAACCCATAATCGCGACAAGCTTGAGCGGCTTCTGTAGCTAAACCTTGTCCCCACAGATCGCGACGAACGTGGTAGCCAATTTCTACTTCTTCAACCCCATCAACTTCTTGTACAACTAATCCACAATCGCCGATCGCTTGCCTACTCTCTTTGAGCACGAGTGCCCACAGCCCGAAACCCTGTTGAGTATACCTTTGTATATTACGCTCAATCCATGCCCGAGTCATCTGACGATCGAATGGCTTTGGGTAGAATTGCATAGTTTTAGGGTCAGAGAATACTTCAAGTAGAGCATCTAAGTCATCGAGATTCATCTCACGCAAAGTTAAGCGTTTAGTTTCTAACACCATATTGCGATCGCCGAAAAAGAAAAAAAATTTTGACTTTTATCTTTTGATTTTTGACTTATTTTCTTTCTTGAAAACGATAAAAAAACAATGGAGCGATCGCGATCCAGATAAGAATTGCTATCCAAACTCTTCCTGCCAAGATATTGTAGTCCCTCAACAGCCTACTCCATGATTGCCCTGCGATGTAGTGACCAAAAAGAAATTCAAAGGCAACAGTTAGTCCCAGCCAAATCAAACCAACGACGAGTGCCTGCCGGGACGACTCAAATCTCCAAAAACGTGTCAGTGCCCAGATATAAAGACCCAATAGTAAAACTCCAGTAACCGTTGAAACTTGATGGGCAAGCAACTCCCCGAGATATTTACCGTAAGTGACTTCCCTAATTATGCCGTTAATGATGCCGATAAACATCATGGGAATCCATGCCAGAATGTAACGCCAAATCATGGTTGGTTCCTCCAATGTTGCAGATTTTGCTTTATAAAAGAGCAAAAAAGCGATGATAACAAAAGTTATCATCCGCTACCTATTTTGTTCTTGACACTCTCACCGTTAATTGAGTCTCGCAATTTAACGGGAGATTCTTGTCTCATTGGCTGCCAACTAGCTCAAACAAACTAAGTTGTCTAAACCCCGTCGCATCGCCTCCACAAGCAATTTTGGAGGGGCTGTCTGGCGAACCTGCGTCGCCAGCTTGTAAGCCCCGTGTTACGGTATGTCCTACCGCGACTTGACCTCGCTGCATTAATATCTTTGCACTATTGGTATCTCTTGACTCAGTATGATGGCAGAATTGGCAATGATGAACTCTTTCCTTAAGTTGTTTTTTACCAGTAAATGCACCACAATTGCTGCACTCTTGACTACTAAAATTTTGCTCGACTTTCAGGTAAAACCTATCTCTTTTCCAGCAAACAAAAGGCAGTATTTTATTTATAAAACTACCGATTCCTGAGTCTAGAGATTGTCTGCAAAACATTCCTTTCGACCAAGATTTAAAGTTAATATCTTCTCCAAAAATATTATTCGCTTGGTCACAAATATAATGAGCAAGTTTGAATAACCAATCACGTCTGGTATTGGCTACTTTTTCGTGAAATCTAGCTATTTTACTTTGTAGTTTTAACCAATTATTCGAGCCTTTGATTTTCTTTTTTAACCGTCGCTGGAGCAATTTCAGCGTTCTCAGCTTACTTCTAAGAAACTTTGGACTTTTGATTAATTCAGTTGGGGTAGCTACGAAGCTTTCTATTCCTGCGTCTAAACCTATTGATGTTTTTCCTGGTATTGGGTCTGGTACTTTTTTTGATGATTGAAAACTAATCATCAAATAATAACCACTGGCTTTTCTAACAATTTGAAATTGTTTAGGTTCAAAGCCGACAGGATAAGGTCTAGACTGCCTAATTCTCACCCAACCAATTGAAGGTAATTTAACTTTTCCTTGGTCTAAACAATTTTTTCCTAACTGCGGAAAAACGAAACTTCTAAAACGATTCTTTGAACGAAACCGAGGAAAACCTCGCTGTGGTATTTTGAAGAAATCATTCCAAGCTTTGTCTAACCTCTTGAGAACTTGCTGTAAGCACTGAGCATTAACCAATTTTAAATGAGGTAATTTGTTTTTAGCTTCGGTTAATGCTTTTGCTTGAATATTGTAACTAGGAAATGGAGTATTGGCAGGAATAATATATTCAGAAACAATCGAACAACAATCAACCCGTGACTTACGAGATTCAAGCCATGCTTTTCGTTCGGCATGAGCATAATTGGAGACACTTCGACAGATATCTAGATACTGTTCAAATTGCCTAATTTGTTGCTTTGTTGGCTTGAGTTTATATCGGTAGGTGTAGGTTATCATTGCTCGACCAATAATGATATTCTGATAACACTATCATTTACTGCATTTTGATGTCAAGCAATTACAGAAAAGGTTTTAGGTCAATTTACAAACTTACCGCTCATATTGTATTGGTAACAAAATATCGCAAAAAAGCAATTAATAAAGAACGGCTAGAAAGACTTAAATTGATATTTAGGGAAACTCTTGAGAAGTGGGAATGCCAGCTTTTAGATTTTAATTCGGAGAGCGACCATTGCCATTTAATCATTGAGTTTAAGCCAGATGTTCAATTGTCTAAATTAATTGCTAATTTAAAAACAGTAAGCTCAAGATTAATTCGTAAAGAATATCCTGAGCTTAGTGAACAATATTTTTATGGAAAACCTTATTTTTGGACGGGTGCTTATTTTGTTGCTAGTTGTGGAGGAGTAACCGTCGAACAACTTAAGGCTTATATGAATTAGCTAAATGTTTGCTACAAATAGAGCATCTGTAATAAATTCCCATTTGGTCAAGGAAGTAACTGTTTGTGCAGTCAAATTATCTAGAATGAGCTTGAGAGAATTTCTCAACTCATCTA
>JADEWQ010000220.1 GCA_015207585.1 Pleurocapsales cyanobacterium LEGE 06147 | reverse complement strand
TCGAGATTTACCATACGTTACCTCTAATACTTGAGCCACCGTGGCGATCGCTAGTTATCATGAAATTCTTAAAGATGCCCAAACTATTGCTCTGCCCAAATTATAAGTTATTGGAGATGTCTATTGGTAATAACGGCAATCGATTTTCACTCAAGTTCTCTGTCCTCAAGACTTTCTCACCCAACGCTCGCCCTTCACTTCCCATTGTTCGGTTAATGCTCTGGCTAAAGCTTGTCCTCTGGGTTTTTTCCTCTTAACTCGATAATCACGAATAATTAAATTACTTACACCCAGCAGTTCTCCTAATTCTTGGTCGCTCAATCCTTTTTCCTCTGCTTCAGTATTTGATTCTTCTTCCTCAGAAGGTTCATGATTACTGGCTTGGGCAATCGAAGAGGATTCAGATTCAATTAATTTTTCTAACTGTGACAGCAAAGATTCGAGTTTCTTGCGCTTCTTGGGATCTTGCCACAGTTGTTTCGATTTCTTTGCTTGTTTGTAAGTTACGTCGAAGCGACTTCTTAGTTCTTCTTTCTCCTTAGTTGGCTTGGCAGCACTTACTCGTTCTTTGATTTGACTTAGGGATAGAGAGTTGGCGATCGCTTCTTCTAAGATTTCCGCTCTGGCAGCTTCGTCTTTGAGGGTAGCGATCGCTTTGGCTTTGGTGTATTCAATTTGTCCACTTCGCAGAGCTTCCAGGATGTCTTCGGGGAGATTGAGGAGAGGAAGTTTGTTTTTAACAAAAGACTCCCAGTTCATACTCAAGAGCGAGTCAAATATAGCTTTAATCGAATCATCAAACTCGTTAACCCTAACGTTAGGGTTAGATGAATTTACATTACCTTTGACCTCGTTATACATCCGATAAAGTCTAGAAGTTACTTCATCTACCGTTATGTTTTCTCTAAGAGCAATAAGTTGTAAAATCCCTTCTGTTTCCTCCACAGGATTTAAATCTTCTCTTTGCAGGTTTTCAACCAAAGCTAGTTGTAAAGCTTCCGTGTCAGTTAGTTCTTTAATGACGACAGGAACTTCAGTTAATCCTGCTGAGACTGCTGCACGATAGCGTCTTTCTCCAGCGACTAATTCATATTTATTGTCTGGTAGCGAGCGAACTAATAACGGCTCTAAAATACCGTGTTCTTTGACAGATTGAGTTAGTTGTTCTAGTTTTTCAGGGTCAAAATAACGACGGGGTTGACTAGATGAAGTAATAATTTGCTCGATTTGTAAGGTTTGAGAAGATGCGGATGCAACTGTTGGCTCGTCTTCATCTTTAAACAAGGCAACATTTCTGAGCTTGGTACGTTCTGAGGGAGGTTGAGCGCGTTTTCTCGGTCTGGGACTCATGCTAATTTCTCCATGGCGATCGCTAATTGGTCGAACAAGTGTAGTGTTGGTTTGTGTTTGTTAGAGCAGAGAGCCAGAGGTTTTCCTTCTTCTGAAGCTTCAGCGACAGCAGTTGCTCTTGGTAAGGGAGGAAAAATTGTCGCAATTTCACCTAGCTGGTTTTGGATAGATTCTAAGGTGCGATTGTCTAAAGAGGTGCTAGCTTGATACATAGTAGGGATAAAACCAGCTATTTTCAGTTGAGGATTTAGACGTTTGCGAACCCGTGCCACGGTTTTGAGTAGAGAATCAGTCCCTTTGAGTGCTTTAAATTGACATTGAATCGGGACGAGAACGTGAGTTGAGGCAACTAAGCTAATGTGACTCAAAATTCCCAAGCTAGGGGGGCAATCAATCAAAATAAAGTCATAATTATCCCGAACTGGTTCTAGCACTTGAGATAGGCGCAATTCTCTGAGTTCGGCAAAGATTAATTCTTGTTCGGCATTGGCAAGCTCGATGTTAGATGGAATTAGATCCATACCATGTAAGTTTTGTTGGATGGGAAGCAATTCCTCATCGTCATCTTTTGGTACTAGAGTATCGTAAATAGTTGTCTCTAGCTCTGAGGGTTCTATGCCCATAAAACTTGTGAGTGAGGCTTGGGGGTCGAGATCTACTAAAAGAACGGGATGCTGGCGCATTGATAAATGATAGCCGAGGTTTTGAGTAATGGTGCTTTTGGCTACCCCGCCAGCTTGGTTAAACAGGGCGATGATTTTGCTCATCTGACAGGAGAGAACTTTTATCTCATATAGGGTAATCGAAGAGGGCTTTGAAAGTAGGTTTTCTTAACAGAAAAATTAATGATGACGGTTGGCGACCGCAAGCAAAGGGAGCGCTCCTCTCGCCTTTTCGCTCATCCTAACAAGATTCCCAGAGAAAATTTAGAAAAAATTTGTCTGGATGTCAACAAATTAGATATCTATTTTCTGCGGTTGAGTTTATACAAACCACTTGGTTTAGCTAAAAATTCTTGTTTTTACCAAAAGCGAAGCAAAGTAAATTTAATTGTGACCGAAAAAAGAAATCAAAATTGTTTTGACTGATTCGGGCAACTTCACAAACTCTTAACGGAATTCCAGTAGAAGCCTCGATAAAGATTTATTTGAAGTTTTCATAATATGGACATAGTAAAATTTTTTTTTTTGAACGTATGCACCAGAATTCCGCCACAGAAAACCCGACCCGACCGGAAGACCTGCAAAAAAAATATAGTATTAAAAGAGAAGCTTATTACAATCGCCTAAACTTTCTTGGTATCAAAGCAAATAAGGATTCTAATGGTAGAGCTTACCTTACAAACGAGCAAGTTAATTTGATGGACGAGCTAGATTCTTATATTAGAGAAAACGGAAAAATGGAGGGATTTGCTCATCATAATACTGAAGATAATTCAGGAGCGATGGTGAAATCTGAAAATACTGCCATCGAACAATCGCCTGAAAATATCTATGTAGAACCTGAAGATCCAATCGATAATTTCGATCTCGATAAACTAATCCGCCAAGCAGCCCAACTAAAAGCCCGCGAACTGGCAACTCCCGATCTAGCCATTAGAGCGATCGCCGATCGCATGAGCGAAGACGATCTACCAGAAGACTTGAAGCAGAAAGTAGAAGCGGTGAGGGAAGCTGTCAACCCAAAGTGGACACCCGCCGAGCTAGCAGACAGGATTCTGAGTCAGTACCGCAGCAATCGAGGCGGGAGTTAGGAGAACAGTTTGAAAAAGTATGTCAGGCAGTCAGGGCTGGTAATTCTGTATTAGTTCTCGGTGAAGCTGGTACGGGGACGGGAGAGTTTGCCCAAAATCTTTTTGAGGAAATGTCGGGGGAATTTCAAACCGCCATTGCTACCTATAAAGGTTCGCTCAAGAAGTTCTTTGGGGCGATCGCTTTCCAGTTAGATATCCCGACGACGGAAACTCAATATAACAAAAATGGTGACCCGACAGGAGAGAAGGATTTAACTGTAGATGCTCTCAAAGAAG
>JADEWQ010000044.1 GCA_015207585.1 Pleurocapsales cyanobacterium LEGE 06147 | reverse complement strand
GCCCGTTCAGTCATGCCTTACATTTTATCACGAAATCTGTAAACATTATTATGGAGGACTCGGCATTCCTCTCGCCGCTAACCCTCGACGGGTATAGCGGGAGTCTCCTGCCGAGAAACTAGATGAATCTGTCAACTATTCAAAAACGTTTTTTTGCTTGGGGTATGGCGCAAGCCAATAATGCTGATGCTAGCGCAATTAAGCTAATCGACTGCCCTGAGTATAAAAGCTTAGGAAA
This sequence comes from Pleurocapsales cyanobacterium LEGE 06147, assembly GCA_015207585.1. Taxonomy (GTDB): domain Bacteria; phylum Cyanobacteriota; class Cyanobacteriia; order Cyanobacteriales; family Xenococcaceae; genus LEGE-06147. The sequence continues at coordinate 44,789 of JADEWQ010000044.1, read as the reverse complement.
ACTTAAGCAAGCACTCTTAGGAAATTTACAAAATAAAGTCTTAGAAATCGGTCCTGGTGCAGGAGCAAATCTTCCTTACTATTGCAAAAATCTCCATTGGATTGGGGTAGAACCCAATTTCTATATGCATCCTTACCTAGAACGAGAAGCTCGGCAACACGGACTCTCTAACATCGAATTGTATCAGGGAACGGCAGAAGATTTACCAGTAGAGGATGAGAGCATCGATACTGTTGTCAGTACCCATGTCCTCTGTTCCGTAAGAGATCCTGACGCTAGCCTCCAAGAAATTAAACGCATCCTCAAACCAGGAGGAAATTTTATCTTCATCGAACACGTTGCAGGAGAATGTGGCACTTGGACACGGAAAGTTCAAGATGGTATTGAACCAGTGTGGAAAACTTTGTTTGATAACTGTCATCCTAACCGCGAAACCTGGAAGGTTATCGAACAGGTAGGATTAGAAACTGTTAATTACTATCAGTTTAAACTTACTTTTCCCATTGTCAGTCCTCATATTGCTGGAATAGTTAAGAAGAAAACCGTCGAAATGTTCCAACCAGTAGGTCTGAGAAATATGATTAACAATCAAAATTTATAAAATAGGTTCAACCAATGGAAACTAATTCGCCGCGCATTACAGTAACCGCTTGTCCGCTCAAATAAACGCGATCGCCACCGGAGTAACTTATTTTGACTGTACCACCCCGAATGGAAGCTTGATAAGCTAACAATTCATCTTTACCCAAGCAACCGCGCCAAAAAGGAGCCAGACAGCAATGAGCCGCACCAGTAACGGGATCTTCATCTATACCCAAACCTGGAGCAAAAAAACGAGAGATAAAATTATATTCCGAGTCTTTTTCTGCCAAACTAGTAACGATGACACCATGAACGGGTAAGGTTTTTAATAGAGAAAAATTCGGCTTTAGTTGCCTTACTACATCGGCTGCTTCTACTTCTACTAAGTAGCCTAAAGAATTGTGTAATGTTTTTTTTATCGATACTCCTAAAGCCTGCTCTAATTCTGGGGAAGTAGTTGTCACTTCGGAAAAGTTAGCGGGAAAATCCAGTTCAATCCACTCTCGTTGTCGTTTGGCAACTAGTAAACCACTTTTGGTATGAAAACGAGCAGGTTTATCTTCAGATAAATGTCCTTCTGTCCAAAGAACGTGAGCGCTAGCTAAAGTCGCGTGACCGCACAGAGGTACTTCTGTTGTTGGCGTAAACCAGCGAAGATTATAGCCATCGTCTCGTTCGACTAAAAATGCCGTCTCCGACAGGTTCATTTCTCTAGCTACTAATTGCATCCATTCATCGCTCTGAGGTTTTTCAAGAACACAGACAGCCGCAGGATTACCCTTAAAAGGCATAGAAGTAAAAGCATCTACTTGAATAACTGTTTGTTTCATAATTTTGCTACCGAAGTCACTCACTATTTTTTACCGTGATTACCTTAATTTTGCTCAACAATCTACAGCCAAAAAGCTCAATTTATTAGCTTTTGATTTTGCTTAAGCAATAATACTTGGCGTTCTTTGCGCCTTTGCGAGAGATAAAATGCAGATCGAACTTTCTAAGTAAGCCAACTAATGCTCGATCTTCCGCAAATCATTGCCAAAGAAATTTCCCTACCTTTACAGCAGGTAAACAATGCTCTAGAACTATGGAAAGAAGGAGCAACCATTCCCTTTATCGCTCGTTATCGCAAAGAGCGCACGGGTTCTTTAGACGAAATCCAACTGCGGCAACTATTCGAACGCTACACTTACTTAACAGAATTAGAGCAACGCAAGGAAACTGTTTTAGCTGCGATCGCGCAGCGCCTCGCTAGGAGCGAGATCGCCACACAAAATAAACTTACAGAAGAACTTCAAGCTAAGATTAAAGCCTGTTTAAACAAAACAGAACTAGAAGATCTATATTTACCCTATAAACCCAAACGACGCACTAAAGCAACTATAGCCAAAGAAAAAGGATTAAAACCTTTAGCCGATTTTATCCAGTCTCTCAATCAACCAAAAGTTTCTCCGATCTCTTTAGATCGCGAGGCAGCTAAATATATCAATGAAGAAAAAGGAGTTAAAACAGTCGAAGAGGCACTCAGTGGCGCGGCAGATATCTTAGCAGAAATTGTCGCTGAAAAAGCAGGAATTAGAGCCGATTTGCGCAATTACTTGCTTAAAAAAGGTATGTTCATCTCTCGCATCAAAGAGGATTATCCCGAAGGTAGTACCAAATTTGAGATGTATCGGAACTATCAATACAGTGTCAGCAAGATTCCTCCCCATAACATCTTGGCACTGTATCGAGGAGAAGCAGAAGGAGTTTTGACAGTAGATATTACTTTTGATGAAGCAGAAGTAATGTCTTATCTGGAATCGCAAGAGATCGCAACTAAAGTTCCTGCAATCAAAAATTTTTATCGTGCAATGCTCAAAGATGCTTTCAATCGTTTGCTAAAACCCTCTTTAATTAGGGAGGTACGTGCAGAACGAAAAGATTACGCCGATCTCGAATCGATTAAAACTTTTGAAGCTAATCTGCGAGAATTATTGCTTGCGTCTCCAGCAGGGATGAAACCTACTTTGGCGATCGATCCCGGGTTTCGCACTGGTTGTAAAGTAGCCGTTCTCTCCGAGACAGGAAAATTTTTAGAATATCAAGCAATTTTTCCTCATTCTGGTGTGGAGAAACGTTGTGAAAACACTGCGCTTCCTGCGCGGGAACTTGATTCCCGCGCTCAGCGCACTCAAGCTGCCAAGATAATTCAAAATTTAATTACCAAATACCGAATTGAATTAATCGCTATAGGTAATGGTACTGCTTCGCGGGAAACCGATCGATTTATCGCTGAAGTATTAAAAACATTAGATAGCAAAATCATTAAAGTAATTGTCAATGAATCTGGCGCATCAATTTATTCTGCTAGTGACGTCGCTCGTCGCGAATTTCCCGATTTAGATGTTACTGTCAGAGGTGCAATTAGTATCGGTAGGCGTTTACAAGACCCCTTAGCAGAATTAGTCAAAATCGATCCTAAGTCTATTGGCGTAGGTCAGTATCAACATGATGTAAATCAAAAATTACTCAAACAAAAATTAGATGAAACTGTCGAAATTTGTGTAAATTATGTGGGAGTAGATTTAAATACTGCCTCCCCAGAATTATTAATTTATGTATCGGGAATTACGCCAACTATCGCCAATAATATTGTTGCTTATCGCGATCGCAAAGGAGCCTTTAAAAATCGACAAGAATTACTAAAGGTTTCTAAATTAGGTGCCAAAACTTTTGAGCAAGCAGCAGGCTTTCTACGAATTCGTGATGGAGATAATCCTTTGGATAATACTGCCGTACACCCTGAAAGTTATGATGTCGTGAAAGAAATTGCTGCTACTTTAAAGGTATCTCTAACTGATGTAACTAAAGTAGGCAATCGCTTAAAATCCCTTGAACTCAACCAATTTGTTACCGATACCGTAGGTTTACCAACATTACAAGATGTCGTTCGAGAGTTGGAAAAACCAGGCAGAGACCCCAGAGAGGAATTTCAATACGCCGTTTTTAAAGAAGGAGTTATGGAAATTGCCGATCTTCAGGTGGGAATGGAATTAGAGGGAATCGTCACCAATGTGGTTAATTTTGGTGCGTTTGTTGATGTGGGCGTTCATCAGGATGGACTGGTACATATTTCTCAATTAGCAGACCATTTTGTCTCAGACCCAAAAGAAGTTGTTAAAGTGGGACAGATGGTAAAAGTAAAAGTTACAGAGGTCGATCGTCAATTAAAACGCATCAGTCTATCGATGAAAATAGGTAACTAAATTGTTTCGATTTGATTTTTAATTTTTTTATGTTAATTAGGTTGTGTTTTTGGGAATTTTGTATATCGATATAGCGCAGTTAAAAATCTGCTTATTCTAATTCATGAGTAAATTAGATATTTGTTGGCAATTACCTTTTCTAATTAACCTATTTAATCTATTTACTCTTAATTTCTCTTGTTTTTTGTTTATTGCTATATTTATCTTAGCTAGTAGTTTAATTGCGCAACCGCTCCAAGCTCAAGAGACTAATCTGCTTAAAGTAAAAAAAGTAAAGAATGCCACATTAAAAACAGTTTTCGCCTCAACTGAGTCACCGAATAATAGTAAGGTTGAGACAAAAGCCATTTCTGCTGCAAAATCTTTGTTGACCGTATCACCTCCCATCGGCTCGTTAGATAGTTTAATATTGCCTGTAGCCATAGCAGAAAAGACAGCGAATAATCTTTCACGATCGATAACTGTCAAAAGATTTGAAGTGGTCGGAAGCACCGTTTTTAGCCAACAACAACTACAAGCAGTCACAGAACCTTTTGTCGATCGCCCTCTTTCTTTTGCCGATCTGTTTCAAGCTCGCTCTGCCATTACTCAACTCTACACCGAAAATGGCTATATCAATTCGGGGGCTTATATACCGCCGCAACAACTTCAAGACGGAACGGTAATCATCCAAGTTATCGAAGGAGAATTAGAAACAATTAATATCATGGGGACAGAAAGATTAAACCCCGATTATATCCGCAGTCGGATTGAGGTAACTGCCAGTAAACCAGTCAATATTGATTCCTTGCTCGAAGCTTTGCAAAGGTTACGACTCGATCCTTTAATTGAAAATATTTCTGCCGAACTGTCGACAGGAGTTCATCCCGGCACGAGTATTCTCGATGTTCAAATTCAAGAAGCAGATGCCTTTACAATTTTTACTCGATTGGATAACGGGCGATCGCCCAGTGTTGGCACTAACCGCCGTTCCATTGGGTTGAGCCACGGTAACTTATTGGGATTTGGCGATCGCTTTGACTTTGTCTATGAAAACACTGATGGTAGTGATAGTTTTGTGTTGTCTTATGCAATTCCCACTAATGCTCGCGATGGTAATCTCAGGCTTGCTTTTGGCACTAACTCTAATAAAATCATTGAAGAACCCTTTAATCCTCTCGATATTCAATCAAACTACCGTTTCTATGAACTAAGTTTTCGTCAGCCTCTCATTCTTAAGCCTACTCAAGAGCTAGCTTTAGGACTGTCCTTTTCCCGCCAAGACAGCAAAACTTCTTTATTAGATACGCCTTTTCCTCTTTCTCGCGGTGCAGACGAAGATGGCAAGACTAAAATTTCGGCAGTAAGATTTTGGCAAGAATGGGTTAATCGTAACGAGCAACAAGTAATTGCCCTTCGTTCTCAGTTTAGTGTCGGTCTCGATCTTTTTGATGTCACCCTTAATAAAGATGCTCCCGATAGTAGTTTTTTTGCTTGGCGAGGACAAGCTCAATGGGTACGACGACTCGATGAAGATTTCTTGTTTATCTTGCGAGGTGACATTCAATTAACACCTCAAGCATTAGTCCCTCTCGAACAGTTTCGGCTTGGAGGAATCGACCGTATTAGGGGTTATCGTCAGGACTTGATAATAGGAGATAACGGTGTATTAGCCTCTGCCGAAATAAGAATACCCATAGCGCGCATTCGGTCTATTGATGGTGTTATTCAGCTTACGCCTTTTGTAGATATTGGCAAAGTTTGGAATAGCGACGACATAGAGATCGATTATCAAACCTTGCCAGCCATTGGCTTGGGTTTAAGTTTTACAGCAAGCGATCGCTTTAATGCTCGTTTCGACTGGGGGATTCCCTTAGTAAATGTCGAACTTGAAAGCGAGAAAAATTCCTTACAAGAAAAAGGCATTTATTTTTCAATTAACTATAATTTTTTTTAAACTGCGTTTTTATTGCTAATTATAATAATCAGATTCAAAAAATCATCTAGGAAAGGAATAACTTTCCTAGATTTAGAAAAAATACAAACTATTACATTTTAATTAATAATATTAGTCAATCGCTTTCTTCACTTCGTCTTTAGCATTTTCAATTGTGTGCCGCACGTTAGCTTCAGCTTGTTTTGCTTTTCCTTCAGCTTGGTCGTCGGGATTGCCAGTAATTTCACCCACCATTTCTTGAGCTTTGCCTTCGATATTCTTGAGAGTAGCTTTGACTCTATCTTCTGTACTCATTCTTTTTTCTCCTTATTTCTTATGATTATTGTTGATTATTTTAGCGACCCATTAGAGTTTTAATTAATTCAAATTCATTCATTAACTGCTCTTAGTCAATCGCTTTTTTGACTTTATCCTTAGCATCTTCAACTGCATGTCGAGCTTCAGCTTCAGTTTGTTTAGCTTTACCTTCTGCTTTATCTCCAGGATCCCCGGTAACTTCTCCCATCATTTCTTGAGCTTTACCTTCGATATTTTTAGCGGTTGCTTTGGCTCTATCTTCTGTACTCATAATATATTTGTTCCTTATTTTTAACTCTTATATTTATATTAGTTATTCGATCTTTTATCTTCTTCTATCTGTAGGTTTATTTATTAGTTATTATAACTACACAAAAACACCAATAAATGCCGCTAGAAAATCAGTTCATCTATCTCAAGATAGATATTTTAAATAAATTTCTGAATAAAATGATTTGCAGAGGTTTTTTAGGAAAAACCTCTGCAAAATGTCTGTATTTCGAAGCAAAATTTTAATTGGGATATTACTAGTTGCTGGTTGGTCTATTAGCTAAAAGTCAGATTAAAATTAGGCAGTTACTTTAGCTTTAGACCAAACGCCGTTTTCATCCTCTTCGTATTTTTCTTTAATTGTTTCCCAAGCAGCGTGTTCGGCTTTTATGTTATCTTCGGTTTCATCGTAAACAGCGTTATAACGCTCGATGAAATCTTGTTGTGCTGCTTCCGACAGGTGAGTGCGTACTTCAGGAGATAAATCTTCTCGATTGTTGCAACGACCCGGACAGGGATGGGGTAAAGTTTTATCACTAACGTGAATTTCTTCACCGCCTGCACTTTCGAGTAGCATTTGATATTCCCCAGATCGCTCGGCAGGTACTTCTGCCATAACGAGAAATTCTCCTGCTTTGAGACGAGTTTCGTACACTGCTGCTTTATCTTCAGGCATTCCCAAAGTAGCGAAGAAAGAGGCTAAACCTGCTCCAGCACTACCCGCTAGAGCACCAGTAGCCGCACCAAGTAATACAGAACTAATAGGTCCGGCAGCAACAACAGAACCGATGAAGGGAATAAATAGTACACCGACTCCCGTAAGCAAACTTAGCAGCGAACCAAAGAGCGAACCGAAGATTGCTCCCGTGCGTAAACCTCCCAAAATTACATCTTTTTTGGTAATGAAGCCAGAAATACGGGTTTGGGAACTAAAGTTTTTTCCCATCACCGAGATATAATCTCTGGGAACGCCTCGCTCGAGCAAGCGTTGAATAACATTATTGACTTGACTTTCTTCTTTGAAAACTCCTGTAACAGTGCGCTCTGCTTTGTATTCTTCTGCCATTAATCTTACTCTCGTTGCAAATTATACGCTGACCTTAGGTTTAGTTTCGGCTCCAGGACGTTCGCCGCTAGGGGTAAGTTTTTCTCCTTCTAAGAAGGAACGGAGCATCCAAGCCATTTCTTCGTGCTGTTCCATCAATCCGGTCAGAAAGTCAGCGGTTCCTTGGTCGTGGTAATCGTCGGCACACTGGTCGATATTTTTTCTTAAGTTGCGAATAATCTGTTCGTGGTCTTGTACCAGACGAGCGACCATTTCGTTTGCTGAAGGAAGATCTTTAGGATGTTCGTTAATAGAGCTGAGTTGCAAAAAGCCTTCAGCAGTACCTACGGGATAACCGCCTAAAGTACGAACTCTTTCTGCGGTTTCGTCAATGTTAATAGTAAGAGCTTCGTATTGTTCTTCCCACAACTCGTGAAGCGTGCGGAATTGAGGTCCGATTACATCCCAATGGTATTTTTTGGTTTTGATTAAAAGTAAATAAAAATCGGCTAAGTTGCGATTCAAAAGTTCAATTACGCCTTGCAGCTGTTCGTCGCTAAGACCAATATTTATATTAGGCATTTTTTCAATCTAACTGAATAACTTCCTCTTCATTAGAACAATTCTCTCTTGGACAAACATCTATAAATCGAAAGAGTTTTTTTGGAAATTTACTTAGAACAAAAATAACTCTTTTGGCTGTTGAACCAAAAAAATCGTTTTGAAGAGATGGTAAGTAGTTACTGGTTTTAAAAACTATTTTTTTCTTTGGTTAAGACAAATACATTTCCTTCATTACCTCTACCAACCCGCATATCTTCGTCCAAGTAGGTAATATCTAGCCAACCTTGTCGATCGCGGCTGTCGATCCCAAAGTCTAGAGGAAAAAATTTTTTACCTGCTTCTATTTGTTGAATAAACTGACTCGGAGATTGGTAAGCAAAAAAACGTTGCAATCCAATAATCGATCGCTCGAATTTGACGTTAACCCGACTTTCGGAAACTGGCTCGAACTTAGCAACGACACTGACTATCCCTTCCAGAAAAGGCAAGCCAATAACCTCGGCAATGTTGTATAAAGTAGCTTCAGCCGTGCGAATACACTGATAAATTTGCCCTAACTTAAATAAGGGAAAGCGATCTAAACCAAGAATACCCTTGCTAGTAGTGTAGAGGAGTCGCCAATTGCCTTCGAGTAACTCTTTAGCTTCGAAAGGTTTGGGCGTGGGGTTGTAATCTTCTAACTGTTGGATAGCTGAGAGAACCCTGACATTATCAATTTCAGTAGCTAGCAGTCCGCGATTCGTGCCCGCGATCGCTTCTAATAGTTCTGCTTTTTTACTCATTTTTTCTTCCTGGCTTCGGCAATCTCTCCTCCTTAGTTGTTATTTTATAGACTACCTCGACCTTATGAACTAAGAAAGGACTTAATTGTTAATTATCCTTACAACAGCAGAAGCAAGAGGTTTGCTTCCTGTGCTTGCTTAAAGAGCAGCGAAGCTAGCGTGTCTGACGCGGTCTTGCCTCAAAACGAACTAACCAATGTAAGTTTGTTTCTCTTTGTTTCATCTATTGATGTAGTTGTTGCGATAAAAAGTTAGATACCCAACTTGCCGAAGTGCTAGGCAGTTTTGACATGCTATTAAAAGCTTGTTCTCCCTCTGGGGATGTTTCTGTTTGAGGGATTTCTCCTACTGCCTTAGCTATTTCAATTCCATCTTGTTCTAAAATTACCAGGGGTGTAGGAGAATGGCTTGATTCGACGCGCTTGACCAATATTCTTCCGTTAGATAGATATTGTCCTACTTGCACGTAGCGGCTAGAGGGTTCCTCGGGAGCGCGAACAATTATATTGGTGATTCCTCCCACTTCTACTACGCCAGTGATAATTACCTCTTCGGCTAAGACAACTTTTGGTTCGTTTTCCCAAGATTCAGCCGTAGGTTCATTTTCCAAAGATTCAATTGTCGGTGTACTGGTAATATTTGAAGAATCTTCTTGTTGCTGGTTTTCTTCCTGCGTGATTCTAATTTGAGGTTTTAGAGAAATAGTAGCAAAAGGATCGTGTCTTCCCCTAATGCTTCCCCTCACTCTAGCTTCAGGATTAGTGGCAGGAATTAATCCGGCTACTTCTTTGCTAACGAGCAATTCTTCAGATTCTTGGGCTGCTTGCTCCTGCTGTTTTTCTTTTGCTTTATTATTTTGAGATTGAGGCTTATTGGCTGTAGTTGTCTCTTCTTGTCGATCGGAGTTAAAAAAATCAGCTATCAAAGAACAACCGTCTAATAAAATAGTCAATATCCCTACCAACATTAATAACGCGATTCTATTCATATCAATTCCTCAAGGCTTAATTTAAACTCACCTCGAAACATAAGAAAATTCGATTCAGACTCTAAGATAACAGCACGATCTCTAATCAGCTAGAGTTTGAGGAGGAGATTATTAAGTCTCGAAAAACAGTGACGGACAATCCGGGAATAGATCGCTAAAACTCTAAATCTGGTTCGATAAACCTTTAACATTTATATATAAAGCAATAATTCTTAATTCACTAACGACAGCTCGATTAGCTGTCTGGAGGAGAACCGTTTAATTTATGCTCGATAGTACATCTGTTTTAGAAGTTTTACGTCCCGTACAAGACCCCGAACTGCAAAAAAGTTTGGTGGAGTTAAATATGATACGTAATGTGCGAATTGATGGCGGCACAGTTAGTTTCACCCTAGTTTTAACTACTCCTGCTTGCCCTTTAAGAGAATTCATTGTCGAGGATTGTCAAAAAGCAGTTAAACAGTTACCGGGAGTAGAAGAAGTTGAGGTAGAAGTAACAGCCGAGACTCCCCAGCAAAAATCCTTACCAGATCGACAGTCCGTTCCAGGGATCAAAAATATTGTGGCTATTTCTAGCGGTAAAGGCGGTGTAGGCAAAAGTTCTGTGGCTGTCAACGTAGCGGTAGCCTTGGCGCAGAAAGGAGCAAAAGTTGGCTTATTAGATGCTGATATTTACGGTCCCAATGCACCCAATATGTTAGGACTGTCAGAAGCTAAGGTTTTGGTCAGGCAGAGTGCTAGCGGTGAAGTGTTAGAACCAGCTTTTAACTATGGAGTGAAGTTAGTCTCTATGGCGTTTTTAATCGATCCCGATCAGCCCGTGATCTGGCGGGGACCGATGCTTAATGGGATTATTCGTCAGTTTCTCTATCAGGTAGAATGGGGCGAATTAGATTATCTGATCGTGGATATGCCACCAGGAACGGGGGATGCTCAACTAACTCTAGCTCAAGCCGTACCCATGGCAGGATCGGTCATCGTGACTACGCCGCAGACGGTATCTTTATTGGATTCCCGCCGCGGCTTAAAGATGTTCCAGCAACTAGGGGTGAACGTACTGGGTATAGTGGAGAATATGAGCTATTTTATTCCGCCAGATCTGCCCGAGAAAAACTACGATTTGTTTGGTTCTGGTGGTGGAGAAAAAACTGCTAAAGAACTGGATATACCCTTACTCGGTTGCATTCCTCTCGAAATTTCTTTGCGCGAAGGAGGAGATCGGGGCATACCAATTGTCGTAGCCGAACCTGATTCAGCCTCGGCTAAAGCTATAGTGGCGATCGCCGAACAAATAGCCGCTAAAGTTTCTATTGCTGCTTTGGCTTAAAGCGAACGGATTTTGGAGTAGTCAGTTGTCGCTATATTCTACGGAGGACGTACTGAGACAGAGTCTGCTATAAATCGAAGAGCAATTTGTTAGTTCAGTTGGTTAGATATACCATTGAAGCAGATTTAGCAAGGTGTATCTAAATTCCCACGCTAAGTCACCGTAACTTATGCTTCGTAAATCTAGAGCTAAATCTCCACCTATTGATTTCAAGAAATATTGGCATGCTTTAATTGCCCCGTGGCAGCATATTGATTGGTTTTTGCTTCTGTTAGTAGTCGGTTTGACTGCTTTTGGCAGCTTAACGATCGCTAGTACGGAAATAAATGAAGGGTTAAATCACGGTTGGCAACATTGCTTTGTTGGTGCAGTCGGTTTAGGATTGGCAATAGCGATCGCTCGTTGGCCGTATCAGTCGATACTGCGCTGGCATTGGTTAATCTACGCCGTGACGAATCTGTCTTTAATTGCTGTAATGGTTGCAGGGGTAACGGCCAAAGGAGCACAGCGATGGATTACTATCGGTGGTTTGAACATCCAACCATCAGAGTTTGCCAAGATAGGTGTAATTATTACCCTTGCAGCTTTACTGCACGAAAGGGAAACAATAGATCTTAAAGTAGTTGGTCGTACCTTAGCCATTACTGCCGTTCCTTGGGCACTGGTCTTTCTCCAGCCGGACTTAGGAACTTCTTTGGTCTTTGGGGCGATTGTTTTGACTATGCTTTACTGGGCAAATACCAATCCTGGCTGGTTGCTTCTGATGCTATCCCCATTAGTCTCGGCTATTCTCTACCACGTTTATTTACCAGGCTGGTTATTATGGACTTTATTTATCACAGCAATTGCTTGGCTAACCCTTCCTCTCAGAATTGTCTCGGCTTTAGGGGCGATCGCAGTTAATTTTGGTGCGGTAGAATTAGGCAACCTCTTTTGGGGATTGTTAAAAGATTACCAAAAAGAGAGGCTAATTTTATTTCTTGACCCAGAACAAGACCCTCTAGGCGGCGGCTACCATTTGATTCAATCCCGTATCGCCATTGGTGCGGGCGGAATGTGGGGACGAGGATTGCATCACGGAACGCAAACTCAACTAAATTTTATTCCCGAACAACATACGGATTTTATTTTTTCCGCAGTGGGAGAAGAATATGGTTTTGTCGGTTGTCTAGTTTTATTGCTGGTTTTTTGGGCGATATGTATGCGGTTGATTTGGATTGCTCTTACGGCAAAGGACAATTTTGGCTCTCTTTTAGCAATAGGTATTCTATCTATAATTGCTTTTCAGACAGCGATTAATATCAGCATGACCATTGGACTTGCACCCATTGCGGGTATTCCCTTACCGTGGATGAGTTACGGTCGTTCTGCTCTTTTAAGTAATTTTATTGCCATTGGCTTAGTGGAGTCAGTTGCTAACTTTCGCCCTAAGAAAAAGAAACCTTATTATTAAATAGGTCAATGAGAAGCGATCGCAAAGCCTATAACTATGACAACAATCGAGGGACACAACCTATCCATCCATAAAAAACAAAGAACTGCTTACCCACAAAAGCTAACTCCCTATCTATTTTTACTACCAGCCATAACTATTCTGGGGCTTACGGTTTTTTTGCCTGCTATCCAAGCTTTTTCTCTTAGCTTTACTCGCTACGAATACGACTTAACTCAGCTACCCCAATGGGTGGGATTAGATAACTTTCAGCGTTTGTGGCAGGATAAAGTATTTTGGCAGACGATTGGCAATACATTGCTGTACTTACTTGGTGTGGTTCCTGTTTTGGTGTTAATTCCTCTGGGATTGGCTATTTTAGTCAATCAGCAATTGAGAGGTATGAATTGGTTTCGGACTGCATTTTATACCCCAGTGGTCATTTCTATGGTAGTTGCAGGCATTGCCTGGAAAGCCCTCTATGCTAACAACGGCATGCTCAATCAATTGCTCAAACAGCTAGGTTTTTCTGAAGGCATTCCCTGGTTGACTAGCCCGCAATGGGCTATTTGGAGTGTGATGGCAGTAACTATTTGGAAGGGATTAGGATACTACATGGTCATTTATTTAGCAGGATTGCAGTCAATATCTCCAGAGTTATACGAAGCAGCAGCGATTGACGGTTCTCAGGGATGGCGCAAGCACTGGGATATCACCATACCCCTAATGCGTCCTTATTTATTGCTTGTAGCAGTCATTTCAGCCATTTCGGCAACTAAGGTCTTTGAAGAAATTTATATTATGACCCAAGGGGGACCGCGTAATAGTTCTAAAACTGTAGTGTATTATCTCTACGAACGAGCCTTTCAAGATTTAGATATCAGCTATGCCTGTACTATTGGTTTAGTGTTATTTTTAGCGATTTTGAGCTTGTCAATTATCAACCTAAGGCTGTCTAAAAATTAGCACTAATCAGGAGTCAGGAGTCAGGACAGGGGTCTGGAGTTAGGCACTCGGAGACGCTTTGCGTAGAAAACCGCGCAACCGCCCTCTCTGCTTGTACGCCCCGTCCCCTACCATTAAATTTCTGTCCTAATCGATATGGCTACTGCTATAATCTTAGCTCTGGCTCAACGTTTTACTAACTTTTTGCTCTTAGTTTTCCGCAACCGAATAGATTGGGGTGTTACTTCGACCAATTCGTCGGGTCCAATGTATTCTAAAGCCCTTTCTAAACTCATTTCTAAAGGTGCTTGTAATTGAACTAACTCATCCCCTGTCGCGGAACGGTGATTGGTTAACTGCTTGGTTTTGCAGACATTTAAATCCAAATCTTGTGGACGGTTATGTTCGCCAACAATCATTCCCTTGTAAACCTTGGTTCCGGGAGTAATAAAAAATACTCCTCGATCTTCAGCGTTTTTCAAAGCATAGAAAGTAGCCGTACCTTCTTCAAAAGCAATAATCACGCCATTGTATCGGGTTTCTAATTCGCCCGAAAGAGGACGATATTCAAGGAAACTATGAGTCATAATTCCTTCCCCGCGACTGAGGCGAATAAATTCACCCCGAAAACCAATTAAACCTCGGGCGGGAATAACAAACTCTAGCTGAGTGCGTCCGTTGGTACCTGTTTGCATATCCTGCATTTCGCCTTTGCGTTGTCCCAGGCGTTCGATGCAGCTACCTACTGCTTCTTCGGGAACGTCTAATACTAGATATTCGTAAGGTTCGCAGGGTTGGCCGTTAATTTCCCGATAGATAACTTGGGGTTGAGAAACTTGGAATTCGTAGCCTTCCCGTCGCATGGTTTCAATTAAGATACCCAGATGGAGTTCCCCGCGTCCAGAAACGAGGAATTTATCGGGAGAATCTGTCTCTTCTATACGTAAAGCGACATTAGTTTCTAATTCTCGATAGAGGCGATCGCGCAGTTGACGAGAGGTTACGTAAGTTCCTTCTTGTCCGGCAAAAGGAGAGTCGTTGACGGAAAAAGTCATCTGTAAGGTAGGTTCGTCTACCTTAATTAAGGGTAATGCTTGGGGATTTTCCGCCGAAGCGATCGTTTCACCAATATTAGCATCGGCAAAACCCGCTACTGCCACAATATTTCCTGCGGTTGCTTCTTCTAACTCAACCCTAGCTAAACCTTCAAATCCCATCAATTTGGTAATTTTTGTCTTGACAATTTCCCCATTTTCTTTAACGAGGGCTGCTTGTTGACCTGCGGTAATCTTGCCATTGTGAATTCTGCCAATGACAATTCTGCCGAGATAATCGGAATAGTCTAGGGTTGTTACTTGCAGTTGCAATGGTTTATGGGGATCGCCTGCTGGTGGGGGAACGTGATGCAAGATAGCCTCAAACAGAGGTTGCATGTCTACCCCTTCATCTTCTAGGTTCTCTTTGGTATAGCCTTGTAATCCAGAAGCATAAAGAGTGGTAAAATCGCATTGATCGTCATCTGCACCTAATTCGACAAATAGATCGAACACCTTATCTACTGCTGTATCTGGATTGGCATTGGGACGGTCGATCTTATTAACAATGACAATAGGACGCAGACCTTTTTCTAAGGCTTTTTTGAGTACAAATCGAGTTTGAGGCATGGGTCCTTCGTTAGCATCAACGATGAGAAGACAACCATCCACCATCCCCAATACCCGTTCTACTTCTCCACCAAAATCAGCGTGTCCGGGAGTATCAACAATGTTAATCAGGATATCTTTGTAGCGAACTGCAGTATTTTTTGAAAGAATGGTAATACCTCGTTCTCTTTCGAGGTCATTAGAGTCCATCACGCAATCGGGAATCTCTTCCCCTTCGCGGAAAATACCCGACTGTTTGAGGAGAGCATCAACTAAAGTAGTTTTACCATGATCGACGTGGGCAATAATAGCAACATTGCGAATAGGAAGAGACATAGGATTCGTCTGGAGACTCAGTAGTTTTATGTAGTCAGCTATAAATTTCTTAATAATTATATCCTAGCTCTGTTTGTTGTCTTTTGAGAGAGTGCTTCTACTCTTTTGCCAAGTTGTTGCTCAGTAAAAGACCCCAACTGGTAAAAGTTGGGGCTTTGTTTTGACCGAACACTAGCAGTACTCGACAGTGGTGGTGTTCAGCGACTTATAGCAATTGAGGTATGGACTTACGAGTCTTTCCTAGCAGTAGCTTAGAACTTATCTATTATGAAAAGACTTAAAGCGAAGGGCGATTACATCATGCCCATGCCGCCCATACCGCCCATACCGCCCATACCACCCATGCCGCCCATACCGTCCATGCCGCCGGGGACACCAGCAGGTTCGGGTTCTGGTTTTTCTACTACTAAAGCTTCAGTAGTTAAGACCATGCCAGCAATGGAAGCAGCATTTTGTACTGCCGAACGTACTACTTTAGCTGGGTCGATAATGCCAGCTGCAATCATATCTTCAAATTGACCGTTGAGGACGTTGTAACCGACATTAAATTCGGTATCCCTTACCCTTTCAACGATGACAGTGCCTTCTACTCCAGCATTGTCAGCTAACTGACGCAAAGGAGCTTCTAACGCTTTAGCAAAGATATCGGCGGCGACTTTTTCTTCATCGTCGCTTAGTTGGGTTTTATATTCAGCGACTTTTTTAGCTAAATGAATCAGAGTAGTGCCGCCGCCAGGAACGATACCCTCTTCTACTGCTGCTTTAGTAGCATTGAGCGCATCTTCAATGCGTAGTTTACGCTCTTTAAGTTCGGTTTCGGTAGCCGCACCGACTTTAATTACTGCTACACCACCAGCAAGTTTAGCAATCCGTTCTTGTAATTTTTCTGAATCGTAGTCCGAGTCAGTTTCATCTAGTTGCTTGCGCAGTTGAGCAACACGTTTTTGCACTTCCTCTGTTTTACCTGCGCCGCCCACAATCGTGGTGTTTTCTTTATCGATAATAATCTTATTAGCTTTACCCAGCATCTCGGCAGAGACTATTTCTAGGCTCAAACCGACTTCTTCGGAAATTAGTTGACCGCCAGTAAGAATGGCAATGTCTTGTAGCATCGCTTTGCGGCGATCGCCAAATCCGGGAGCTTTGATTGCGGCAGCATTCAAGACACCTCGTGCTTTGTTTACTACCAAAGTAGCTAAAGCTTCTCCTTCGACATCTTCGGCAATAATGAGTAGGGGTTGACCTCTGCGAGCGACTTTTTCGAGGATGGGTACTAAATCGGCGATCGCACCAATTTTAGTATCAGTAATTAAAATTAGAGGATTGTCAAACTCGACTAGCTGTCGTTCTTGATCGGTAATAAAGTAGGGAGAAATGTAACCTCGGTCGATTTGCATTCCTTCTACTACCTCTAATTCGGTAGCGAGGGATTTGGATTCTTCAACGGTAATGACACCGTCTTTGGTCACTTTATCCATTGCTTCGGCAATCATAGCCCCTACTTCTTCGTCACTACCTGCCGAAACAGTGGCTACTTGGGCGATCGCTTCTCCTTCTACTGGTTTGGCTACTGCCTCTATTTCTTGGACTAAATAAGCAGTAACTTTGTCCAATCCTCTTCTAAGAGCAACAGGATTAGCTCCTGCGGTCACGTTCTTTAAGCCTTCTTTTATCAAAGCTTGAGCGATTACGGTGGCGGTAGTAGTACCATCACCAGCAACATCTTTGGTTTTAGAGGCAACTTCTTGAATGAGCCTTGCGCCAGTATTTTCTAAAGGATCTTCTAATTCTATTTCCTTGGCAACTGTAATGCCATCGTTAACGATTTGGGGCGCGCCAAATTTCTTTTCTAACAAAACGTTACGACCTTTTGGTCCAAGGGTTATCTTAACGGCATCCGCTAGGGAATTAACTCCCTTTTCCAATGCCCGTCTGGACTTTTCTTTGAAGGAAACAATTTTTGCCATATGCTTTCTTTTAATTTTTATGCATGTTTCCATATGCAAATTTAGCACTCCTGGGTCGAGAGTGCTAACAAAATAATCGATATTTGATTAAAAAACTTACAATCAAGATCTTATCTGTTGTTGACAGCAATTGCTTTTTAAAGATGGGTAATCAGAGCAATTTGTCAAGTAAGCTTTTCCGTTGATTTCAATCGAGATTACCGTATCCTTTACGCTCGTCATCGTTCATTTTTTTAACTTGTGAGAAATTAAAGCGGGAGTTAAAAAGATTAAGACACATTGAATAGCCGAAATCATTGCAGTTTAAGAGACATACTTCTGCTATAAAAACCGAATTCTTTTTTCATTTGTGATTCCAGAGGACTTCTCCTATCCCTTCTTTTAAAGAAGAGGCTTGCGTCGAAACTCGTCAGGTTACGTCATCACCATGCCGCCATTAACATTAAACACTTGTCCGGTAATATAAGCTGCAGCTGGATCGGCTGCTAAAAAACGGATCGTGCCTGCCACTTCTTCGGGTTTACCGTAACGATTGAGAGGAATAAGTTGAATAATCTCTTCTGATTGAAGGTTCTCAGTCATATCGGTTTCGATAAAGCCAGGGGCGACAGCATTAACGGTAACGCCACGACTGGCTAACTCTTTTGCTACTGTTTTGGTAAAACCAATAACTCCTGCTTTGGCAGCACTGTAGTTAGCTTGACCGGGATTCCCCATCTGTCCGGCAATAGAAGTAATATTAATAATCCTTCCGCTGCGCTGTTTTAACATAATTTTACTGACTGCCTTGGTACAGAGAAACACTCCAGTTAAATTGAGATCGATTACCGTCTGCCATTCTTCTAGTTTCATGCGTAGCAAGAGGGTATCTCTGGTAATGCCTGCATTATTAACTAAAATATCGAGGCGACCGAACTTATCTATTGTTTGTTTGATTAAATTATCTACTTCCTCTGCCTGGGATACATCTGCTTGAAGGGCGATCGCTTCTCCTCCAGCAGCTGTAATTTCTTTGACCACCTCATCAGCTGCCCCACTAGAACGAGCATAGTTAATAACTACCTTGGCACCTTCTGCGGCTAAAGCTAAGACTGTCGCTTTGCCAATTCCTCGCGATGCACCAGTTACTAAAGCCACTTTGTCGCGCAAATGCTGACAATTTTCTGGCAAAAGTTCCATGGCTGATTCTCCAAAAAAGCTTAAGAAACTAGATTATCTTACGCGGATTTGGAAATGTTTTAGCTATTATGGAAACGAAAAAAAATTAATTGCTCATTCTCTCTTTACTTTATGGCAGTCAAAAAGAAATTTGCCAGCTTTCAAGAACTGCTCAATAGTGCTGAAACCCCTATTCTAGTTGATTTCTACGCTACTTGGTGCGGTCCCTGTCAGATGATGAGTCCCGTTCTAGAACAAGTAGGAACGCAAATGCGCGATCGCCTGCAAGTAGTCAAAATCGATACGGATAAATATCCTGTCTTGGCTTCTCATTACCAAATTCATGCTTTACCTACTCTGGTATTGTTTAAAAACGGTCAACCCGTAGAACGAATAGAAGGAGTAATGCAAGCACCGCAACTGATACAGCGTCTGCAAACTTTGCTTTAAGAGATCCCATCACTTTGCCACAAGATTTTGTCTTGCTAGGTGGCGGTCACAGCCAGGCGATCGCCCTTAAATTATTCGGACTCAATCCCATACCGGACGTGCGTCTGACTCTGATTAGCGACGTAGAGCAAACTCCTTATTCGGGAATGTTACCAGGTCATGTTGCTGGTTTTTATAGCTGGGAAGAAACTCATATAGATTTGCGCCAGTTGTCGGAATTTGCCCCGGCTAATTTGTTAATTGACAAAGCAGTTGGTCTGGATTTAGACCAGAATCGAGTTATCTGCCAACACCATTCACCCATCAGTTTTGATTATTTATCTATAGATATCGGCAGTACACCAGAGGCTCTTTCTGTACCGGGCGCAAAAGAATATGCAACTCCAGCCAAACCTGTACCTCAATTCCTCGATGCTTGGGAAAAATTATTGACAGCAGCTAGTAATAATCCAGAAAAACCAATTTCTATCGCTATAGTAGGTGGTGGCGCAGGAGGAGTGGAACTGGCTTTAAATATGCAATCTCACCTGCAAACTATTCTGAAAAATAGCCGACAACCTGTAGATAATTTAAGAATTGAGTTGTTTCACCGGGGAAAGCGATTATTATCCAGTCATAATCATTGGGTTAGTAAACGCCTAGAGTCAATTGTACGAGAGCGAGGAATTCAACTGCATTTACAACAGAATGTTAAAGAAGTTTTACCAGACAAGCTTATCTGCGAATCTGGCTTGACAGTGGAATGTAACTACATCTTTTGGGTAACTCAAGCTGCTGCTCCCAGTTGGATTAAGGCTTCAGGGTTAGCTACTGATAACAAAGGCTTTATTTTAGTTAAAGACACTCTCCAATCTGTTTCTCATCCCCATGTTTTTGCGGCGGGAGATATTGCCACGATGCAGAATTACCATCTTCCCAAAGCTGGAGTATTTGCAGTACGTCAGGGCAAACCGCTATTAGAAAATTGGCGACGGCTAATTACAGGAAAACCTCTCAAACCTTATGTGCCTCAAAAACGCTATTTGTCCCTGATAGGTACGGGAGATAAAAGTGCGATCGCTTCCTGGGGGTGTCTGGGATGGCAATCTCCCCTGTTATGGTATTGGAAAGACTATATCGATCGTCAGTTCATGAGTCGCTTTCATGATTTATCTAATTAATAAATAATTTTATTCCCGTTTTCCTTGGCTTCAAACTTTTCCGGTACTCTGTATGTTTATTACTTTAATGAAAATCTGCTTCCCAAATTCCAATATAAATTTTGTTTTTTTCGTTTCGCTGAATTATTCCTTTTAAATCATCTATTTCAAACTCTTGCACGTTAATTTCATATTGATAAATTTGTTTTGATTTCTGCTTGAGTGAGATTGGGGTATTACCTCTCAATAAAGTATCTAAAACAAATTGGAGCGTTTCTAATTTCACTGATTGTGCTAAAGCGATCTCCGTTTGACGCAATCTTTTTGTCTTTGTATCAAATAAATAGCCGAGATCTACTTGCTCTGGAACTATATCTTGATAAATCCAGGCTATACTATTAGCCCAATATCCTTTCCTTCTCCAGTCTGGTTCTCCCAAAGCAGAGAAAATTTCCTCTTCTGGAATTCCTGGAACAAAGATAGGCATATTTAATAAACTTTTTTGGCTCTCTGGTGTTACTGATTTAGGAAGATGAGAAACTTCATCAGTCATTTTATTTTCAACAGCAACGGGTTCCGATTGGGGATATTTAATAGAAAGAAATGGCAGAGAACTTGATGGTAATTCTGTCAATTTAAAGGCAAAATTATGAGTAAAATACTTATTGGTTGACAAAAGCTCCAAGGCAACAATAAAAACTCCAATTTCTACTCCTGCAATTAAGCATAAAGATAATACTTTACTAAATTTATTTTTTCTTGTTTTTGTTGGTAAAAATTCTTGCTTTACCCCTTTAGTTGAGCTTTGAGCATGAATAAGTTGTGGTAGCAGAGCATTTGCTACTTTTGTGGTTATTTGTTTTTGAATATTATTTGTTTTCTCTATTAATTGAAAAGTTATGGATAAAGGTGGAGATTGCAACGCTGCTAGCATTTCTTGAGCGGAGGAAAAGCGATCGCCCCAATAAAAACGAACTGCTCGCTCGATAACTGCTGCTAAATTAGTACGAAGATGAGGTGTTTCATGATACCACAGAATTTCTCCGGTGTCTAAATCAATTGGCAAATCTTGAGGAGCTTTCCCTGTAAGTAAAGATATTGCTGTCAATCCTAAACTATAGAGGTCGCTTGCATAAACAGGACATCCGATTATTTGTTCTGGCGACATATATCCAGGAGTACCGATTCCCATCGAAAAGCAAGTATTTTTTGAATTTTTGACTAATGTAGTCATTGCTTCTTGGACAGCACCAAAATCAATCAGTACAGGCAGGCGATCGACCGTACGTAAAATAATATTCTCTGGCTTAATATCTCGATGAATAATATTGCGACTATGAATGTAATCTATTACTGGTAATAAGCTTAGAAGAATTTCTCTTACTTCCTGCTCGGAAATTTTTCCTTGCTGTTGCTGCTTGTAGCTGAGGGTTATTCCATCAATCCATTCTTGCACTAAATAAAATTGACCGGCCTCAAAGAAATAAGCATATAGTTGGGGAATTTGACTATTTTTTTCGCCCAATTGCTCTAAGATTGCTGCTTCTCTTTGAAATTGCCAGTCTATCCATTGCTGGAGCCTGGGATTTTGTGTTATTGGTCTGAGCTGTTTGAGAACGCATCGTCGTTCTGAGGGCATATAGGTATCTAATGCCAGAAAAGTTTGACTACAACCACCTATACCTAGAGTTTGTAGAATGCGATAGCGATTGTTTAGTAGTGCCCCCTCCATTACCCTTTACTAAAGTAGACGATCGAACTATTTTCAGTCTAGTAAACCTTGTTCTTGACAAGGCGTTTTTCTTTCAAACAGTTATCTACTTACTCCTTGCACTACTGGTCTAACTCCAGTGCTGTCAAATGGTTCGGGATCGCCACGCCAATTGAAATCACTAATGCGCAGACCAATCGAACCTATTTCCAACTCGGGGTTGTAGCGAAGAGTAATATTGTGAGTGCGGCGGCTATATTCGACTATGTAATCGGTGCTGATTGATTCGCCATTATCCAAGTTCACAGAGGTCTGAAAACCAATTCGAATCGGACCGTATACTTGCTGGGTAATTCCCAAAGACAGGGTTCTTTCATCGACAAAGCGATCGAAGAGAAAGGGAGATGCATCGCCACGAACACCCTGAGAATAGGCGACATTAAATCCGGTGTAATCTAAAAAGGGTCGGGAGAAATGACCGATTTGTCCTTGAATGCCGATAGTGCCCCGCAGTGATGGTTGCGTATCGCCATTGCTATAAAAACTACTCACTCCAGAAATCCCAGCGGTTAATTGTAGAAAAGGAACTACTGGTGCGGGAGTGTAACGCAGTCCTTGGTCTGGAGTTAGAGGTAATGGTTTACCCGACCAAAGGGGAAATCCTTTGCTTAAAAAGGCTGCCCCTTGATAGCGAGTAAGATTGACACGATTGTTATCGCGGATCGGCTCTAGTAATTCTGCTCGGTCTGTATCGGCCTCAATATTCTGGATCGATCCTTGGTAGCTGAGGTTAATACCTGTATCTCCCAGAGGAATATTCGGCGAAGTCAAAACAGCACCAATACTGCTTTGAACGGTCCGGAAACCGAGAGAACCATTGAAGAGGCGTTCGCGATAATTATAACCTAAGCTTAAAGTATAAGGACGAGCGAGGTCACCAATCTGTTGTCGGAGAGCAACTTGAGCGCGGAGATTATCTTCTAGCCGCTCCAAATCTAGGCTCGTAAGAGTAGTATCAGCTTCTAGACCCGTTCGGGGAGAAAAGGTAGCATTCAGTTGGCTTTTTAGCCCAAAAACGGAAGAACCGACAATTCCCCCATCGTCAAAAATGGCTCTTTGTAAATAATATTGAGGCGTAACTTCCCAATTAAACCCTGGGGTATTAACTAGCTCAAAACTCCGCTCCGTATATAAACCGCCTCTATCTTCCGCATCATAAGCAAATTGAGCAATTCCTGGTTGACGAGGACGGTTGTCAAAAACCAGTCGGTTAGTTAGCAGGGGTAAAGAAAAGCCTCGATCGAGCACTACACGGGAATTGTTAGTAGTTAGCTCGCTGACTACGGGTGAAATTTGCTGGAAGTTGGCTTTGTCTGCTCTAATTTCTAATTCCGGAGGAGAAAAAGGGTCGTTAGTAAGCCTAAAATTGGTCGCTTGCCAGGTGTCGGCTTCAAAATTAATTTGGTCGGCTTCGAAACGTAGTCGATTGACTGTTCCCCCAGCAGCAGTAGTAGGCACATTAATGCTTCGATCTACAATACTCCGATCTCTGGTACTGCCAACCACTACGCTAACGCCTGAATCGGCAGTGATATTAGTCAGTGGTTGATTAGTTGTCAAGCGATCGCTCAAAGCGCGATCGCTAATCGTCGGATCTTCTGGTAACCTAGCCGCCGATATATCACGACTGAGGGTTGTTTGATAAACTTCTCCCCTGGCGTTAAATACGGTACCCTTATCTTGAACCAAATAATACTCAAATTTATTGCCCCGAAGTACTTGTTCTCCCCGCGTGAGTACTACATTGCCTCGAGCAACGGCAAAGCGATCGTTTAAATTTACTTGCACGCGATCGGCAGTTAATAAGGCTTGGGCAAAACGCATCACGACATTGCCTTCAGCGATAACTACCTGTTGTTGCTCGTTGTAGTTTTGGCGATCGGCAATAACTTCGACTACGTTTACTCTTTCGATAGTGGCAGGGATTCTTTGTTCTGTTCCTTCAACAGAGTCGGAACCGTTATCGGCTTCTTCTGAAGGAATCGACAGTTCTAGTCTTCTTTGCTCTCCCCCTCGTTCTTGAGTAATCAGAGAAGTAACGGCAAAACCAGACCCCTCGGGGAGGCTGAATTCATTGGAATCAAAGGGAATAGTCTGCGAATCCGTCAGGCGCTCTCGCTTCGCGGGTGCTGCCGCAACGCTAGCCTTTATTTCAGATATCTTTGGCTTGCTTTCAGATTGTTCTTTTCTAGCTAACTGAAGCTTATCCGAGCTACTTTGGCGTGAAATATTTGAGCTTGCTTGGAGTTTATCAATTCCTGTGGCAAATTTATTTGTTTTAGAAGCTTTATCGATATCAGCGGGAGCGGGCGGTTTTTCTGCTACAACCTCCACTAAAGCAGGAGGTTCGTGAGGAGGAATAAATGGATACATTTGATTTTATCGTAGAGACTCCAGCAATCTGAGTTAATTCCAACTTGCAAGCCACAATTCAGTAGTATAGCTTGTTACCAAATAATTGTTCGCTTATCTAATCGCTTCTCTATATATTGCTGTTCGATCGCCCAACTACTGCTTAGCTTAGTTGTAACTCTAAAGAGTAAAGAAAGCACTCAAGAGTTCCTAGTTATTAAAGTTATTAATATGTGTTTTCCGTAAATTTAATTTTTAAGTCTTGTCATTTGTTTACAAAACTTAATAGAATAAAGAAAATCAAATAAGTATATGTGCTTAATAATATGGAAAG
This sequence comes from Pleurocapsales cyanobacterium LEGE 06147, assembly GCA_015207585.1. Classification (GTDB taxonomy): domain Bacteria; phylum Cyanobacteriota; class Cyanobacteriia; order Cyanobacteriales; family Xenococcaceae; genus LEGE-06147. The sequence goes on along the minus strand of JADEWQ010000044.1, from coordinate 20,226 downwards.
CATACAAATTCCATGGCTGACAGCTATAATTCTTTTGCCCCTCGTAGCTTCTCTGGCGATTCCCCTCATTCCTGATAAGGAAGGAAAAACGGTCAAATGGTATGCTTTAGGGGTTAGTTTGGTAGATTTTGCGCTGATGGTTTATGCCTTCTGGGATAAATACAGCCTAGCTACAACTAATTTTCAACTAACAGAAACCTATTCCTGGATACCCCAACTGGGATTAAACTGGTCAGTCGGCATCGATGGTCTATCGATGCCGTTAATTGTTTTATCCGGCTTAATTACTACTCTATCTATCCTTGCTGCTTGGAAAGTAACTTATAAACCTAGATTATTTTACTTTTTAGTATTAGTACTTTACAGTGCCCAAATTGGTGTATTTGCCGCTCAGGATCTACTACTCTTCTTCCTGATGTGGGAAATCGAGTTAGTTCCCGTTTATCTACTCATCTCCATTTGGGGTGGCAAAAAACGCCAGTATGCAGCAACTAAGTTTATCCTCTACACTGCGTTAGCTTCTATATTTATTCTAGTTGCTGGTTTGGGAATGGCTTTTTATGGCAATCGCATTACATTTGATATCGCCGAACTAGGACTTAAAAATTATCCTCTTGCCTTAGAATTACTTGCCTACATCGGCTTCTTGATTGCCTTTGGAGTCAAGCTGCCTATCTTCCCTCTACACACCTGGCTACCCGATGCTCACAGCGAAGCATCTGCTCCGATTTCGATGATTTTGGCAGGAGTGTTGCTGAAAATGGGCGGTTACGGGTTAATTCGCTTCAATATAGAAACCCTACCCCACGCTCACATTAAGTTTGCTCCCCTGCTAGTTATTTTAGGCGTAATCAATATTGTCTACGGTGCTTTGACTGCATTCGGACAAACTAACCTCAAGCGAAGACTGGCATCTTCTTCTATTTCTCACATGGGTTTTGTCTTAATCGGTATTGCTTCGTTTACCGATTTGGGTTTAAATGGCGCAGTTTTGCAAATGGTATCCCACGGTTTAATTGCAGCGGCTCTCTTCTTTCTCTCCGGTACTACTTACGAACGCACTCACACCCTAATGATGGATGAAATGGGCGGTATTGCCAAGCAAATGCCCAAGACTTTTGCCATGTTTACTACCGGGGCAATGGCTTCTCTAGCACTACCAGGAATGAGTGGTTTTGTGGGCGAATTGTCAGTCTTTTTAGGAGTTGCCACCAGCGATGTCTACAGTTCCAGCTTCAAAGTAGGAGTAGTTTTCTTAACTGCTGTTGGTTTAATTTTGACTCCCATTTATCTTCTTTCGATGTTGCGACAAGTTTTTTACGGAGAGAATAATCCAGACTTACGCCTAGAGCAATTCCAAACAGATGCCCAACCCCGCGAAGTTTTTATTGCTGTTTGTCTATTAATTCCCATCATTGGTATCGGTTTATATCCTAAGTTGGCAACCAATACCTACGATGTTAAAACCGTAGAAGTAGCTACTAAAGTTCGTAATGCTTTGCCTGTAATAGTGCAACAACAAAAAACAGATAATCTCAACGCCAATTTACTTCCTTCTTGGCAAGCTCCTGCCTTAATAGCGCCTCAGCTTCCCGGTTACCAAAAGTAAAACTAGATGAGCGAGCATCAAGCAGCTTTGCTTTTTCGGAAGAAGTTAAGAAGACGCGAGGACTCGGGGAAGGTATAAAGACAATACGAAGACATACATAAAGAAAGCAGAGGTAGCAGAAAAAATTACTTCTTCCTCTGCTTTAATTTATAGTTTATCTCTGTTCTGGAATGCTCATAGGAAGCCCCTTGAATACTTACACTTCGGTTTTGAGAGGTCATAGGCTTCGTTATTGGATATTCGGGAATTGGGAACCAGGGGACTTGGGGACTGGGGGAGGGTGTCTCAACACTTCCCCTAGTCACCCTGTCTCCTCTTCTCCTCTTCTCCCCATCTCCCTATCTCCCTATCACCTCGTCACCTCGTCTCCTTGTCTCCTCTTCTCCCCAATCCCCGATTTCCCGATTTCCCTATCTCCTCGTTAGGGGTCAGAAGGAATACACTGAAACCATGCAAACGGTTTTTGTATGACTAATTAAACAGACTTGATATCAATATTTTAAACAAGAGTAATGGCGATCGCTCGTCAGGCAAAAATAGACGCAGTAGAATCGAGAGCCAACAAAGTATTATTTGATGGTGGGAGAATCATCTGAGTTGGTAGAAGCGCTCGCCTGCCTCTCAACTAAATTTTTGACATTTAAGAAAATGCTTAAGTAAAATATAATTAAGCAAATGCTTAAATATTAGTTTGTAGATGAGCCGACCTATTGCGAGTGCCGATACTTTTTATGCGATCGCCGATCCGACTCGACGAGCCATTTTAGATCGGTTGCAGACGGGCGAACAATCGGTCACAAATCTAGCCGAGCCATTTTCAATGTCTCTACCCGCTATTTCCCAGCACTTGCAGGTTCTTACCGAAGCAGGCTTAGTTACGCAGCGACGAGTCGGGAGACAGCGCTTTTATCGTTTAAATCCCGAACCGCTAAAGCAAGTGTCTGACTGGGTTGCCCATTACGAACAGTTTTGGGAAGAAAAATTGGATGCTCTCGATCGCTATTTGGAGGAAAATTCATGACTCAAACCGTGAAGATAGATGTTTTCTATCCCCATCCACCCGAAAAAGTCTGGAGAGCCTTAACGAATAGCCGCGCCTTGGCAGCTTGGCTGATGAACAATAACTTTGAACCCCGCATCGGGCATAAATTTCAGTTTTACGACGATTCGTTACCTGGGTTAAAAATGACGATTCAGTGCGAAATTATTGAATTGGACGAACCTAATCGCCTCGTTTATACTTGGCAAGATTGTCTTACGGCTGAGTCTTCTTTAGCAATCTGGACGCTAACAAAGCGAGAAGAAGGAACGCAACTACAACTAAGGCATTTAGAAACTTCTGTTGCAATCGCCTCTGGCGTTGCCCAAGGGGCAATCGCGACTCCTTCTATGACACCAATGACAATTCCCCATCAATACATAGAGAAAAGAAACATCACAACATCGGGACTGTTTCTTTCTGAAATGGGATCGGATTCCTACAACACTCCTACGTCAGGATTTGCAGCGAGCGCATCCTCGCCTCGATTCTTTGAGTGGGATTATTACCTCAAGCAAAGACTACTTGACTGGTTACAGCAGGAGTATTAAGAACGATGAACGAAGACAGTCAATACTTGCTGAAAATTGCTCGACAGGTTGCTAAAACCTACGGGGCACATCCTCAAGCAAAAGCAGCAATGGTGACGGGTTCTGTCGCTGAGGGGATGTGCGATCGCTACTCCGACATCGATATGAGTATTTATTATGAGAAATTGCCATCCCAAGAGGAATTAGAAACCGCACGCCAGCAAAATCAAGGTTCGGAGCGCATTTGGATTCTTGGTGACAGAAATCAAGGAGGGTTTGCAGAGGCATACTTTGTCAACGGTGTAGAATGCCAAGTCGGTCACGTCACCATTGCTACCTGGGAACGAGATATGGCAACTGTATTGGAACAGCTTGATATCACTTCCTGGGTGCAGAAAGCGTTATCTGGACTTTTAATCTGCATTCCCTTACATGGTGAGGAACTTATCCAAAAATGGAAGACAGAAGCTGCAAATTATCCAGATGCACTAGCACGAGCAACGATCGAAAAGCATCTTCAGTTTTTTTCAATTTGGGGTTTGCCAGCAGATTATTTTATAACGCGAGATGCAACGCTTTTTAAATATCAAATATTGGTTGAAGCAGCGCAGAATATCTTGGGAGTTTTAGCCGGACTAAACCGCCTGTATTACTCAACCTTTCAGTTTAAGCGCATGAGCAGATTTATCGAACAAATGAATATTGCTCCTAAGAATTTATCTGCTCGTCTAGATAATCTGTTTCATGCACAATCGCCAACTACTGCAAACCAACTTAAAGAAATCGTACAAGAAATCGTAAATTTAGTTGAATTGCATGTGCCTCAAATCGATACATCGCAAGTCAGACAAAAGCTCGCTCGACACAAACAAGCATGGCAGTAATCAATTATCAACAAAACTATCTTCAATTTTGAATTTTGAACTTTGAATTTTTATTATGAGTCTTTTTTGTTTAGTTCACGGTGCTTGCCAAGGCGCTTGGGTTTGGGATTTATTAATCCCTCATCTTGAAGCGCAAAGTCATAAAACAATAGCAATGGATTTACCCATCGAAGATCCTAATGCTACTTTATCTGACTACGTTGATGCAGTGCTTGAGGCACTTCCAGAAACAGAGGAAGATGTCATCTTAGTCGGTCACTCAATGGCAGGTACTGTCATTCCCCTTGTTGCTGAACGATATCGAGTTCGTCAGCTTGTTTTTCTAGGCGCACTTATCCCCCATCCTGGTATGAGCTTCCTCGACCAATGTTATGACGAGATCCCTTCTAATTTTCTTGAAGAAGCAGGATACAAACCACCAGAAGCCGATAAATTCGAGCAATTTCGCGATGAGCCAAATTTGCATGTTCCAGCTTGTATCGGAAAATTTATGACACCAGACGAACAAGGCAAAGTAGTAGCTATGGAGTTTTATTATCACGACTGCGAACCGGATGTAGCGAATTGGGCATTCTCTAAGATACGAAATCAGCGATCGCTAGCTTATATTTTTGAGAGTTTTTCTTCTAAAAGCTTGTCAGATGGGGAATCTGCTTATATTGCTTGCTCTAATGACCGCATAATCTCTCCTGCATGGCAACGCTACGCCGCACGAAAACGATTGGGAGTTGAAGCGATAGAAATTCCTAGCGGTCACTATCCTCACTTGTCCCATCCCGCTCATTTAGCTGAGGTGTTGAGCGAGATTGCTCCTAAAAAGCATTTGTAACGGAGAAAGGTTATGAAAATTTTAGTCATTGGCGGAACTAACTTTATTGGTCCTCCTGTCGTACGTCAGTTGTGTGCAATGGGACATGAAGTGACAATTTTCAACCGAGGACAAAATCAAGCTGACTTGCCAGTGCAAGTAAATTATCTGAAAGGCGATCGCCAGCATCTGACAAAATTTAGACCGGAGTTTGAGCGTTTAGAACCTCAAGTCGTGCTAGATATGATTCCTTTCACCGAGATAGAGGCTCAAACCTTGATGAATACTTTTCGAGGTATTGCCCAGAGAATTGTAGCGATCGGCAGCATAGATGTCTACCGCGCCTATGATGTCCTGTGGAACAGAGAAAGCAAGATTGTGTCAACGCCACTGACAGAAGACTCTCCCCTGCGCCAGCAACTCTATCCTTATCGAGGTATGCCAGAAAAACCGCTAGATTTTGCAGATGATTACGAAAAGATTCTCGTCGAACGAATCCTCATGGCAGATAGAGACTTACCCAGTACAGTCATCCGCTTGCCTATGGTTTATGGTGCTGGAGATCCCCGGCATCGCTTTTATGCTTATCTCAAGCGAATGGAGGAAAATCGCCCCGTCATTTTGTTAGAAGAAACGCTTGCTTGTTGGCGCGGTTCTTATGGATATGTAGAAAATGTGGCGCACGCGATCGCGTTAGCTACAACAAAAGAACGCGCGATCGGTCGTATCTATCATGTCGCTGAACCAGAAGCACTATCGGAATTAGAAAGCATTCGTAAAATTGGAGAGTTGATAGGTTGGAAAGGAAAAGCGCTCGCCGTTCCTAAAGATCGCTTACCTAGCGAGTGGGAAGGCGGATTCAATTTTGCTCAACAGTGGATTATAGACTCATCTCGCATCCGACAAGAGTTGGGGTATGAAGAAATCGTTTCCGCAGACAAAGCACTTCAGCAAGCGATCGCTTGGCAACTATCTCACCCTCCCACCGAGCGATCGTTTTGGGAAATTCCTTACTTGCTCGATTATGGCACTGAAGACAAGGTTGTAGAAGATTTAGAAATATGAATGAGGAATTGACTGATGCAAAAAATTGAATTGTTACTAAGAAACTCTGATTTGACTCTATTTATACTACGCAAGTCGGAAGAGGAAGCAAACGATCTCTTCGATAAACTTGTAGCAGCTATTAATGCAGAGAAAAGACAACTGCTAAAACTGACGTGCGATCGCAATCCTAAAACTAAATTAGCCGTTCTCAGCAACGAAATTATCGCTATTAATTTAACTGAAAACTAGATGAAAGAGCAAATATTTATCGATACTAATACCGAATCCTGGCGCGATTTAGAGTTACTTCCTGGTACTCAAATATTATCATTAGCCGAACCCGTGCCACAAGGATCTATTCATCGATTGCGGATGGCTGCTGGTACTGTTATTCCAGTCCACGTACATCCCTGCGATGAATATGTCTATGTTCTTGAAGGAATTATCAAAACAGGCGATCGCGAATGCAAAGCAGGTACATTTTGGTTTACACCTGCTCGTACTAAAAATGGTCCTCACCAAGCAATTACATCGGTTCAATTATTAACTATTCGATTAGGTGCATTGGGAGTTTTTGAGAAGATTTCAGATTGAAACTTTAAGATTTTCAAAGTTAGATTGATAATTCAATATTGTTATAAGCACCGATTTGGAGATAAGTAATATGATTTTTCCCGATCGCCCGAATATTCCCAGAGTGATTCTGCCTTCAAATAATGAAGAAATAAAGTTGGATATTTATTCTCGTTTGTTGGCAGAAAGAATTATCTTTTTGAGAGAGGAACTAACCGAAGAAATAGCCAATCTCATCGTGGCACAAATGCTATTTCTCGATGCGGAAGATTCAGAAAAAGACATCACATTTTTAATCAATAGTTCTGACGGTTCGATGACGGCGGTAATGACAGTTTACGATACCATTAATCAAATTCGTCCAGATGTCTGTACAGTTTGTATGGGGACTGCTACGGCGATAGGAGTTTTCTTACTTTCTTCGGGTACAAAAGGTAAAAGATACGCTTTACCTAATGCTAGAATTACCCTTCGCCAACCGTCAGGAAAAGCTGAAGGACGAGCGAGCGATATTGAGGTAGCAGCAAGAGAAATCTTGTCTCTTAAAGAATCAATTAACAGAATACTCGCTGAAAATACAGGGCGATCGCCAGAACAAATCGATCGCGATATGCAACGAGATTTTATTATGAGTGCCGAAGAAGCGAGAGTTTACGGATTAATCGACAAGATTGTGACAAAACCGCCTATATCAGTTGTGTTGCCAAAAATATGAAGTAACACAACTAACTAAAGATACAGAAATTAGAAGCGATCGCATTCATCAAATTCAAGTTCAATTAGAAACTCTTTATCAAGAAGTACAAACTTATTCACAAAATTGCCAAGTATAACTAAATGAAGCCAACAAAATTAAAGGAACAGTTTTAAGACTTTCAGAAATTAACCCCAATAATACTAATACTGTAGTTGAGATTCGATCTCACTTATATTTTATACAACAAAAAATCACCCAAGATATTGGAATTGCAAGTTTTTTGTAATAAAATCGAAAAAGATTTTAAAAATACAAAACTATTCGTATTTGGTTATTTTGTTTGACAGGTTTTGTATTATTTAGATTTTTATTTTAGCGATCGCCTCTATTGTTATTTAAATAAATGTTGAGTTTTTTCTACTACCTTTTTTAATTGAGAATAGTCTTATAGTTACCACTGTAATCACTTTAAGCAATGAACTGTTGTAAGCTGTCATCAATTACTTGCAGCAGTATAGATGAATTAAAGGCTTGGTTCGCTCGCCAAGGCACAATGCAGTCTCGCTAGCAAGAAAAAGATCTGAAGTTTTTTCCCAACGAGTTGACTTTAAACAAACCCAAAGACGAAGAAAACGCGAGTGAGTTAGGGGAGTTCCGATTAGTTCGAGGGCGATGCGATTGTCGAGATCGGGAATAATTTTTTTAAGGGCGTGATATAGAGATTGCGATCGCTCTTGTTTCTTCAGTTCTGATAGGGTTCTAAGGTATAGCCATGGACGACGTGATATCCTGAGGGCGCAAGATTTTTATCCCATACCGAGGGAATGGAGATCATACAAGTATCGCCCGGTGCTGTAATATCTTGCTCGCTGTCGTGGACGACTACGTGATGTCCGGTTAATTCCTTCAAGCCGTCAGCTTTAATCATGTAGATGCATAAAGCTATCTACTGCAGGAGTTGCTAAAGCCGCTTGACGGTAGGCAGGGGGTAGATCTTCTGAAGATAAGAGTTTGCCATAGGTATCCCAGATAGTAGCGTTAGAAATGATGATAGGCGATCGCAGAATTTCTCCATCGTGCAATTTTTAAAGATCGCATCTAATTGAGCACCCATTAAGTGTTTATACTTAATTATTTTTTAATATTTTATAGACTTCAAAAAAATTATTGTATTTACTTACACCTATTGTTTTCTAGCCTTATCTTCTATGGACAAGTGTACCTATAACTTTTTAGCGAATTGGAGAGAAATCTCTCCAGGGTAAGAGGTACATATCAAACCGATTCCTGAAAATAGTAAAGAATCTATTGGTTTTTAATAAATAAATACCGATCGCTAATACCTAAGGAACTCTCATGGCTAACATTGTCGAAACTGCGGTCAAGGCGGGAACTTTTAATACGCTACTGAAGACTGCTAAGGCTGCTAAAGTGGAAGAAATTCTGGAAGGTTCCGGTCCCTTTACAGTTTTTGCACCTACAGATGAGGCTTTTGCCAAGTTGCCAGAGGGTACCTTAGACTCACTGCTCCAGAACGAGCTAAAACTCAAGAGGCTCGTGTCCTATCATATTACTTTTGGGGATGTGAGAGCTGAAGATTTGGCACAGATTGAAGAAGCAGAAACCGTCGAAGGTTCAATCTTGGCAATTGATTCTTCTGACGGCATCACAGTCAATAATGCAAAGGTTTTGCAATCCGATATACTTACCGACAATGGTGTTATCCACGTCATCGATACCGTGTTGATACCTGCCTTAGTAGAGGCAGAGTAAATAACTTAGCTTAAATTTTGACGAGAGCGTTTTCTAATGGAGCGATCGCCCGCCTGCACTTAAAGCATCATATTCCCTATGGATTGCACGGAAGTTTTGCTGCGATCGATTCAAAGGGAACGGGGAACAGTAAACCACGCTTACACAAAATAAGTAAGGAGGAAGAGGTTTGAAGGAAGAAAGTAATAGACCCGTGCCTGAAAATCGATTTTCATCCTCGATTGTGATGTAGTTTATGCTCGTCTCTTACAAAAATAGCGATCGCTAATACACGTTATTGAACTTGTAACTGACTAATGGAGGAAACCAACAATGAATGACAAATCAATGGCAAATCAATCAGCACAATCTAATAACGAAGCCGCTGAAGCTCAAGCAACATTTACCCAACCAGAACACTTTAGCGGTGGCAGTGCGATGTTAGATGCTCAAGCTAAGGCAGATGAAACCATAGGAGACAAGCCGAACGTAAAGGATAAAGCTGCCACGAATATAGCTGGTAATAAAGAAACCGAAGATCCGACCGATGCCGAGATGTTTACTACTACTGGAGCCTATCCTCCAACACGGGAACGGCTGGAAAAAGATTACACGGTTCCACCAATTGCCGAAGAGCGGGATATGCCAAATCCAGAAATGACGGCAGAAAATGCCAACAACAATCTCAACCTAAGACGCGGTCAAAGCAAGTAACCATAGGCTCGGGACTAATAAGAGAGAAGAATAAGGAAAATTAGCCATGTTTAAGTCAAAAATAACGATGATTGTTTTTAGTGCGATCGCTCTAGCCAGCGCAACAGGTTATAAAACAGCCACACAAACAGACTACACCGCGACATACGCTCAAACAATGCCCGATCGCTCACCCACCGAAACTGAGACTACTCTCAGTGATTCCGACCGAGAGTTTGTAATTGAAGCGGCTCAGGGTGGCATCGCAGAAGTTCAACTCGGACAATTGGCATCTCAACAGGCATCTAACAATGCCGTAAGACAGTTTGGACAACGGATGGTCACAGATCACACGCAGACAAATAATCAACTCGAGCAAATAGCATCCCAGAAGGCATTACGCTACCTAATGAGATAAGCGAGCAAGATCGAAACGTCATGGATCGCTTGTCGGAGCTTTCCGGTGCGGAGTTCGATCGTCAATACATGCAACATATGGTTGAAGCTCATACCAAAGATGTATCGATGTATCAACGCCAGGCAGAGCAGGGAGAAGATCCAGAGCTAAAAGCGTTCGCAGCCGAAACAGTCCCAATTTTACAAGAGCATTTACAACTTGCTCGTTCAATTTCAGAAAATCTAACTCAATCCAACCCGTAGCATCAATAATGACTTAATCGAGATTTCAAGGAGCTAGATAGGTATAGTTTCCAATCAAAAATTTGCATTCGCTCGAGAGATTGTCAGTACTGGAGTGGGAATCAAAGCAATGATTTTCAATGGATCTAATGGAGCGATCGCCAAGTAATTAATACTCGGTCGATGTTACGTTTGAGCACAATTTGAAAATGATAGTCCTATGCAAAAACTAGCAACTTGCTTGCTGATCTTACTAGTTAGTCTTGGAGTCGTATTCTTGAATAATGGATCTGTTGCGCGAGCATTACCATTCCAACAGACGCACCTAGCAGCCTCTCAAAAATTAACCGATCGAGGCGGTATTCTTCTGGCTCAGAATCTAGAAGACAATTTTGTTACTGCAGCAGTCGATAGAGCAGAGGCAGCAGTAGTCCAGGTAAATGTATCCCGCAGCTTAGGCGCAGATGTACCGGATTTTTTAAAGCCTTTTCTAGGCGGAGGACAGCAAGTACCATCTTCTGCCCCCGTTTTGCGAGGCATTGGTTCGGGGTTTGTCATCGATCCGGCTGGAGTGATTTTGACTAATGCTCATGTGGTAGACAAAGCGGATACGGTAACCGTTTCCTTTCAAGATGGTCGCATTTTGGCAGGTAAAGTTTTAGGCAAAGATCCGGTAACGGATGTGGCAGTGATTCAGGTGCAAGCAGAGAACCTTCCTAAGGTTACGATTGGTAACTCTGACAAGGTTCGGCAGGGACAGTGGGCGATCGCAATTGGGAATCCTTTAGGATTACAGGAAACCGTAACGGTTGGGGTGATCAGCGGTATCGAACGTTCGAGCGCAGCAATTGGTATACCCGATAAGCGCGTTGGCTTTATTCAAACTGATGCCGCCATCAATCCGGGTAATTCTGGCGGACCACTTTTGAATGCTAAAGGAGAAGTTATCGGTATCAATACTGCGATTATTGGCGGAACCCAAGGACTAGGCTTTGCCATTCCCATCAACACGGCACAACAAATTGCCCAACAGCTCATTACAATGGGATACGTCGAACATCCCTACATCGGAGTTCAGATGCTTGCCCTCAACCCTCAACTCAAACAGTTTATCAATACCTCTCCTAATAGTGGGATGAAAGTCGAAGAAGAGGAGGGAATTTTGGTCGTCCAAGTTGAACGACGCTCGCCAGCGGCTAAAGCAGGATTGCGAGCAGGTGATGTCATTCAAGCGATCGATAATCAGAGGGTGAGCGAAACGAAGCAAATTCAACAATTAATAGAAAAAACTGGAGTTGGTGGCGATCTACAGATAGAACTGCGACGGAATGGAAAAACTGTAGCATTAACAATCCAACCAGAGCAACTTCCTACGGTTCAAGCTCAGTAGTTTTATGAAAAAGCTCTTAGCTTTAAAGAGTTATGAATTATGAGTTATGAATTTTGAATTAAGAATTCTAATTTTTTACTCAACATTTAAAACTCAAAACTCTTTAATATTTCTGACTCCTGACTCCTGTACGGGCGGTTTGCAAACCGCCCCTACTGACTCCTGACTTTTTAATATTAATTTCCATCGATCGCTTCTATTATTCCTTCAGCCTGATTGACAATGTTCTTCAGCTCTTCCAAAATCTCTCTATTCACGTTTTGCCACAATTTTCTTTGATGGGCTTCTAACAATCTTTCTGCTATATCTCTTAACGCCCAGGGATTTTTTTCTTGAATAAACTGCTGAACTCGGGGGTCTAATAAATAAGCTTGGGCTACTCCTCGATACATATCGTCTCGAACGCATTTAGTCGTAGCATCATAAGCAAATAAATAATCAACCGTTGCTGCCATTTCAAACGCACCTTTATAACCGTGACGCATTACTCCTTCGATCCATTTAGGATTAATGACACGGGAACGATATACTCTAGCGATTTCTTCAGTTAATTTCCTCACTCTCGGATTGGCAGGAAGGGAGTGATCGCCAAAATAAATTTCTGGATTTTTGCCTGTTAAAGATCTTACCGCTGTGGTCATTCCTCCCTGGAATTGGTAGTAATCATCGGAGTCAAGTAAATCGTGTTCCCGGTTATCTTGATTGTGAAGAATTACTTGTAATTGTTTTAGTCTTTGCGCAAAAACTTCTAGTGCTGAATCGGCTTTGCCATCGGCATCATAGGCATAACAACTCCAGTTAAGATAAGCGCGAGCCAGATCTTCATCATTTTGCCAATTTTGCGCTTCGATTAAACCCTGTAATCCGGCACCATATGCTCCTGGTTTGGAACCAAAGATTCTGTAGTTGGCTCTTTGTCGGGCTAATTGTCGATCTAATCCTTGTTGTTGCCAAAATTCACTTTCGGTTTTGACTTGGGCGGCTAGGGGATTAATTTCTGATTCCTCTTGCAAATTGGCGACAGTTTGTGTTATTTTATTGAGTAAGTGAAGTATATTGGGGAAAGAGTCGCGAAAAAAGCCCGATACCCGCACCGTTACATCAACGCGAGGTCTTCCTAACAGCGACGGAGAAAGAATTTCAAAATCGACTACCCTACGAGATAAGCCATCCCAGACGGGACGTACCCCCATCAGTGCCATGACCTGGGCAATATCATCCCCTCCAGTACGCATGGTAGATGTGCCCCAGATAGAAATGGCGAGGGTTTTGGGATATTCGCCGTTTTCTTGAGTGTAGCGTTCGATAACGGCTTCGGCTGCTTTGCGTCCGACATCCCAAGCGGTTTCGGTGGGAATGGCGCGGATATCAACGGAGTAAAAGTTGCGTCCTGTGGGTAATACTTCTGGTCTTCCCCTAGTAGGTGCGCCCGATGGGCCGCTGGGGATGTATTTACCATCTAAGGCACGGAGGAGGTTGGTGATTTCTTGGGGGGTTTGTTGGAGGGAGGGAAGGAGTTGGGTTTGTATCCATTGGAGTTGTTTATGGGTGTTGGGGAGCTGGGGGATGGGAATTGGGTTGTTTACTAGTTCGGCTGCTTGTTGTTCTAAGAGTTCAATGGCTTCGCCGATAGTTTTTGTTTGTTTCACGCAAAGGCGCAAAGGAGAGCCAGCGCGTTGCGGGGGTTCCCCCCGTTGTAGCGACTGCCGTCGCAAAGAGGAGAGGGAGAGTTTGTCGCTGGGATTGGCAGTGAGTGGATCGAAGTCTAGGTTTAAGTCTTTGGCTAGGGCTTGGGTGATGCCGAGGCGATCTAAGTTGGGGGAACGGGCGATCGCAACGATTAAATCTGTTAGTTGTTTTCCTTGAGGACATTGACCGAAAATATGCAAGCCGTCACGGATTTGGGCTTCTTTGAGTTCGCACAGATAGCCGTCGGCAATGTTGAGAAAGTTGGCAATAGATTGGGTGTCTATGTTGTCGATGCCTAAGTCTTTGTCTAGGTGTTCTTGTTGGACTAGTTGAGTGATGCGATCGCTAATGGTGGGTAGTCTCGATGGATCTAGGGTTTGGGCTTCATAATATTCATCGATGAGGGTTTCTAGTTTGGCTAAGCCTCCATGTAGTTCGGCGCGAGTGAGGGGTGGTGTGAGGTGATCGATGATGACGGCATGGGAACGTCTTTTGGCTTGCGAGCCTTCTCCAGGATCGTTGACAATGAAGGGGTAAATGTTGGGAATGGTTTGTAAGGCGATTTCGGGATAACAATATGGAGAGAGGGCAAGACTTTTTCCCGGCAGCCATTCTAAGTTTCCGTGTTTGCCAAGGTGAACGATCGCTCTTACTTGGAATTTTTCTCTCAGCCAGTAATAATAAGCTAGATATTCGTAGGTAGGTTCTAAATCGGGTGCGTGATAGTTTAAGCTCGGATCGCGATCGTAACCTCTCGATGGTTGTATTCCCACAAAGATATTTCCTAGTTGAATACCTGGAATAGGAAAGTGCTGAGTATAAAGTACTGAGTTTGGAGTTTTTGTTAGTTTTAGATTATTTCTATCACTTTTGCCTTTTGCCTTTTGCCTTTTGACTTCTACATCTCCCCATCTATCTATAATTTCTTGTTGGACTTTTTGGGGTAAAGTTTGGAAATACTTTTGGTATTCTTCCTTGGATAGGGATTGATATACGGGACGTATTTCCTTACTTTCTGGATCGTTGGTGATTCCAGCAGTCAAACGCTTAATTAATTCTTCTCCAGTAGCAGGAATCTGTTCGACAAGATAACCTGCTTGTTGTAGTGCTTTGAGGATTTCGATGCAACTGGCAGGGGTATCTAAACCGACTCCATTGGCGATTCTGCCATCTTTATTGGGATAATTGGCAAGAATGAGCGCTATTTTACGTTCGAATGGGGGAGTTTGCCTCAGCTTAATCCAATTAGCAGCTAAATCGGCAACAAAATTAATGCGATCGCTTTTTGGTTCGTAAACTACTACATCTGTTTCTAGTTTTTCATTCCAGATTTGCACTGATTTGAACGAAACTGCTAGGGTGATAATTTTACCATCTACTTCAGGTAGAGCAACATTCATGGCTACATCTCTGGGAGTTAATCCTTGAAAACTAGATTCCCATCTTTCTTTGGTACTTCCACTCAAAATTACTTGTAATACTGGTACATCTAATTTTTGCCACAGTTGTAGTTGTGACTCGTTGCTAATTTTGGCTAAAGAAAAACTCGTAGTATTGAGTAATATTTCAATTGAGGTAGTTTCAAAATAAGTTAATAATTCCGCTTGGATTTCGGGTTCGCGCAAAGAAGAAATAAATAGGGGTACTGGTTCTAAATTTCTCTGGGCTAAAGCTTGACAAATAGCATCAATTGGTAAAGTATTTCCAGCTAAATAATGAGAACGATAAAAAAGTAATCCAACTTTAAGAATTGTTGAGGTATATTTCTTCTTATTTCTCCATTCCTTAACTTGTTTGCTCCAAGGATATAATCCCAGGCGAGGGACTGGTTGAGGTTGAGGAGGTGCGTAGTTTGTTCCCAAACAGACATCGGCAACAAATTGAAGGGCATTAACGTAGTTTTCTATTCCTCCTTCAATTAAATAACGCCACAATCGAGCGACTGCGGTTAAAGAAACGTTAGAATAACTGACTAGATCTGGATCGGGGCGATCGTCTCCTGGAATAACAAATAAAGCTGCATCCGTTAACTCTGCTGTTTCTCGGATTACTTCTAAACCATAAGCCCAATAACTACGTCCACCTAATAGACGTAAAATAACTATTTGGACTTTGGATAATACTGTTTCTACATAAGTATCAATGCTTATTTGTTGTTGGAGATGTAATAAATTGACAACTCTTATTTCAGGAAAATTACTAGGCAAAGAAGAAGTAGATGCAGCTAGAGTTTGAATATCTGTATCTGCCGCCGTAATAAAAACAATTGGTGCAGGATTTTGTTCAATAAAAATAATGCCTTCAGAATCGGGATTCCAACCTCCAGGAGTTGCAGCTAGTCTGTGCATAATTTATTCTAATCTTGAGAAATAATTACAGTTTGAATTGAATTGTTAAAAATAAGGGATGCTTATTAATGACGGCTTCTAGCTGTTTGCGCTCTGCCTAAAGTCATGACTAATTATTCATCCTCAATCATCAAGCGAATTGTAACTAAAGAAACCTTCGAACAGCTTTGTTCGTTATGGTCAATGACGGCAAAAATGGTTGGGCAGGAAGCTTTATTAGTTACAGAAAAAAATTTATTAACATCAAGCAAAGACACAGAAATTCATTTAGAAAAAGATGGACCTCAGGAACAATTTAGATTGTTAATAATGCCACAATTTAAGGCATTATTAATCGGAATAATAAACCGAGAAAATACTGATTATCAAGTCAGCATTACCTTCGACTCTGATGCAATCGCTATACGCCTCAGCTGCCCCGAGATTTCAACTCAATTAAGTCAGATTAATAAGCATAAACAAGCTGAAATTGAAAATCTCCAACAAACTATCCTTCCGAGTTTACCGCAAGACCGGAACAATCTGAGTCAATTTATTGCTCAGTTACTACATATACTAACAACTGATAATCTGGCGACTGATATTCCGGCAGCGAATGACTACCCTCATTTCTGTTATGACCAATCAGTGGAAAAAATTTTACATCATCAGTTAGAGCAACAACGCATTCTCGATCGGGTCAAAATCCAAATCAGTCAGCATTTGGATTTATTAGAAATTATTCAGATGGCGATCGAGCAAGTACTTCGTTTATTAGAATTAGATCGATTAGTTATCTATCAATTAGATGTACCGTTAGAGTCAGTGGACTCCGATCCTGTCTCTGTACAACAAATAGATACTGTTACTTATGAGGCGAGAGCATCTGATGATATTTCTTCAATTCTTTATTTTCATGATGAAATTTGTTTTACTCGAGCGTCTCAGTGTAAAAATAAATATCGCCAAGGATTTAGTTTAATTGTTAATGACGTCGAAACGAATCCCAATTTAACTTCTTGTTTGCAAGATTTGATGCGAAGGCTACAAATAAAAGCCAAGCTAGTAACGCCAATTATCGTCCGGGATAAACTTTGGGGATTGATTATTGCTCATCAATGTTTCGATCCAAGGGATTGGCAGCAGTCAGAAATTAGATTTCTGCATCAAATTGCCGAATACCTGGCGATCGCTATTTATCAAAATGAATCTTATCAGCAACTACAAGTACAAAAAAAACTTCTAGAAAAGCAAGTAAAAACAAGAGCGAAGCAACTCAAAGATGCACTAATAGCTGCTCAAGTTGCCAATCAATCGAAACATGAATTTATTGGCAATATGAGCCATGAACTGCGTACGCCGCTTACTTGCATAATTGGTTTATCAGGAACTCTTTTGCATTGGTCGTCAGCTAACGGTAAGATTCCTTTGTCAATTGAAAAGCAACAACAGTATTTAAAAACTATTCAAGATAGTGGCAAGCAATTACTGGCACTAATTAACAGTATTTTAGAAATATCAGATGTAGAAGCTGGGAAATATTTATTAGACGTTACTGAATTCTCGTTACATAAATTAGCTCAATCAGTTTTACAAACAGTGCGGGAAGAAGCCCAAAAACAACAAGTCGATCTAATTTTAGAATTTCAAATTCAACCAGAACAAGATCTATTTTGTGCAGATAGAGAAAGATTACAAGAAATCTTACTTAATCTTGTCAGTAATGGAATCAAGTTTACTTCAGAGGGAGGGCAAGTAATTCTAAGAATTTGGCGAGAACAACAACAAGCTATCTTTGAAATAGAAGATACTGGTATTGGTATTGCACAACAACAGCTTCCTTTTTTATTTGAAAAATTTAAACAGTTAGAAAATTTTCGTCAGCGTACCCATAATGGTGCTGGGTTGGGTTTGGCTTTAACTAAACAATTAGTTGAATTACACGGTGGTGGTATTCAAGTAGAATCGGCTTTGGGAAAAGGTTCTACTTTTACTGTTCATTTACCGAATCAAGAGATATTGCAACCGGATTTGAACGAAGAAGTAGCTATTAGTGAACTTGCCAAAACTAAAGTAGTAAGAAATATTGTTTTACTGGCGCAAGATGAAGAAATCGCTACTTTTATTTGTCAAATGCTTACTGCCGCAGATTACCAAGTAATTTGGCTATTAGATATTTCAACAGCAATTGCTCAAGTTCAATTATTAGAACCAGATTTAGTAATTTTAGATAGAGATTCTCTTGATATAGACATTCAGATTTTGAGCCAAAACTTAAAGGAAATGGTTTCAAAAAAACAGCTAAAGCTTATTTTATTAAGCGAACAATTAACAGATAACGAGAGACAATATTTTTCCGAACAAGGTATAGATGATTACTTACTAAAATTAATGAAACCAACTTACTTATTAGAGAAAATCAATAGCTTAATTACATAAACTAATATGAATAATCTCATCGACAAGCTGCATTCTAAGTTGATTGTATCTTGTCAAGCTCCTGCTAATTCTCCTTTACACCATCCCGAGATCGTAGCAGCGATCGCTCTAGCTTGTGTCAATCGAGGTGCAGCAGCCGTAAGAATTGATACCCCCAGTCACGTTCGCTCAGTTAGAACCAAAATACCCCATATACCTATTATTGGTCTTTGGAAACAGCAAGAATTAGACAGTAAAGTATACATCACTCCTCGCTATCAAGATGCTGTTAAAATTATTGAAGCCGGTGCTGATATTATTGCTATTGATGCTACCTCTAGAAAACGTCCAGGAGGAGAAACGGTAGCAGAAATTATCGGGCGTATCCACGCAGAGTGGGGTAAATTAAAATTAGTCATGGCTGATGTAGATACCATCGAAAATGCGATCGCGGCAGTAGAAGCAGGTGCCGATCTAGTGGGTACTACTCTTTATGGCTATACCGAACAGACGCAACACTTATCTCCTCCCGGTTATTCCCTACTGACTGAGATGGTAGCTCAATTAAACGTTCCCGTTATTTGTGAAGGAGGCATCGCTGCTCCGACGATGGCAAAAAAAGCTCTCGAATTAGGCGCGTATGCAGTGGTTGTCGGTACGGCGATTACTGGAATCGACTTGCTAACTAAAGCCTTTCAAGCGGCGATCGAAAGCTAAGAAAAAAAGATCCACCCGCGATGTATAATTTTGATATTACAAAGTTATTTTCCATAACTAAATCTCTTCCAGATTGGAAACTGGAGTTTTTTTATAGGAAAAAATATTTTTTGTTCCCCGTTCCCTAAAGACGTTATCTGAAAAACTAGGGTTTTCAAAGTAGGCGCGGTTTAGATATCTAAAAATGGGTCGATTTTTATACGAAAAATCCGTTGCTTATCGAGGATTTTTAATTATTCCCTTTGTTTTTAGTCGTATTAATAATCAAGATATTTATTCTTATTGCTTATTGTCAGAACAAGGATATAAAAATGAATTGCATCAAGCAGAAAATCCTGCTGGACTATACAGCAATAATCTCAATGAAATTATTGCTATTGCTAAAACTAATTTAGAATCATATATAGATAATAAAGTTAATGACTCTGATTATTTTCGCGATCGCTATACCTATAATGATAATTTCATTGTCATTCATCAAAAAGCTGGGAAATGCTTCTACGATCACTATCCCCCTCATGAATTAAGAAATATCGCTGCACCCAAATTATTTCATAGTGCTATTGAATGTCTTACCTGGATTAAACAAGGACTCGATCGCCACAAAGTTAGTTAAAATCTCAGGGAACAGTTATCAGTCAAGAAGTCACCGAGTCAGAATTCAGAATTCAGAATTAAATACTGCTCACTGGTAACTGATACCAAGTACGATTGTCAAAACCTACTTTTAAATTAAGGATTCATTAACCAATGATAGTTAGTTAAATCTTTAATTTCTTTTTTCAGATTATTAAGCGTATTACAACGCTCTACCAAAATTTCTTCAATCTCATCAATAGTTTCAAAACTTTGATTAACTAATGGTTCATCTACTAATGTCCATAATCTTTCGGCTGGTGGCAATTCGGGAGAATAAGCAGGAAGAAATTCTACGGTAATTCCTTCTATTTTTTCTACTCTTTCACTTCTATGCCATCCAGCATTATCTTCTACTAACAAAACTTTTTTTTTCGGAAATTCCTACATCCCGAGCAAAATTTTGATAAAACTTGGTTGAGCCACTTAGTATTTCCTCTGGGAATTAAATCCCATAAAGTTTCTCCCGTTTGGGGTTTAACAAATCCATAAACATAAAGCCATTCATAACGATGCTGAACTAATGCTCTTGGTCTTTCCCCAATCTTTGACCAGACTTTTCTTAATCTTGGCTTTAACCCTACTCTATGTTCATCAAAAAACCAGACATCTATTTTTGCTTCTGGATATTTTTGCTCTAACTGTTGAACTTTTAAGGGAAAGTTGGCTTTAAATATCTCTTGTTCTAATTTATCTCCTTTTTTATTTTGAGGTCGAGGACTCTGCCATGAGGATCTGGACTTTTTTAAATAGTCCCATCCTCTTTGATTCCAAACTT